>CAZVTJ010000010.1:0-24717 GCA_964630015.1 uncultured Gammaproteobacteria bacterium | reverse complement strand
TGTGGTTCCCGTCCCAAATCCTGCATCAGACGCCGTGATATCCGGGAAAACCGGTTGATCGTTTCCACCATGTGAACGGGAATCCGGATTGTACGTGCCTGGTCCGCAATCGCCCGGGTGATTGCCTGGCGGATCCACCAGGTGGCGTATGTGGAAAACTTGAATCCCTTTCTCCAGTCATATTTTTCCACGGCCCGGATAAGTCCCTGGTTTCCTTCCTGAATCAAATCCAGAAGCGACATTCCCCGTCCGATATATTTTTTCGCAATGGATACGACAAGACGAAGGTTGCTTTCCGTCAAAATCCGTTTTGCTTTCTTATCCCCTTTTTCGTACCGTTTAGCAAGGGAAATTTCATCTTCAAACGTCAGGAGCGGAATACGGCCGATTTCCTTAAGATACATCCGGACCGGATCGGAAACGCCGTCGTTGCCGGCATTAACCAGTGCCTCGATTTCCTTTTCCAGCTCTTCGATGCTTTTGCCGGAATCCTTTTCGTTTTCCTGCATCGTGGTTTCAAACACATCAACATTGCTTTTAATGAGCACATCATAGAGTGCATCTATTTCGGAAATATGTTCTTCCGGTTTGGGGAACAAATAGAGGATATCATCCTGGGAGATAAATCCGTTTTCCTTACCTTCCTTGATAAGGTCTTCGACGCCGGTGAGGGTTTTGTATTTTGCTGGCATAGTGTGTACCGTGAGCGGATAGTTCAAAACAGTTGTTTTGACCCATCAACACTTCGCTTGAACACGTTTGGCACCCAAGTGTATCAAATCTACAGGGATTTTTCCAGAGCCTGAATTTGTGCGGTTAATTGGGCAATTTCCTGTGCAATCGTTTCGGATTCCGTTTCACCGATGGCAGGATCGTGCAGCCGGGCTGTCTTTTCCCGAAGTGAGGCGTAAATATCCTGTTTCGTGATTTCACCAACCACTTTTTTCCATTCCGCCCGAAACCGGTCAGGATCTTCCGATACATCCGAGACATCCCGAAGGTATGCCTGATCAAATACGGAAATCAGTTCCGACGGAAGGGTTTTTGCAAATTCCGCATAATCAACTGCCGCCTCACTCACTGTGCTCACCCATGCTGCCAGACTTTCCAAAATCCTCCGGATGGAAGTATCGGAAATTCTGGGAAGTAACCGGGTGATATCCGGCAACAGGACACGGATATCGCCGGCAAACACCAAACTACATAAGTATTCTTCCGGTTTTACCCGTTCCGGTTTTTGTACCGCTGTCTGTTCGTCTTTGTGTGGTATGCGGCCTACCGGCAAACGTGTTTTTTTCATGGCAGAGAGGATAGTCTGTTCATCAACACCCAACTGCTGGGATACTTTTTTTATGTAATGGGATTGGATGATGGGATTGGAAATTTTCACCAACATCGGCATGAGTTCGTCGCTTGCCTGTTTTTTGCCGTATGGATCCGCCGTATCAAACCGTTTCATCGCAGAAGAAAGAATATAGTCATATACCGGTACTGCCTGACGGATTGCTTTCTTAAACCCCATAGGATCCATCCGGACCGCTTCATCGGGATCCTTCCCCACAGGAAGTTGGACAACACGCATATCCAGTCCTGCTTCGTCGGCGATTTCAATACCCCGTCTGGCGGCGGCATCCCCCGCAATATCGCTATCAAGACAGAATACAACCCGCTGGCAATACCGCTGCATCAAGTGAACCTGCGCTTCCGTAAGGGCGGATCCCTTAATTGCCGCAACGTTTCCCACGCCTTCCTGAAATGAAGAAATAACATCCACTTCCCCTTCCATGATAATGATGGTATTTTCCCGGACCACCGCATCCTTCGTGACATCAAGGCCAAAAAGCATATTTCCTTTTATGTATATGGGTGTTTCGGACGTATTGATGTATTTTGCCTCTTTCACGGTCGGGTCCAAAGCGCGACCGGAAAATCCGACAGTCCTCCCGCGGACATCCCGAAGGGGAAACATTATCCGTCCACGAAACCGGTCATAGAGTCCCCGGTTCCCCGATATTGCCAAACCGGCAGAAAGGATACTGTCATCGGAAAATCCCTTTTTGTGCAGAAATTTCGTGAGCGCATCCCAACTATTGGGGCTGTATCCGATGCCAAATGTCGCAACGGATTTATCCGTAATTCCACGGTTTTTAATATACAGCATCGCGTTTTCCCCAAGACGATGTTTGGTTAACAGATAGTGGTAATACTCCTGGGCTTTTTCATGAATTTCCAACAACACATTCTTCTTTTTTTCCTGCGGGGATTCACCAAACGACCTGGTTAGTTTCACTCCGGCTTCGTCGGCCAGTTCCTCCAGCGCATCCACGAATTCCTCGTGGTGAAGCTTCATGACGAAATCAAAAATCGATCCGCCGGCACCACAGCCAAAACAATGAAAAGACTGCCTGTCGGGCGACACCATAAACGAGGGAGTTTTTTCCTTATGGAATGGACACAACCCCTTGAAATTTCTGCCGGCCTTTTTCAGGGGTACGGTTTTCCCAATGTAGGAAACAATATCCACTTTGCTTTTGATTTCATCAATATCGCTCATCGTACCGGCAGCATACCATAAACAATCCGAAACAGCGATATTACCAAATAAGGGGAATCGGATGGCTGGATTTTTTATATTTTGCAAATGCCTGAAGGATGTTTGCATGGTCGAATGCGATCATGGATTCATCCGGCAACCCATCAAGGGGAAACCACTCTACATCCGTCGATTCCCAATCGTGTTTACCCGTTTGTCCCGACGCGGTCACGATATAAGCAAAATTGATGTTTTGCCAATTCCGGGTGTCGTTTGCCCTGTGCGGGGATAAACACACAACAAATAATTGCGGATCTTGCCCGTCCCATCCGGTTTCCTCTTTTAACTCCCGGAGCGCCCCTTCCTCCGGCCGTTCATCCCGCTGCAAAAATCCGCCGGGGATTGCCCATTTGCCGCCTTCGACCAACGACTGATTCCGACGGACCATCAACACTTGCCCGTCTTTTTGCACAATGGCATCAACCGTTACATGCCGAAGAGATGTGGTGCCGCCATTTTCAAATGCACAGGTAATCATAAGGAAAATATCCTTTCCTTGGGAATATTTTCCTGCCGATCCTGTCCTTCCGGTGCCATATACGGAAAAAGCGGCGAAACGGATACGTATCCCTGTGCGATTGCTCCCGCATCGCTTGTTATGTCACTGTCACCCGATTTATGGTCAAGAGAAGGATAATAAAACCGCTGATTTTCAAGATCGACTACAGGACCAGACCAATACTCCTCCGTCTTTCTCCTTAACGAAGTAATCGATACCTTATGATTATATTTTTCCCTGTATGGAAAATTTACGTTAAATAAAGGAGCATCATACCAAGGTGTCGAAAAAATTATCGGCAGTAAACGCGAAAGCGGAACTCCAGGATACTCTAAATATTGCGTTATTGAATCCGTGCCATTGTGGGCATATCCATGCAAACTTGGATCAATATCGAGGCTTACTGCTAAAACACGCGAGGCTATATCACTGTAGAGGGAATAAAATGCTGCGGAAAACGTACCAGAGGATATATTATATCCACCAATATTTACCCCTAGATTCATTCCTGAAATCACCCAATCAAACCTGTCTTTGTAATACACATTTGCACACTCAATCGCATCAACCGGTGATCCGTCAACGGATATTCCGGAAATTCCATCAACAGTAATTTCGCGGATTTCCCCGCCCTTCATGTTAATCTTCCCCCCAACCCCGCTTTGCTGGACTTTGGTAGCTGCAATGTTTAAATCATATGAATCGGCAAGCAAATGGATAAGGAGGCGAATGCCGATACTGTTATATCCGTCATCACCGGTTAATAAAATTTTTTGTTTCATGAAGGTGTGGAATTTTGCTTTGGCGAATGGGTAATGCGCTGGCTTACCATCGTAATTAAGGCATGCATCGCCATGTCATTTCTGCCTTCCGGAATAATAATATCAGCAAACCGTTTGCTTGGCTCCACGAATTCAAGATGCATCGGACGAACCGTCGCTGTATATTGGGCAACCACATTTTCCAGACTTCTCCCCCGTTCCTTCACATCCCGTTCCAGCCGGCGGATAAACCGGATGTCTGCCTCCGTGTCCACGAATATTTTCATGTCCAAAAGATCTCGCAGTTCCGGATACACGAATGTCAGAATGCCTTCGATAATCAGAACCGGTGATGGTCAGATGACAACCGTTTCGGCTGTCCGGGAATGGGTCTTAAAATCGTAGCATGGACGGTTGATGGATTCCCCTTGTTTTAACGCCCGTACGTGGGAAACAAGTAATTCGCTTTCAAGGGAATCGGGATGGTCAAAATTCATGGCTGTGCGGATTTCGGGAGATAAGCGGGTTAAATCCCGGTAATAATGATCGAATTCCAAAAGCACAACGTCGGATGATGCAAACGCCGATGCAATCTCGCGTGCAACCGTCGTTTTACCCGAACCGGTGCCACCGGCAATTCCGATAACAAAAACATTATCTTTCATGTGTTCCATATTTCTATCCTTATTTTTTGACCATGCAATACCCGACACATCTTTTTGCATAATTTGGAAAAAAAGCAGCATCCGTTCTTTTACAATGTCTATTTCCATAATACGAATTATACTAGTTTTCCGGCCACCCAACCGCTTGCCCACGCCCAGGAAAGATTAAATCCGCCAACAGCACCATCAACATCGATCATTTCTCCGGCAAAAAATAACCGCTTTTTCAGTTTGGATTCCAGTGTTGCGGGGTTTATTTCATCCGTTGATATTCCACCTGCCGTAAACTCCCCTTCATTCCATCCACGCGTTCCTGTTATAGAAGCTTCAAACCCCGTGAGTATATTTTGGATTTTGCGGAGTTCATCCCGCGAGCACTCCCTGCTTTTTTGCCCTTTAGGAATGGATGCAGCAGCACAAATCGCATTAGCAACTTTTTCACTCACCAGACCCCATAGCGTAGTAGATACGGGAAAATCCGCATTATTTTCAAAACGCTTTCGAAGTAAATCCGGAAGCTCACCACCCGGGATATGCGGTACAAACGAAATACGAAGTATCACATCGGATTTCTGTTCCCGGTTGATCCGAACGGAGCACTCACGACTCACATCAAACACTGCCGGACCGGAAAATCCGTATTGGGTAAACAACACCTCACCGTTTTCCATATGTATATCTTTTCCGTCGATCACTACGGTTACGGATGCCCGGATTTTTTCTCCCTGCAGATAGTGCGAGAGAATATTTTTTGATACCAGCGGTACGGCGGAAATAACCGGTTCAACAATCGTATGACCAAGCCTTTTTGCCAGTTCAAATCCTGATCCATCCGATCCAAGTGCCGGGTAGGATTTTCCACCGGTTGCCAATACTATGGATGTACAGGAAAATTCCCGCTCATTTGTTTTAACCATCCAACAGGAACCGATTTTTGTCAGCGACAGAACCTGAGAGTCCAGAAAGACTTCTATCGAGGCACGGGTCACCTCCATGGCTAATATATCGCGGACCGTTTTTGCATGATCAATGATCGGAAACAGTTTTCCCTTTTCCATTTTGGTTTCCTCATACAGTGGGATTCCCAGATCGGTAAAAAATCGAACTATGTCATCAAAACCAAACTGCGAAAATACAGAAGATATGAGGTTTTGGTCACCGTGATAAAACGACAAAGCACTGTCGCGGAGATGTACATTCGTCAAATTGCCACGTCCTGCGCCGGATATAGGTAATTTCCGTGCCAGCTCATTGGATTTTTCCAGAATAACAATACGGGAGTCGGGAAAATAGTGCCGGACCGAAAGGGCTGCCATGATCCCCGCCGGACCGCCGCCAATAATCACGCAATCAATATTTTTTAAAATAACTGCCATATAAACGACGATTATAGTTCAAGAATAATTTTCTTCGAAAATCCTCCCCGCACACTTTTTTCTTTTTCCGAATGGTTTCCAGATTTTTCGGTGGGATTTTGTGAATTTCCCCCAATGCATATACAACTTCCAGAATGTCCGCAAGCTCTTCCGGATCGTAGCTTTTTGAATACTCTTTGCATTCCTCCTGAAGTTTTTCGACAAGTTTATGCAAATATTCTTCTGATGTTGCGGTGTGCGTATGAACGACTTTTCCGGATTGTGTAATTATTTCGGGTATATGATCCCTCACTAACTTGGAAGACATAAGGTTATGAAACAAGTTGCTCATATAACAATATCTATCTTGTTAATAGGATTTATTTAAATTCCAATGACACGAAATAATTTTAGTGCGTTTAATATTCCTTTGCGTTTCTTTTGCGGAGGCGGAGGGACTCGAACCCACGGGAGCTTGCGCTCGCGCGCTTTCCAAGCGCGTGCCATAGCCACTAGGCGACGCCTCCTCTACATTATTATATGTTGTGCTCCCGTGCAGAGTCGAACTGCAATTACAGGCTTCGGAGGCCCGCGTTCTATCCATTGAACTACGGAAGCGAAATAACTTGCCTATTGTAGCAGATTTTGGGTGTTATTTAAGTACTTGGGGAATTTTCCTTAAGTTGCCATGAAGAACAACCGGTTGCATCGCATGCATTTCCGTTTTGTAATCCATATCCGGAACGGGATGGAGAAGATATATCGTTTTCATAAGCCAAAACGCAACTCCCATCTCCAAAAACGTATTGCCGCCGATGTAATTGGGGATCCCGTTTTTTTCGTAATTCAACACTAAAATCGCGTCGGAAATGTTGATATTTTTGAAATGCTCACGGATAAAATCGTACTCGATTTTTGCGGCAACGATTTCATCTTCCGTTATCCCGGCACGGGCTTCAACCGGAACATCTCCCTCTTCACCTTTTTTTGGAATAATGACCGTATGTCCCAGAGATTCAAGTGTACGTTTTACCGCTTCCATTTCCAGATAAAACTTCATGGAGCCGCAAATTGCAATTGTCATATCATTATTTGTCCGGATCTAAAGAGATTACATCAATTTCCGGTTCTTCATAGGGATGGACATTTCGTATTGCGCGCACTACCGAGACAACATTCTCATCCGGACATACCATTTCAATTTTTACTTCCGGTACATGCGAATATTCACCAACATGCCCGATGGTTGGGTGGGCACCATCTAGCGATTTCCAATTCCCTGTTCCTTTTGTTAAAAAATAACAATGACTGTAATTCCCGATTATCCCTGCTCCGTGTTGTGATGCGGCATCAACTAGTGTTTCGATCACCTCCTGTTTATCCGGTGCAAAAATATAAATCTTTTTCATATAGAACTATCTATTCTTCCCTTGATTGTTTCCGAAGAATGATATTGCGCGCGTAGATAAACAGTGCCAAAAATTGACCGGCGATAAACACAATGTCTTTACGCTGAAGGGCATAGATTAAAATCATTATCGAACCGACTATACTTAAATACCAAAAACCAATGGGTACCACGCTTTTCTTCTCCCGTTCCGATGCCAGCCACTGAATCACAAACCGGAGGAAAAAAACAAACTGCGCAGCAAAACCAAACAAAGTCCATGCATCGAGTTTCATAGTTATTTCACCACTTCCGCAACCGGATACCGGGATGTCTTTTCCGTGGTGCTGGCAAACAGTTCCCCCAATAATCCGGTTGAAAAAATCTGGATACCGGAAAGGATCATCAAGATGCCAAACAGAAGAAGCGGCCGTCTCCCGATCGACTGCCCCATAAAATGAAGCCCGGAAAGATAGAGCAAAACCAACACCCCTATCCCGATAAATATTACTCCCGCGGCACCAAAAACCTTAAGCGGATTATTCTGGAATGTCGTAATGAACATCGTAGTAATCAAGTCAAAAAATGCATGCAACGCACGCGTTTTTCCGAATTTTGACTTTCCGTATTTGCGCTCGTGGTGTACAATCTCCACTTCCGTTACCCTAAATCCACGCCTGGCAGCCAACACCGGAACAAACCGGTGAAGCTCCCCATACATTGGAATTTCTTTGGTGACCTGGCGCCGGTATGCCTTCATTCCGCAATTCATGTCATGGAGATATACGCCGCTGATTTTTGACACGACGGTGTTGAACATATAGGAAGAACGGATTTTCTGCTTCGGATCCTGACGGTTTTTGCGCCATCCGACTGCCAGGTCATATCCTTCGTCGAGTTTGGTTAACAACTTTTCAACTTGGGATGGATCATCCTGTAAATCGGCATCAAGCGTTACGACATAGTCACCCTGTGCATAGGAAAATCCAACTGCCATGGCTGCCGATTTCCCCTGGTTTTTCCGGAAACGGATGATGGTAAATGGTTCTTTGCTTTGTTTCTTGAGGTTTTTTAATATTTCAAACGAACCATCTGTACTGCCGTCATCTACAAATACAAACTCAAATGGCCGTTTTTCGGCTTTCCGGACCTGCGCAACCAACTCCGGCAGGCTTTCCACTTCATTATACTGGGGTATTACATAACTGACTTTTACCATATGACCTTATTCCTTCTTTTTAAACGCGTAAAAATTATCATCATGGGCAAGGAGTTCGTATCCAGTATCTGAAAGTAGTGCATCGACGGTTGCCTGTTGCACCTCTCCGCTTGGCCAGGCGTAATAATCACCAAGCAGCACGACAGAATACTCCGCTTTCATTGCCCCTATGGGGAAATTATACAGGATTTTGCGTTGGGAGTAATGTGCACCAAGATTATTGGTTGCAGAAACCGATGCGGACTGAGGTATATAGTGCTTCACCCAGTCCATACGGTCCTTATGATGCGGAACTGTCGTAAACGTTTTGAACCTGGATGTTGGCGAAAACGGAAATTCCCCCCACTGATATGTGGCATACCCGGCACACAGAAGTACAACAGACAATATACCAACAGGTATCCACCGTACAATCGGCTTCATCTGCAACCGTTTAACTAAAAATCGCTTCAGTGCGGAAAATCCAAATATGGCACTGATAAAAATAAACGGCGTTATGGCGCTCGTATATTGGTAATCAATCATACGCATGTTGCCGTTACTACTGAGAATGTTTATCCCAAGTGCCGGTGCGGAAAAAACAAGAAACAGCGGGGAGAAAACAGACAGAAAGCCGACAGGCACAAACAGTTGGAAATAATACCACAGGCGATCAGGTGCAATAAGAACCGGAATAATACCAAGTGGATTTTTCAGAAGATTTTTTGCGATGCCGTTTAGACTCCCCCCGAATTCCGAAAGGTACGATAGGGCAAAATGCTGACGATCCGGCGTTACTGCGGGGATTGCTACCCAGAATAAATAATAAAAGAGAGCAAAACTTACGATCGCCAGTCCAATTCCCGCCCAACGCAGACGTCGAATCCAGGCCGCATATATGCCAAGAAGCCCCGTAACCAACCACATATCCTCTTTCGTAAGACCCGCAAGAACACACGTGAGCAGAAATGCGGTAATTTTACCCGAATCCAAAAACCAAAACGCAAACAAAAAAAGTGGTGTTGCAAGTGCAACTGCATGAAAATCATGAAGCAGCAAACGATGGAGTGCCGGATACAGAAGATACAGAATGCCGAATACCACTCCTATGGATTTCGAATTCGTCTTTGTCTTTGCAAGCAAATATACCGGCAATACACCCAAGGAAATAGCAAGTGTTTGAACAATGAGAAGCATGCGGGGGTCCGACCACAGGGAATACAGCGGAGCAAGGAAAATAAGCAGAAAATCCCCGTGTATCGCAAGCCGGGACTGCTCATCCTCCCCTTCAGGATCGGTGAGTACGAATCCGTTTCCATTGTGGACATTCCATACCGTTTGGTCCATATTCCCAAGATCGAGACGAAGCGAACGGTAATTATTGTGTCGGGAAAAAGAAAGGAAGAGAAAATAGGACGCGTATACAACAAAAAAAACGGCAAGAATCACTTCCGCAGCGTGAATTTTTCCGAAAATGGTACGCACTTTCCCAAGCATGTGTTTGCATAGTAGCGCATTATCAAAAAAAATTCCTGAAGAAAAAATTATACCGATAAGGAATTAATTTCAGTATCAATACTTAGGTGAATTACAACGAAACTTCGACGAATAATAAATGAGGCGCACTTTCATAAACCACAAAGTT
The DNA here is from genome assembly GCA_964630015.1 of uncultured Gammaproteobacteria bacterium. Lineage (GTDB taxonomy): Bacteria > Patescibacteriota > Microgenomatia > UBA10105 > UBA927 > CAZERT01. The sequence continues at coordinate 14,614 of CAZVTJ010000010.1, read as the reverse complement.
GGTTTCATCCATGCTCCCGATGTTGAAGCTGTGGTGTAAAAATCCGTGGGAAACCTGTTGGTATTATCACTAGTATTGGGGATGAGTTACCTACGTGGTGAAGGTCGCCGTCGCCAAGGCTATGGCGAGGGAAGGCGGAGAACCATTAACAGTGTTAGAACCTATTTCCAAACAACAATTACCTCCTTCAACTCAATTTAGTATGCCATACAACTTCGAGATGATCAAGTTTTTAAATATTCAACCCGATAATAAACTTATTAATAATAAGTATAAATGTATATTAATTGGACTTATTATGTTACAATATAGAGCATGATAGAGGCCCAAAGATTCAATTACTTAGATAAACTTTTCCAATCAAATTATCGACAAAATCTTCGTAATTATGTAGATGGTTCATTAACCTCTCCCTTAGTAATCGAATTAGACCCAACAACGCGTTGTAACTATGAATGCCCTGAATGTATAAGCGCAAATGTTAAAGGGCAATATGAAATTCCTCCAACACGTTTAAATCAATTAATTAATGAGTGCTCTAGAATGGGGGTTAAAGGAATTATATTCATAGGTGGTGGCGAACCATTAATGCATAGTGATATGCCCAATCCGATTATTCAGGCACATAATCAAGGCATAGATGTAGGTTTAACTACAAATGGTAGCCTTTTATCTAGATATCTTGAACCAGTTGCTCAACATGTGGCATGGACTAGAGTTTCTATAGATGCCGGAACCAGTTCAACTTACGAGAAATTTCGCCCATCAGGTTTAACTCATTCATTTGATCGAGTTATACAAAATATGAGTAATCTTGCGAAAATTAAGCAAGGTGCTCTCGGATATTGTTTTCTTATTATTCAACGTCAAGATGGTAATGAAAATATAACTAATGCAAGAGAAATTTTTAAGGCTGCAAAACTAGCAAAAGAAATAGGCTGTAATTATTTTGAATTCAAACCAATGGTTGACTCAAAGCACTATTTAATACCATTTTCAAGAGATATGAAAAATATTGTTTCTGAGCAATTCTCTTTATGTCAAGAGCTTCAAGATGACAATTTTGCAATTGTATCGCCAAAATCAATTGAATATCTTCAAGAGCACGATGACCCAGTTCAACCTAAAGAATATGATCAATGCGCAGTTATGGAGTTGCGCACATTAATAACACCTACTGGAATATACCCATGTCCATATATGCGAGGGAGGACAGATAAAAAAATCGGATCAATTGATGATATGCCATTTGACAGATTTTGGGGTAGTTTTGAACGTAAAAATACTATGCACATTATCAACCCACAAAAAGACTGTGGATTTTACTGTATACGTCATTTACCAAACGTTGTTCTAAACCATATTAAAAAAATGGAATCAGAAGGTGTGCCAATTTTAAATTATATAAAAGAAATAGACGGAATAGACGATGCTTTTTTCTAATAAATATCAGTAATATATTTAACTATGAGTCACTCAGAACAAGAAGCACATAAAGTAAGTGTTCCTGGTAGGATTTGCCTCGCAGGAGAAAATATTGATTGGATATCTGGTCCAGTATTAACTGCAGCACTTGATTCTCTCAGAACTACGGTTCAAGCAACTTCTAGAACAAAACAACAAGTTTTCGTTCAATATGGACAACCTTATAATACAAGCGATCTTTTTGAAATTCATAAAACATACAATTATGGACGGGAAAGCACCGACTATGTAAAAGCAGTAATTGCAACTCTGTATAAATCAGGATATCAAATCGAGGGTTTGAATTTAGACATTCAATCCAATTTACCAGTTTCTGGAGGATTAGCTTCTTCTGGTTCATTTTGTGTCGCTTTAGTTGCAGCAGCTAATTTACATTTTGAATTAGGTATGGATAATGAAAAAATAGCTGAAACTGCATTTATTGCAGAAAAAGAAGAAATGGGTATTGGTTGTGGACAAATGGACCAATATGCTGTTGCTTTAGGAGGATTACTTTACTTAAATTGTTCAACAAAACCTCCAGAAATACAAAAACTTTGTACGAACGAAAAGGTTATTGTGGTAATTGGTGATACAGGCACATCCATGAGATTTAGTGGAGTTGGAGAAGAATTAAAACGTCGTTTAGATAATCAAGATCCTTCTTTGATAGAATACGTTGTCAGAACAGAAGAAGCAATACAAAATGCTAGAAAATTACTAGCTGAACAGAATTGGAATGTAGAAGAAATAGGTCATATAATAAATCAATGTCATGAATATATTAAAATACACAAAGGAATATATAATCCTGTTATTGAATCATTTATTGAAGTTGCAAAAAAAGCAGGATCATATTGTGCAAAAACAAGTGGCGCAAGAAGTAATGGTGGATGTATGTTCGCTCTATGCTCTCCTCATGACTCGGAAAAAGTCGCAAATTCCATTATTAAAGCTGGAGGCAAGGCATCTATCACATCAATAGCAAATGCAGGAATCATATTTAATGATTAATATGGCAAACTCATTACGCGAACGATATTCACAAATTGTGAATGAGAATCATATTATTGTTGATAATCTATTGGGAAAAAATTGCTTAGGGTATAATATTCAATACGTTTTTTCAAAAGATCAATTGAGTATTTTTGATCATCTGCAACAACAAATAAGTAAACCTGAATTTCCAAATCTCTATCAATTACCTGAACAATCATTGCATATATCTATTGCGTGGATATTAGCAACGAGAACCGACTATGGTCGACAAAAAGATTTAATATGGCAAGAAATTAAAGATAAGTGTTGTTTTGAACTAGATACTATATCTAAAACATTTCAAAAATTTGTCGTAACCTTTCAAGATATAATTGCAACGGACAGCGCAATTATTTTAGTTGCTCAAGATCATGGTGAGATGTCTGAGTTGAGAACAAAAATTTCCACACAACTACCTATTCCTCAAATGACAAATAATAAAGCAGAAATAATTCATGCAACACTATTCAAATACACCTCTCCACTTAATGACCCAAAAAGTTTTTTGGAACATATATCTAATATTCATGTTGATCTACCAGTTACTATTAATTCGATGTTAATCAGAAAAGAATTAGTGTATCCTTCAATAAAATCTGAACTAGTGTTCTCAACACAACTCCAATAAATAGTAATTTATTTAAAACCATTTTAGGTTCGAATCCCACTACCCCAGCTTTGAGTCTAATTTTCTGCGCCTCAAAGTTAGAACTCATCTTTGTAACGCTACAAACGCATATTTCAATAGTTTATTTGTATTTGTACGTGATGGCGGAGGATACAGGATTCGAACCTGTGCCTCCCTTGCGGGAGAACGGTTTTCGAGACCGTCGCCGTGAACCACTTGGCTAATCCTCCCAAAAAAGCGCGCCCGACAGGAGTCGAACCTGTAACCGCCAGATCCGCAATCTGATGCTCTATCCATTAAGCTACGGGCGCAAAGTTTATGTATTATACCTCATTTATGATCAATTATTCGCTTTTGAATAGCATATGCCTTATGCATAATACTTTGGCGCAAATCAACATTATGATAAATTACAAAACAAATACCCATAAAATTACGTTTAAATTTTTTTGTTTTGCTTCTTTTTTTGGTATATATTTTATAAATTTGATCTTCGTTAATATGTAATAATTTCATCCAATACTCCTTCACTGCCTTTTTATTGTGATACCAATGAACATAGAGTAATATTTTCAGCTTTCTTTCGTCTATCTTATAGCAATTTTTCAATAACTGAACAAACAGAAGTATTAATTTTGGATCCGTATTGGCAAATTTAACCGGCGCTCCCCGATCAGGAAGTTTTTGACCTTCGGCCCAATAGAGTATTGATAGTATTGCGTTTTGAAACTCAAGTGAATGGACTTCCTGCCATTTATTGACTTCTTCATATGATTTCTGCTTAATCAGTTCAATTTCATTATTTCGTTTACTGATTATGGCCTGTTTTGCCAAAGGACGGATGCTTTCCAACCACTTCATTTGATTTCTGTATCTTTCCGGTTTCGGAATATCCTTAAGCCAATAGTGAAGTGTGCTCTTTGATATGTTTAGTGTTCTAGAAATATTTGGGAAACTTTCGCCTTTATATCTAAGTAACCTAGCTCTCTGTCTGATTTTTATATTCCAAGCCATATTGAATACTTAATATATGTTTTGTGTTTAATTTGAATTTGAGTTCAATTTGATACCATATTTATTCTACGGTCATGACATTAATGTTTTACGGTTTTTCCAGAGGAATTTTTTCCGATAACCAGGAAGAGGCATTATCGACCCATGATTTTTGCGGATTTTCCCGAAATACTATATGTGATGCAAGAGCCTGCCGGATTTCCTCCTCCGTCTTCTGACCCAAAAGAATAATGATGAGCGGCCCAAACAGCGGACGGATCATGAGTAGTTCCTGCCCCCACTTTTCCTCAAACCAGAATTCCGCAAGCTGTTCCCACCGGTAATAATGGCCGGCACTTTCGATTCCAAGATTCGTGATACGGTGTGTTACATCTTCCGGGGGTACTGTCGATAACACATAAATCAAAAACACGATGGACACAACGGCAAGTACCAAAACGAATTCCTTTGCAAACACAAGAATAATAAGAAGAAGAAATACGATAACTCCGACATTCACAAAGAATTCCTTTGTCCGCTTTTTAAATAAGCGCGATGGGGAATTCCAGACAACAAGCAACTCCTGTTTTTGTTCCGGTTGGTCCTGTTGCTGGACAGATTGTGGGTCCATATATCCAGTATAGCGCACCGGTTACGAATCGTCATTATCCTGCTTGCCGGTATTTCCCGTTTCCCATGCGGGAGTAAAAACAATATAGGAAATATCCAACCGTTCCTGCGGCGCCTTTTCCTGTTTTGCTAATGGTTCCGGAAGAATTGTAGTATCACCCATATATCCACAGACAAACATGGACACAGGATCAAAACCCTCCGGTATATTGGCAACCGTCCGTATTTGATCCCGCAGAAATCCCCCCATCTGGTGGACAAATATTCCCCGCGATATTGCCTCTAAAGTAAAACACATTACCGCCATACCGGTGTCATACCATGCGTAGGGATTTGGTTTTTTATTCCTATCAAACGTTGTTTTTGCGCAGGCAACCGTAATCATCGGAGCCGTTTTTGCCCAGAGTTGGTTTTGTTCAACCAGACAGCCTAAAAACCGATCATATTCCCCTTGCCCTTTTTGTACATACACAAACCGCCACGGCTGTTCGTTAAAACACGATGGTGCCCACCGTGCCGCCTCAAACAGCGAATGGATATCGGAGGATGAAATCGGCTTTTCCGAAAATGCACGCGGGCTCCACCGTTTCAAAAACAACTCATGGATCGGATACTCGATTGCGGGAACCGGTTTCATATATACAGTATACCCAAAAAATACTTATGACGAAGTATATAAATCCGCTTTAACAAAGGGGATGAGGGCGAGCATGACTGCCTGTTGGTAATATTGGGTCCTGTCTATTTTCCCGTTCGTCAAAATTCCAACAGCGCCCATGGAGCGTTTGGAGTCTTTTGTACCAAACACCACATCGTCAGCAGACCCCAGCTCCATGCCTTGTCCAACGAGCGATGCGACTTTCATCGGCAGCACAAATGTTGAGGTTCGCCCATACCGAACTTTTCCATCCTGACCGCAAACCGCAATCCAGGCAAAAGCAATCATGACTGTGTCTATCGTTTCGATACCACCTTCGATACCGACCCAAAGTGTCGCATCCGGAACTTTTTCCTTTGCGGCAAGACAGCGGTTTTTTGCGCCAAGTCTTGTTTGTCCATCACCTACGGGTTGGCTTGGAACGCCGGAGGGAACATTTATTCCTTTTGTTTCGATTTCTACCACCGGAAACATCGCTTTACATGCCCCGTTGGTTGCATGAAGTTTTACAGGATTTGTTGAACCGACAATAACCGTAATTCCGGAAGTATCCATATATTGCCTTAATTTTCCGTTGTTAGTGTAACGGAATTTCCTGCAAAATAATATATAGATAGTAATAAATATTTAGAAAATGGGGAAGTGGGGGAGAGGATGCAATTTATTAATTACCCGTATCGCTTACCCGGTAAATGGGCAATCCTTACACTCGGGATGTGCAACACATAAAACCTGTCTTCCCTGCTTTTTTCTGCTCACTAACCCCGATGCCGCAAGCTCCTGGATATGGAAACTCACCGTTGGTTGGCGAAGTTTGGTCAGCTTTACCAACTGCCCGACCGTCATTGGTTTTCCTTCCGAAAGCAGTTTTTGGTAGATGGTAAACCGTGCTTTAGCCGATAATGCCTGAACACATTTGACACATTTGGATTGCAACATAGGGATTATTGTATCGATCAGCGTCAATGAATGCAAATGAAGAGAAAAGAATGTCAATTACAATTCCGTTTTGAAATACCTTTTCAACAACGTGTATATTGTTTTCCTTCCATATCCACTTTTCAAATACACTTCCCTATTTTTGGCATCAATCCTATGTAAAAATGCTTCATAATAAATAAGCACATATGGTCGAAATGACTTTGTAGATTGTGATTTCCCAGTATTGTGCTGTTGAAACCGCTTCCTTAAATCTGAAGTATATCCAATATATAAACTCTGATCCTTTTGACTTCGGAGAATATATACATAGTAGAACATGGGTGAAGACGGGACATAAGAACGTAAAAAATTCTTCTCATTTCAACGTTCAACGTCCCAGTAGTGTTGATTTTAATACTGGCGGAACGTAAGAACGTAAGAAATTCTTCGAATTTCAACGTTCAACGATCCAGCAGCGTTTCCCGCCTCTGGCGGGATTACGCTGCGGAGGGTACAGGGGTCGAACCTGTTAGAGCTTGCGCTCACCAGTTTTCAAGACTGGCGCATTACCGTCCTGCCCACCCTCCTTGTGTTTAATCTGTTTCCTTTGATTATCCTCTGACGGGGTTACGCTGCGGAGAGTGTGGGAGTCGAACCCACTCAGGGCGATTAGCCCCGCAGGTTTAGCAAACCTGTGCATTACCGTTCTGCCCACTCTCCAATGGTTACCGTACTTTCACACTGTTGTTCCCTGTGCATCCCGCCAGGGCGGGATCCCGACTTTCTAATCTCGCCCTTACGGGCTCGATAACAAAGTCGATGATTTCCCTTCTGCCCACTCTCCAATAATTTCGTCTTCAAATTATATCAGGGGAACCCATTTGATGCTATGAAGACACGCTTTCCTTCGTTTGGACAATCAATACTTTTCCTTTATGCACAGCCACAATCGCTTCATTTCCGGTGATTTCATTACTCACTCCCAGTGTCGAATTTCTCCGTATTATTGTATTCGTAATCGGATACCGTACTCCCGAAAGGGAGACTACTGCCGTTTGTGTTATCGGCATAATGGACATATAGTGATATTTCCCATCGTTTTGCACGATAGCTTGTTGATCGACAAGATAAAGTCTTGTATGGGTATCAATAATTTCTGCCGGCATATTTTGGGAGGCACATTTTTCAAGTAACCCGATGTTTCCCAATGTATGGTCGATCCGTTTCCCGAGCGCGCCATACATCCGTATCTCCCCTTTCGGCATTAAAGATTGTGCGACATCTATCGCCAGCTCCATATCCGTTTTGTCTTTCTGCGCCGGATGGATCCTGACATCCCCGCATTCCTTTTGGATTCTTCCCAGTTCCTTATTTGAAACGGAATCAAAATCCCCAACCGCAATCTTTGGCACTATCCCATGATCCAATAACCAAAGCGCTCCCCTATCTACCCCGATGACGACGGATGCACTACGGATTTCATCCACTACCCCTTCATCCGTATCGCCATTTCCCACAAGGGCATAATATTCCATATATGTATTTCCCATCTTAAGACTGTGCAACCGTAATACAAAATACTTTTGCCGTACCACTGTGTTTGAGTATACGCGCTGCCTGTGTCATCGTTGCACCGGTTGTCCACACATCATCAACCAATAATACCGTTTTCCCGGCAAGAACGTGTTTTTTTGCCTCACTTACCCCAAACACATCTTTCATGTTCTTCATTCTATCCGATGCATGTGGTAGAAGTGCCTGCGGAGGAGTATATTTTGTCCGAATGAGAATATCGGATATGACAGGAATATTAAGTCTTTGGGAAAAACACTGTGCCAGACATTCCGATTGGTTAAATCCCCGCTCCAACAGGCGTTTTTTGTGAAGTGGTATGGGAATTAGTATGAACTGTTCCCTATCTTTTCCGATACATGTTTGCAGAACTTCCATGTGGGATGTTGCAAAACACATTCGTACCAATTCATCTGCGGCATGGAACAGATACCGGTATTTTATAGTGTGAATATATTCCCGAACCGGTGACTTATACCGGAAAAATGAAATGAGCCCATCGGGAGAATACCGGGTTTGGCACCGCGGATGCGTCATCCCATCAACTGCGGGTAGTTTACACACAGGACAAACGAGATGATCCAGGACAACCAGGTTTTTTCTGCATCGATCGCATAGATACGACCCCAAACGGCGACACGTTACACAGCGTTTGGGAAACAAAAGATCAAGGAGAGTCATAGACAATCCACTATAAATGCACTCATTGTATTTTTTAGTATTTGGCGTAGCTGTTCTCTGCCAAACCCACTCTTCAAAAATTTTTCACGGGCTTTGGCATCACTCATGGAAATAAAATATTCATAATGGATCAAAGTAACAGGGATCCGATTTTTTGTTGAGGGCACAATGCCTTTGGCATGTTGGCTAAGGCGGTGTTTTAAATCCGTTGTATATCCAATGTACCAACCACTGTCTTTTGTGCAATACAAAACATATACATAAAAGACTTGTCGCCTGGTATTCATGAAGCCACGGAAACGTCACACGTTTCCTGAAAAAATATATTCCAATGTAGTCGCGTCAGACGCGACTCGCTTTCAAATGCGTCTTCGCACAGTAACAAGTGCGAAACCGCGTTTGACGCGGTGGAGATGCCGGGGAGTGAGCCCGGGTCCAATACGGTAAAAAACAAAGATCTACACGCGTAGACTATTTCATTCTCCGTCTGTTTCTAAATAGTCAAAATAACAGATGGAGGGTTGACCGAAAAAACTCCGGAATCCCGCCGGTCAACGGAATTCCTGATGGTTTGACTGATTTTTGCACCCGTCTCTCTCCCGCCAAACAAAGGATCAAGCGGATGGGTTATGCGTGCGCGTACGCGTATGCACGACCTCTCAAAGCCAATTTTGCTTCAAGAGAAGCTAATTTTGCTTCGAGCTTGCTAATGGTTTCATCAGCAGTTGTTTTTTCATAGGGTTTTTACGGCTCTTCTATGATCGCCGGCGTGCCCTCTGTTAATGTGCCATACTGTCGAATCAATTCATCCCCGTTAGAAATACTTACCTGCCACAGTGAGATTAGTATTTCTTACGTCCGCCAACATCGCTCTTTCCGGCGTCCGCGAACAGCGGTTTTTCTAGCCGTAAAGGGAGATGTGGTGGGCCTCTTACTTCACCTTTCCCCGGAATTGCTGTTCCATTTCCCTCTTTTGCTGCCGTTTCTTGATCGTTTCCCGCTTTTCGAACTGTTTTTTCCCTTTTGCCAGAGCAATTTCCAGCTTCATCCGAGGTCCCTTAGTATACAGGCATACCGGCACTACGGTCAAATTCGATCCTTCCATTTTTTGGCGGATTTTCAGAAGTTCCTTTTTGTGAAGCAGCAAACTACGGGTACGCTTCGGATCGTATCCTTCCGGTCGGGAATACAGATACGGTAATATTGAGGCGTTTATAAGCTGGGCCCCATTTGCGGTAAGTTTGACAAACGATCCTTCCAAGTTAACGTGTCCTTCGCGCACGGATTTTACCTCGGCCCCCATGAGTGCAATTCCTGCCTCAAACCGCTCAAGAAGTTCATAGTCAAATGATGCCCGTCTGTTGATCGCTTTCATATATGCACGGATACTTCGTTGTTATTGTATCCGAACGGAATACAGCTTGCCGTCGGCAAGGAGAAGTATTGTACCTGCTTTTTCCGAAACCGTAAAACCGATGGGTATAAGTGAGCTACTCCAGCGATACTGCGCCTCATACATCCCATCCTTAGCAAGAACAACCACACGTTTTGCCTGCGGCTCCAGAAGATAGATTTTTTCGTTTTCGTCGGAAGCGGAAACATAGACAGGCCCCCCGATTGCCGGTTCAACCCCCCGGATCGAAAACACATCTTCCCTCCCCTGCGTGTATTTTTTAACAGACCCGTCTGTAAATCCCACATATACGCTCCCGTCTATGGAAAAATTCGTTGCTGTCGTAAAATCCGGGGTCGTATCTGCTGTCAAATACTCCTTTCTATCGGAAAACCCATTGTCCGTTTTAATGTATTTCCAAATCCGTCCTTTTTGCGAATCAAGAAGATAGATGTTCCCGAAAAATGCCGTCATCTTTTTAATTTTCCCCCATCCATCCGTATCGGTTTTTATAATATTTTTATGTGTCGTTTTGTCCCGGATGGATATTTCATGAATCCCCGATGCCGTCAGGACATAGATCGTATCTCCGTGAATCGCCACAAGACTTGAGGCATCAAACCCTTCCCCGCCGCCGATAATCTGGCCGTTTTTTGTTGAAACGGAAACGGCATATGCGCTTTTCTGCACGGGATCAAGAAGCGCGATCGTATCTTCGTACATCTCCATATCCGTTACCCTGCTTCCGGTTTTTAAGAGTGACGGATCGTAAAATTCCGAAGGCTCAGCCGTATATTCCCGTTTTGCCTGAGTAAGGGCAGATGCTATCGCAGCGGATAGCTGTTCTATTTCCCTTCCGGATTTTGTTTTGTCCGATACTTTTCCCACAATGGGCGACAGAATTTTCTGTGCGTTTTCCAGTGACTCCCGTGCCTTAACCGGGCTAAGTGCCGAAAGCGCAACCCCCTCCTCATACTGACCCCGTGCACGCGCAAACGTTTCCTGTGTTGTTTTATCTATCTGCATGGAACGGGTTTTTGCAATTCCGATTCCGACAGAAACAAGAAAAAGAAGCGTGACGCCAAGCGTAATCCGCACGTCAAACGACCGGAGTCTCCGTGCCAGCGACATGAATTTACGCTTCCATGCAATAAGTCTCGTTCTTGGTCGAATCATACGGCGAGCCTTTCCAATCCAATCGGTTTTTTGGATAACGGTCTGAATAGACTGCGCGTCCTGTGCGGATACCGGTTCGCGCTCGTCTATGGTTTCTTCCGATATGGAAACGACTTCCAAAACAAGCGCACCCATACCCTCACTTTCAATTCCTGCGGCAAACCGGACTGCAAGCTGTTGGGAAATGTCGGCGGCAGAAAGATGATCTATTACCGAAAGAAGTTCATTTTGTCCGATTGTGCGCTCACAATAATCCGTCACCGCAAGGAATATATCACCCGGCTGCATGAAACCTGATATTGTACCCGGTCCACGGGTCAAAAGTGCAAACCGTTCCTGACGTTTAAGGTATACCGGCGCAGTATTGCGGATTAAAAAGTGCATTGTACTACCCAGGGGAAAGGCAACAAGAAGGCTTTTGACGGCGTCCCCAAAATCAATGGAATGAAGAATATCGGCAATTTCCTTTGCATCGGTCGGGGGAATCTTCATGTGTTCGGAAAGCAATGCAACAATCCGCATACCGGTTGACCTGGCCGTACCATTCGGGTCGGCCACTTCCAACACGGCATACCAACCGTTCCCGACAACAACATGTGACCAATGAACTTCATTAATCTGACCAACCGCGACTGCGTGGGTAATCTGCGCCTTCATGGCAATCCTTTCCTTCCTCTTTCTATAATAGGATGATTGCGGCAAGAAGAACACCCAGAGATGCAAACAGATAAAGAAGAACGAATAGACGCAACAACGGTTCTGTTGCGGCTTCTAAAACGCGCGACATAAGTTGTTCCTGGCGAACAATAATACCGGCAAAAACCGAATATAATCCAATCCCCACGATAATCATGATTTTGAAAAAAAGCCATCCTGCCGTTTGTATGGATTCCGGTGTCATAGCGGATTCCTTCCGGTGTCTCTTGTAAGGTCACTTAACACATCGACAACTTTTGCCGGTTTCGGAACGGATTCGAAAATAAAATTCGGGTGTTCCCCTGCTGTCTGGATGAGTACATTCCCAAAATCAAACATCGTTGCCACCATACCTTTTGTCTGGAACGATATATCCTGGATCCGTTCGATTTTTGCTTCCGAAAATTCCTTATAGAGCAAATGGACAAAATCGATGTCAATAATACGTCTGTTCGTGACGATGAAAATATTAAAAAACCAATGGATAAAGTTCATCAGGAGTATGCCAAACGCCGCAACGTACCAGAATGAAAACCCAATCACCATATACCCGACGGGCAATCCGATCGTTTGCGACAACGAGCGGAAAATCATGGGAAACAGAAGGGGCGGGACAAACAATAACAGTCCGCACAAAAGAAGCGACGGAAGTAATGTAATAAAATGCTGACGCAAAAATAAAATGATTTCCTCCGATTCTTCCTGTGTTTCAAACCGGATATCTTTGGGATGCAGGGCAAACGACGTCCATCCGTGGGTCCGGTCCCGAAAACCACCGTGACGGGGGGAATGTTGTGGGGGTTGACGGGGCGCAGGGGTGGTTTCTTCAAACACCGTTGGCATGATATCCATATTGTACTACTTCTTTTCTATGTTAAAAAGCGGACTCCGAATGGATATATACCCAGGAGCACGAAGATTAAAGCTTTCCTTAAATTCACCACCCGGTATCCGAAGCTCGCCTTTGTTGGTAGCAAGAATCACCGTATCCGTATATCCGCCACTGTTATAAGTAACGGAAACCGATGAAACGCTGGTGACTGCCCCACCCATACCGTTGGCTTTGTCACGAAGTTCACTCATTGAAAACGGATCACCGGATGCCCCGGATATCCCGCAGGAATTAATCGTGACCGGTAAAATCCGTTTGTTGTCATCACCGGAACCGTTTTTCCGCACGATCCATGCGTTAACGATATCAGCAAATTCCTCATTGGTAAGCCATGGGTGATTCCGGCCGCATTTTGCCGAGTTATTGTAATATTCGGACGTATACCAGCCCTTGTAAAACCACGGACTTCCCGCAATTTTTTCGTATGCATCACCAGTCCAACCATCTTGTCCACGCTTTGTATCCCAAAAACCTGGAGTATTATAATTACTTCCATCTTTAAGATAATCAAGGGTATTATAAGCACTTTGGTACCCACCAGATGTAGATGAAAACCAAGCACTTAATATTTTCCCACCTTTCATCAACACCCAACCTTTTGTGTCATTTACTGCTCGTTCCCAGTTTCCCCCTTTTGGTTCATTCTTAAACACCTGACAACCTTGATCTGTGCAGATATCTCCACCACTTCCTTCGCGGGTCCATGCTAAAGCATAACTCCTAGCCGCTACAGCCTGTGCCCTTAATGCCGCCATGCCATCCTGGTCACCCCAACTATTGGGTACCTCATATATCCTTTGTACATATGATTCTATGTCCATTCTTGAATAACCTGACACACCTATTTGTCGTGTTGGATCGTAATCTTTTTTTATTTCGACATCATTCCCATAATATGCTTTTAATATTTCTTCCGCTGATTGACCGCTTTTTGCTCGTCCAAATGCCCCATACTGACTCATGCCCTTCCTGTGGGTATAGGCACCGAAGGAAAATCCGGCAAATGCCGGGGAAAATCCCGGATTAAAATTTGGCGCGGCATTTGGATCATCGGCAAGGGGGACATCACCAACACTGGTCGTAAAGGTTCCGGACCGGGCGTTTAAAATTGACTGTTGGGCCGCGGAAAGGGCTGCAATCATACCGGTCAGCTTTGTCTGGTATGCCTGCGCTTCCGTTACCAGTTTCCGAATGGATACCGCTTTGGCATCGATGCTTTCCTTGAGTGCCGACAGGTTTATTTTTTCCTGTTCCAGCGCCTTTTTCCTTTCCATAAGATCCTTGACCATAAGCGCCGTCTGAGTAATGACCTTTTTATCTTCATTGGTCACCGTACGCTGGTACCCGATCACCCGCATAGCCTGCCCAAGATTGGGTGAGGTAAAAATGGCAACATTTGCCAAATCCGCCTGATAGGAACGAATGTAAAACTGCCGGATTCTTCGCGTGGCAACAGACAATAGTTCCTCGAGTTCCTTTTCCCCCGTTTGTATCGCGGCTGTTTTCCGTACTAATTCAGCCTCAATCTGGGAAATCCGCGCCTGGAATGCGGCAATATCGGACTCCATTTTCCGCAGTGCATCAACATGGGGTTTTTTTGCCGCTTCCATCTGGGAAAATGCCTCTTCGCACTTTGCTTTCCGCGCGGCAAGTGCATCAAGGTTTAAGGATGACAGATTTGATGTATCACAATCTTCCGCATACACAGGGGAAAGAACCATAGTCCGGATACATATTATTTGAACCAAAAACACGGCAAGTAATATAAGAAGTTTTTTCATGATGAGCCATCCCATTGTAACAAAATTTTCTTTCAGCCGTGCTTCTTGATATAATCGTGGAGTGAATTACAGGAAACACTTTTTCCAGCTT
>CAZVTJ010000009.1:0-25090 GCA_964630015.1 uncultured Gammaproteobacteria bacterium | reverse complement strand
CTGTATAAAATCCTGCCACAGGAAACGCCATGAAACAACACAGCGTTTTGCGGTTTCTTTTTCCGGTTGTCCTTTTGATACTTGGCATACTTGTGTTGCTTCCCATTTTTGCGCCCGGTATGATCGTGACCGATGATGGGGATTGGATGATTATCCGGCTCTCCGCATTTTACCAGTCGCTTCGGGAAGGACAGTTTCCGGTGCGGTTTTTGGGAAGACTCAACAACGGATACGGCTATCCCGTTGCCAATTTCCTCTACCCCGGGTATCTCTATCTTGGATCAATCCTTCATTTTTTTGGACTATCGTTTTCGGTTGCCGTTCAGACGATTATTGTGGGAAGCGTTATCGGTACATCACTTCTTGTCTATGCGTGGCTTTCTGCAGCATTTGCCCCGGCTCTTTCGTTTTTGGGTGCCGCTGCCTATCTGTTTTCCCCATACCTTATCTATGACATATACCGGCGCGGATCGGTGGGGGAAGTATTTGCCGGAGTATGGATTGCCTTAGCCCTGGTTGCCATAGACAGGAAGAAACGGTTCCTGCTTGCGCCCGCAATTTTCCTTACGGTGCTGTCGCATAATACCCTTGGGCTTTTGGGGGTCTTGTTTCTTATGGGCTATTGCTTGGTGCGCAGGCGTATTACAAATCTCATCGATATCGCGTTTGGCATCGCTATGGCTTCGTTTTTTTGGATACCGGCAATTTTCGAACAGCGGTTCGTGAAATTCAACGAGAATATCATCTCGTCACCGAAGGCATATTTTGATATTTCGGCGTTTATTGTTGCCTCGTATGCCGGGATGGCGGTTCCGTTTGTTATCCTCATCGAGCGGGCAAAAAAAATTCCCCTCTATCCGATTCTGTATTTTTCCATTCTGTTTTTGTTTGCCATTTCCGTTGCGACAAAAGTGTCCGGACCGATCTGGAATATTGCCCTGCTTGGGTCCATCATCCAATTTCCGTTTCGGATTCTTTTCGTTACCTGGTTTGTTGTGCCGTATCTTCTTGCCGCAACACTTAACGGTTCCCCGAAGCGGCGGGCAATAGGCACCGTTTGTGCGGTTCTGTTGCCCATGGTGCTTTTTGCCGGCCAATATCTTTTAAAAACTAACTCGCTTGTCCGTGAGGAGGGCTATTATTCCACCAATGAAGCTTCAACGACGGTAAAGGATGAATATATGCCCAAGTGGGTGAGGGTGCCTTCTTCCGCGCATGCGTTTCAGCGGTATGTCGTGTTTAAGGGAAACGCCCAGTTTGAGGAAAAAACCGTTACTTCCCAGCGGGTAGACATGATTGTCCATGCTAAAGAAGATTCCGTTATTCAGATCAATACCGTATTTTATCCCGGCTGGGGAGCACAGCTGGATGGGCGGCCGGTCCCGATCGAATATGATAATGAATACGGAGTTATGCGGATCTTCGTTCCGACCGGATCGCACCGGTTATTTGTGGAATTTCGGGAAACGGTATTCCGTTTTACGGCGGGCGTGGTCAGCGCCATATCGGGTATTGTCTGGATCGTCTATGTATGGGGCATAGGAATACGCAGAAAACTACTCGGAGGTAAAAAATCATGAAGCGTTGGAAAGTACTGTTGGTTGTTTTCCTTCTTGCCGGTCTTTCGCTGGTATCGGTTCGTGACCTGTTTCTTCCGGGTTTATTCCCGATGCATGATGATACCCAGCCTGCACGGGTTATCCAGATGGCTCATGCTTTACGGGATGGGCAATTTCCGGTCAGGATGGTTCGTGATTTGGGGTATGGATACGGATATCCGCTTTTTGAGTTTTATGCACCGCTTCCGTATTATGCCGGAGCGGTAGCGTATCTTTTAGGAATAGACGCGGTTGTCGCAACAAAGATCATGATGGGGCTTGGCATGGTGTTTGCAGGGTTTTCGATGCTTGCGTGTGGGATTGTGTTTTGGGGATTGCCGGGAGCATTGGTATCATCCGTTTTATACCTGTATTTTCCCTACCACGCCATACAGCTGTACGTTCGTGGTGCGGTGGGGGAATTGTATGCCTATGCGTTTTTACCCCTTGTCGTGTTGGGACTCTATTGGACGCGAAATGCGGCAACGAAAAAAAAAGGATTTCTCGTGTCCGTTCTATCCCTCTCCGGCGTGATCCTTTCCCATACGATATATGGATACATAGTGGTCGGCATCTTAACTGTTGCCGTAGTGGCTCGTGCATGCAGTGCACTTATCGGGAAACAATCATGGATACCGGTTCTCTTATGGGCACTAATTCTTCTTTTTGCTTTGGATCTTTCGGCATCTTTTTGGCTTCCTGCTGCTTTTGAAATGGGTGGAACTGCCGTATCGAAAGTCGTGGGGGCGCAGGCTGCAGTATTGGCGGATCATTTCGTGTGTTTGCCGCAACTGTGGCATTCGGAATGGGGATTTGGCGGGTCAAGCCCGGGATGTGTTGACGGCATGTCGTTTTCCCTTGGGAAACTGCATATCATCCTGTTTTTTACTGCCCTCATTGTCGGGATGGGAACTACGAAATTCCGGTTGTCATACGGTAAACGGATGATCGGGATCCTGGCTGTCGTTGCGGCTTCGATTTTTTTCGTATTGCCACAAAGCGCCTGGATATGGAGCATCATTCCTAAAAGCGAATTCGTCCAATACCCCTGGAGGCTTTTGCCTATCTCCGGTTTTGGGATTTCCCTGACAACGGGTATACTTGCGGCAATTGGCAAGGGGAAAAGGTGGCCATGGATCATTGCCATTGCAATTGTGGTTGTGGTACTGGTGACCCAGGCAGATAAATTCAGGATTCAATATCCCACTTTAGCATCAGCAACGGTTTTTGAGTCCGGTGCCGATATTTCCTGGCGCGTATCAAAAATTTCCGACGAATACCTTCCGAAGGGGTTCCGTGTGCCGGAAAACAAGGCAGAAATTGCCTCCGGGCTTGTTTCCCATGACCCCGATGTAGCAGTTGCCGTCCGGGAAGATAAATCACACAGGTTTGCCTTTTCCCTTTCATCGCCCGGTAAAACGACAATCCGCATAAACAGGCTGTATTTTCCCGGATTTACCTATTTTGTAAACGGTAAAAAAACCGGTCCCGCAATTGTCAACGGTCTGCCGGAAATGGTACTATCAGAGGGTACTTCCGAGGTTGTCGGAGTGCTTGGTGACACGCCGATCCGGCGGTTTGCCAACGTATTAAGTTTAGCAACTGCCATATCACTTATTATTCTTGCATATGCAAAAAAAACCAACGCTTGATGTTGTTATTCCGGTATATAATGAAGAACTTGAACTTGAGGAACGGGTTAATACCCTTGTCGGGTATCTTATGACCAACCTCCCGGATTTTTCCTGGAAGGTAACGGTTGCCGATAATGCCTCTACGGACCGGACACCGGTAATCGGGAAAAAACTGGAGAAGAAATATCCGGAAGTAACGTATTTCCGTCTGGAACAAAAAGGCAGGGGGCGGGCGGTCAAAACAGTATGGACCGCAAGCAAGGCGGATTTTGTTGCCTATATGGATGTTGACCTTTCAAGCGACCTGAAGCATTTTCCTTCTTTGGTCAGATCACTGCTTCGTGGTTATGATATGGCAATCGGTACACGAAATCTTGGTAATTCCCATGTCTACGGCAGGAATCTCCTGCGCACAATTACGTCAAAAGGGTATATTTCACTCATCAAACTGTTTTTCCAGGTCAGGTTTTCCGATGCACAGTGCGGATTTAAGGCAGTAACACGTAAAGTTGTTACGAACCTTATTCCGCATATCCAGGATAATGCGTGGTTTTTCGATTCCGAACTCCTTATTGTCGGGGAAAAACTTGGATACAGGATTTATGAGGAAGCGGTAACCTGGATCGATAATCCGGGATCTACCGTTCGGGTCTACAAGACGGCTATGGGGGATCTGGAAGGGCTCAAGCGGTTATTTATTACCAAACCGTGGCAGTCGATCCAGGCTCCCAGATAATATGCCGGAATTAACAGTCCAGACAATAAAATCCCGCTCCCTTCAGGGTGTTGTCGCACTGATATCGCGAACCCTTGTCCTTCAGGTTATCGGCTTTGTTGCCATGTTTCTTCTTACCATTTACCTGACTCCCACGGTTTTCGGTGTGTATTATGTCGTATCCGCGTTCGTGAATTTTCTGGCATATTTTTCCGATGTCGGTCTTGCCGCTGCCCTTATCCAGAAAAAGGAGGCGCTCACCGATGATGACCTTTCCACAACGTTTTCTATCCAGCAGATTCTTGTGCTTACGGTTTCCCTGGTTGCGGTTGTATTGGTGCCTTCCATCGGAGTCTGGTATGGCTTATCCGGCGATGGGGTCATCCTTTTGTATGCCCTAATTGCGTCATTTTTCCTTTCGTCGCTTAAAACCATTCCGTCGGTGCTTCTGGAGCGGAAACTGGAATTTTCCAGGCTGGTTATTCCCCAAATTGCCGAAACGCTCGCGTTTTATGCCGTTGCCGTCATGTTGGCATCACGGGGTTTTGAGATTTCTTCCTTTACGTATGCCGTTCTGGCCCGGGGAATTGTCGGCCTGATCGTGATGTATGCCGTATCCCCATGGCGGATCCGGATATCCATTACCTGGAGCTTGGCTAAGAGGCTTATGAAATTTGGGGTTCCGTTCCAGCTCAATTCCATCCTTGCGCTCGTGAAGGATGATCTGATGACGGTGTTTTTGGGGAAAATATTACCGTTTTCGGCAATCGGCTACATCGGATGGGCAAAGAAATGGGCGGAGGTTCCGCTTCGGCTTATTATGGACAGCATGATCCGGGTAACATTCCCCGCATTTTCCAGGATGCAGACATCAAAGGAACTTCTTGGGAAGGCCCTAAACCGTACGTTTTTCGGCCTTGGTGCGGCAATATTTCCCATATCCGTGTGTATGCTGTTTGTCATCAGACCTGTTGTATTTCTGATTCCCAAATATGCCAAATGGGAACCGGCGCTTGTTCCGTTTTATCTGTATGTCATTTCCTCCGGCTTTGCGGCATTTACCACGCCGCTTACCAATACGCTCAATGCCATCGGAAAGATCCGGACGACGCTTGCGATCATGGTCGGCTGGACGATTGCCACATGGGTATTTACGGTGTCGTTCGTTCACTTCTTCGGCTTTGTCGGTGTTCCCCTGACGGCAGTCGTGCTTGCATTATCGATTCTGTTTGTGGCTCCAATTGTTGCTCGTCATGCACAGTTTTCGCTGTGGAGGGCTATCCGGATCCCTGCCATTGGTGCGCTTATCCAATCCTGTGTGATGTATGGCGGGATTTTGCTTTTCCGTCCGTCATCACTCCCTGCACTTGTGCTTCTTTGTCTTGCCGGTTTATGTACGTATGGCGTCATTTTGTACGCAGGCGAAAAGAACCGTATAATTGAACTGCACTCCATATGGAAAAACAAACAGTAACACCAAAACTTTCCGTTGTCATATCCGCCTATAATGAAGAGCAAACGCTTGCACGGTGCCTTGAGTCGGTTGCATTTGCCGATGAAATTATTGTTGTCGATAACCAGTCTTCGGACAAAACCGTGGAAATTGCCAAACACCACAAAGCAACCGTCTATTCGCAGCCTAACAGGCTCATGCTCAACATCAACAAAAACTATGGATTCACAAAAGCCCATGGTAAATGGATACTCAATCTTGATGCGGATGAGGAGGTACCAGAGGATCTTGCCGGGGAAATCAAGGCGGTTATCAGTGCTCCCAACCCGAAATATTCCGGATATTGGATCAAGCGGAAGAATATAATCTTTGGCACATGGATTCAGCACGGTATCTGGTGGCCCGACCGTCAGCTCCGGTTGTTTATTGGTAATTTGGGGAAATTTCCATGCACGAATATCCATGAATATATTCAAATAGACGGGGGAAATGTCGGGGAGCTTACCCATCCCTACAATCATTACAACTATACGTCCGTTTCCCAATATCTTCGGACGTTGGACCGTTGCACAACAAGTGAGGCAGAAGTCCTTCGGGACACTGGGTACCGGCTTCACTGGAGCGATGCCATTAAATTCCCGTTATCGGATTTCCTGAAAATTTATTTTGCTCAAAAAGGATATCTGGACGGACTGCACGGGTTGGTTCTTGCGCTGTTTCAGGCATTTTATTCATTCGTCACTTTTGCGAAAGTCTGGGAGAACCGTGGGTTTGGGGCACATGATGGGGTTACGCTGGGTAGCGTCAACACGGAACTTTCCCGCAGCATGGGAGAACTGCGTTTCTGGATGCATCAGGCGGATATTGCACAAACGAAAAATCTGGCTCTTCGGATATGGAAAAAAGCGTGGGGGAAACTGATACGGATAATCGGAGGGTAAATCACCATGAAGCGTCTTATTGCGGCAATTATTGTCAACTGGAACGGCAAGGAAGATACCCTCAATTGTCTGGCCTCCCTTCAAAACGTCCGAATTCCGACCGGGTGTTCGTTCCTTCCCGTCGTTGTGGATAACGGATCATCGGATGATTCCGTTTCCGTTATCCGGAAAAAATACCCCGAGGCGCTCGTTGTGGAAGCGGGGGAGAATCTGGGATTTACCGGAGGGAACAACCTCGGGATCGAAACTGCCATGCGAAAAGGCGCTTTCTATATATGGCTTATCAACAACGATACGATTGTGGACACAAACGTACTTTCGGCTATTTCCACACTGGATAATCCCGGTATCGGTATTGTCGGAAGCAAAATATATTTTGCCCCGAATCATGAGTACCATCATGATAGGTATACGGAAAAGGAGCGCGGGAAGGTATTCTGGTATGCGGGTGGCCGTATAGATTGGGCAAATATGTATGCGTCCCATCGGGGAGTAGATGAAGTCGATCATGGTCAATATGACAGCATAACCGATACGGATTTTGTTACCGGATGTTCGTTTTTTGTCCGTGCTGAAACGCTAAGGACCGTCGGTAGATTGGATGATGCGTTTTATCTGTATTATGAGGATTTTGATTTATCCATGCGGATTAAAAAAAGTGGACTCCGGGTTGTCTATAATCCGTCATCCATCGTGTGGCACGTCAATGCGGGATCTTCGGGTAAACCGGGGAATCCGCTCCAGCGATACTATCAAACCCGAAACAGGATGATCGTGGGCATGCGGTACGCGCCGTTTCGGACAAAAGTCGCCCTTGTCCGGGAAGCGTTGTCTCTTGCGGCGCGAAGCGGTATTGAACGGAAGGCAATTCTGGATTGGATGTTTCATCGGTGGGGTAAACAATATGTCCCAAAAAACAAAAACAATTAGCGCCGTTATCATTGCCCGCAACGAGTCGCCACGGATAGCATCCTGTATTGCATCCCTTGGATTTGCCGATGAAATCATCGTTGTGGACAACGGATCGACGGATAAAACAGCCGCCATCGCCAGGGAGTGTGGCGCAAGGGTTGTTTCTACCAATGAACAGTCGTTTTCAAAAATCAGGATGCAGGGAATGGAAGCCTCCATTGGCGATTGGATTATCTATGTCGACGCGGATGAAACCGTAACTGAGGGGTTGCGGCATGCAATTGTAGGTGCTGCACGAAGCACAAATGAGGATATCGCCGCATACCGCTTTACCCGCAGGAATACCTATTTGGGCACCCCCTGGCCGGCAACGGAAAAACTGGAACGGATGTTTAAGCGCACACGCCTTTCGGGATGGTTTGGGGATGTTCACGAGACACCCGTTGTTGTGGGATCGGTTGCGGATTTGCCGGGCGAACTGCTGCACGCAACACATAGAACCATTGCGGAAATGGCCCAAAAAACCAATGCTTGGTCGGAAATCGAAGCTAGGCTCCGTTTTGAAGCGCATCATCCTCCTGTTGTCTGGTGGCGGCTGTATCGGGTAATGTGTACTGGTTTTTGGAATTCATATGTCCGTCAGGGCGGATATAAAGCCGGTACGGCAGGACTTATTGAGTCCATCTTTCAGGCATTTTCCATGTTCATTACGTACGCAAAACTATGGGAACTTCAGCAAAAAAAACAGTAATGCCGATTGCGAATTTTTTCAGAAAATACCTGCCATTTATCGGTGTCGGTATCGTCTGTTTGGTATTTTCTTTTCCGTTTTGGGGTCAGGGAAAGATTCCGTTTCCGACCACGTATTTGGTTTCCGCATTTCCTCCGTGGGCAGGAACTGTCGGCACACCGGTAAAAAATGCGGCAATGCCGGATATCATTTCCCAAATATATCCCTGGAAGTTGTTTACGGTTGATTCGTGGAAGCATGGATTTGTCCCTCTATGGAATCCATTGAGCTTTGCCGGTACTCCCCATGCGGGAAATTACCAGTCTGCGGTGTTTGCGCCACAGAATATTCTTTTTTTCCTATTTTCTTTTCCGGTTGCCTGGAGCATCCAGATACTCCTTCAGCCCTTGGCGGCAGGAATATTTATGCTTCTGTTGCTTCGCGTCCTGAAGGTTCCGAAAACCGCATCACTGTTTGGGGCACTATCCTGGATGTTTTGCGGTTTCCTTACCTGTTGGATGGGGTATGGGACACTTGGGTGGGCTGCATTGGTGCTACCGCTTGTTTTTTGGGGGATTACCGGTTGGATGGAACGAAGCAATGTATACGCCTGGATGAGTATTGTCGCCGGGACATGCTGGTCGCTTGTTTCCGGACATTTCCAGATCAGTTTGTATGGAATTATTGCAAGCGTATGTTTTGCGTTCCTGCTTGGGTTCGGGAGAAAAAAACAGGGGAAAATACTGGGTTCTCTTACGGCAATCGGACTCGGGGTTGGTTTGGCCGCTCCGCAGATTCTGTTAACTGTGGATGCATTTGTACAATCGGTGCGGGGTTCCCAGACATTCCGCTCGGAAATCATACCCTTTTCATATTTGCTGACGATTTTTGCTCCGGATGTATTCGGAAATCCGGTAACACGAAACGATTGGTTTGGTCATTATGCGGAATGGGCGACATATATCGGTGTTATCCCTTTGGTATTTGCCCTGTATCCGTATTCCATATTCGGGAAAAAATTTCGGCTGGCCGCGTGGATCGGCATAATTGCGATTCTTGCCATGGCAACGCCAACGCCGATAAACGGATTGCTCTACAAGTTATCCGTTCCGGTTCTGTCGGGGAGCGCAGCATCGCGCATCGTGTATCTTGCAAGTTTCCTTTTGGTTCTTCTTTCAACCGGTTCGGTTGGGTATCTGGTTGGTAACACCAAAAGTAGAAAAATACCGGTATTACTTTGGGCCGGTGGTATTGGGTTATTCCTTCTTGTCGTATGGGCAATTTTTATTCTCGGTAAACCGGTTCCCGTACAGTACCTGACGGTTGCCAGACGGAATCTTGTTCTTCCGACGGCGCTAGCACTGTGTGCGGCAGCGGGTGGAGTGCTTGCCGGTTTTCTGCCAAAAATCCGGTGGATAAAAACAGGCATCTTCTGGATGCTTGTTGCTCTTACTGCATTTGATATGTTGCGGTTTGCGGGGAAGTGGATGCCGTTTGAAGACAGGCAATACCTGTATCCCGGTGTACCATCGGCAGAGTATCTTTCGTCTATTGTCAAATATGACAGGGTATTTGGTAATTTTGGCGGAGAGGCAAGCTTCCGTTTCCAATTACCCTCCATTGAAGGCTACGATGCCATGTATAAAGGCCGTTTCGGCGAGTTTATCCAGGCGGCATCAACGGGAACTGTATCGGAGCCTCCGCGGTCGGTTGTACTTCTGGATAAACACGGAATGTATACGAAGGATGTATTGGCGCTTCTTGGGGTGCGCTATATTTACCATAAAAATTCCGATGCGCGGGCGCCATGGGCATTCCCGTATTGGGAATATCCGGAAGAAGATCGTACCCCGCTTTTTCACGATGATGCCTATACCGTTATCGAACTGAAAAATACCTATCCCAGGGCATTTTTGGCATCGTCATACCGCATCGAAACGGATAAGCAGGCGATTATTACTGCGCTTTTTTCCAAGACCACCAATCGCCGCGAAACTGTAATTCTTGAGCAAAAACCGGATATTGACCCAATGCCCGGTTCCGCGAGTGCGGAAATTGTAATGTACGGCGGGAATACGGTACGGATACGGACATCCGCTTCGGTTCCCAAACTCCTGTTCCTTTCCGATGCGTATGATGCCGGATGGAATGCGGATATTGACGGGAAGCCAACCCGGGTACTTCGGAGCGATTACGCATTTCGGACTGTTGCCGTTCCGGAAGGAGTCCACACAGTGACATTTTCGTATCGTCCAAAGGCATTTTTATATGGCGGTATCGCAAGTGTTGTTTCCCTTCTTTGCAGTATCGGATTTGTTGTAGTCAAAAGGCGGAAAGTATGAAAATAGGAATTGTTGATCCGTATTTTGATGCATATGGTGGGGGTGAATCCTATATGCTTACTCTTGCCTGTCATTTGTCTGCAAAATATGACGTTACGGTATTTTGGGATGATATTAATATGTTTTCGGAGGCGCAAAAACGTTTTGGAATTGATGTTTCGAAAATAAAAATTACCCAAAATGTATTTCGGGGAACTTCTTTACTCAAAAAGAGCGTAGTAACTCGTCAATATGATTGCATCATTTTCTTAACAGACGGCAGTATTCCATTCTCGCTGGCAAATCGGAATATCCTTCATATCCAGGTGCCATGCAGCCGTCTATCGTTTCCCATCTGGAAGCGGGTAATATATTCCGACGTTGTATTTAACTCCGAATTTACCAAATTCCATTCGGACCGGTCTGTATGGAAAAAATCGACGGTCATTTATCCGCCGGTTTCAACTGCTGACATCAAACCCCAAGGTAAAAGGGAAAAAATTATCCTGTCCGTCGGGCGGTTTTCCCCATATCACAGTGTCAAGAAACAGGATGTTTTAATTGATGCATTTACACGCGCGAAGAAGGAAGGGAAATTTTCCGGTTTTACGCTTGTCCTTGCCGGAGGGATGGGGGAAAATGACCGTGAGTTTTTTCGGTCCCTTAAGGACAAAGCCCGTGATCTTCCTATTCGCTTTTATCCCAATATCGGGCGTTCGGATTTGGTACATCTGTATGGGAGCGCGAAGATCTATTGGCATGCTGCAGGATTCGGGGAAACGGATCCGTCACTCATGGAGCATTTCGGGATCTCAACGGTAGAAGCAATGGCCGGTGGGTGCGCCGTTTTGTCATATAAGGCCGGCGGACAGGAAGAAATAATCACGGAAGGCACGAATGGGTTTTTATGGAATTCAACCAAGGAGCTCCTTGATAAAACCGACTGGGTCATCCGGGATGAATCACTGTATGGGGCTATAACGAAAGCCGCAGGGGAAAAAGCCAGGGAGTATTCCGTACAGCGTTTTGGCAAATCCTGGGATGCGGTTATTGGCGGTACTATATGAAGGATTGGCACAAAGACATCTTTGCATACGGTTTCCTGCTGTGTATCGGTATCATTTTTTACGCAAAGACATTTTTTGGCGGATTATATCCGAT
The DNA here is from genome assembly GCA_964630015.1 of uncultured Gammaproteobacteria bacterium. Taxonomy (GTDB): domain Bacteria; phylum Patescibacteriota; class Microgenomatia; order UBA10105; family UBA927; genus CAZERT01. The sequence goes on along the minus strand of CAZVTJ010000009.1, from coordinate 13,625 downwards.
TCCGACAGATACGCTTGTGGGGATGTATCATCCATGGAGGGATATCTATGCCAAAGAGTATCCGCGGGGAATCCCGTATAAAAATTTCCTCATTACTGATCCGGTTCGCCAGCAGATACCCTGGAGAAAGCTTGCTATAGATGCCCTGAAAAAAGGTCACATTCCCGCCTATAACCCTACGGCTTTTGTCGGTTCGCCGCTTGCCGGGAATATCCAATCCGGCGCATTCTATCCGGGGAACATTCTTTTTTTCCTGTTTCCGTTTCCCATAGCCTGGAGCGCACTGATTATTTCCCAGACAATGGGATGTCTTTTCTTCGGCTTTTTATTTTTGAGGAAGCTCCGGCTTTCGCGCATGTCATCCGTATTTGGGGCCGTATCGTTTGCGTTTATGGGGTTTAGTATTGCCTGGCTTACTTGGGGGACGATGGTATCTACATTTATGTGGGTGCCGCTTATCCTCTCCGGAGTCGTTGTCTTTGGGGAACAATCGTCCGTTCGGAAAAAATTGCTCTGGTCAGGAATTACAGCATTTTCGATATTTTCAATGATTTCTGCCGGTCATAGTCAGATTGCCCTTTACGGTATCGGGGTAGCAACTCTGTTTGCGCTTTGGCAATACAAAACCCAAAAAACAAGGGAGTCGTTCTTGTGGCTGCTGGGTTCCTTCTGTGTGGGTCTTATGCTTTCCTATCCAATCCTTCAGGCAGTATACGGTACGATTGTTCGTTCACTTCGGGGGACATCTGCAACACTATGGAATGCAGAGGGATTTTTTATTCCGTTTCGTCATATCGTTCAGTTTTTTGCCCCCGATTATTTCGGTAATCCAGCAACACTCAATTATACCGGTGTATGGAATTATGGGGAAATGGCCGGGTATATCGGTGCAGGAGCGCTCCTGTTTGCCTTTATTGGAATATTTTCAGGTGTATCCAATACAATATTTTGGGTTTTATTGATGGTTCTATCGTTTGTTTTTGCACTAGATAATCCAATTGCCAAGCTTCCCTATAAAATGGGCATTCCCATTCTTTCATCGCTTCAGCCAACACGCTTACTTTCTGTTATCGGACTGTCACTTTCTGTTCTTGGAGCATATGGTTTTGAGCATGGTGTAGCGAGAAACACTGTATCCATAAAAAAATTCCTGTTTTTTACTTTATGTGTCGTCGGTGTTTATACCGCACTTTTTCTGCAGGCAAAATTTCCTTTTTTAATGACCAAAGATCAGGCCGGTGTAGCGCTTCGCAATACCGTGTTGCCCGCAGGAATAACTGGTGCCGTGCTGGTGATTCTGTGGATAATGTATTGGGTAAAAAAGCATGATAAAAATCGAATAGTAATCTCTTTCCTGACGGTGATACTTCTTACCATCAGCGTGTTTGATCTTGTGCGTTTTGGATGGAAGTTTACGCCGTTTACCGATCCTGCGTATTTTTTTCCGAAATCCAGGATTATTTCGTATCTTTCGTTACACCCTGACGGCAGAACGGTTGTTCTTGATGATCGTATTGCCCCTCCCAATACTTTTGCATACTACGGTATCCGGACGGTTGGGGGGTACGATCCGCTGTACCCCAAGGAGTATACACAGTTTCTTGCAAGCATCGATAACGGGGTCTATAGTCCGAATATAACGTTTTCCCGTGTTATCAACCCAAAAAATCTAAACTCTTCGCTTTTCAGGTATTTGTCGCCAACGTATATTCTATCTTTCGAGCCCGTTACGGGTGATGGCATTACGCAGCTTATGAAAGAAGGATCAACTATACTATCCAAAAATAATTCGTCGCTTCCATTGGTGTATTTTGCCGATTCCACTCTGTATGCATCAGACAGCGCATCTACCATTGAACTGATGAAACAGGCGTCCCGAAGCGCTTTCCCGGCAGTTGTTACGGGAAATATCCCTTGGGATAAACAAATGGTATTTGGGCAAGCCCGCATAGTGGATAGTAATCTTGAAGAGGGAAGTATTCGGCTAAAAACCCAATCGGATCATACCGGCGTTTTGGTGGTTGGGGAGATGTATGCCCCAAAATGGAGTGCATCCATTGACGGCAGGAAAACGGACATTCTACGGGTAAATGTACTGTTTATGGGGATTGTGGTGCCGGAGGGAAGCCACAGTATCCGTTTTGAGTATGGGTTGTAAGCCGGTATAATTCGAATATGAATCAACAGCGTGTATCGATCGTTATTCCGAATTGGAACGGAAAACATCTGCTCCAAAAACATCTGGATAATGTTATCCGACATTCACCGGGATGTGAAATAGTGGTAACCGACGATGGTTCCGTTGATGGATCGATGGAATATGTGCATAGACAGTACCCGCAGGTTGTTTGTGTCGACCATTCCACACAAACGGGGTTTGCACCAAATGTTAATCGTGGCGTGCATCATGCATCCGGTGATATTGTTATTTTGTTAAATACCGATGTTGAACCCGAAAAGGGGTGGCTTAATCCGCTCCTTTTCCATTTCCGGGATCCTAAAGTGTTTGCGGTCGGATGTCTGGAAAAAAGCCATGAAAAAGACGGTATCGTGCTTCGCGGAAGGGGACTCTCAAAATGGGAAAAGGGATTTTTTGTTCATAGTAAGGGTGACGTGGATAAAACCGATACCGCCTGGGTATGTGGCGGATCGGGAGCATTCCGGAAGTCGATATGGGACAAGCTTGGTGGCATGGATGAGCTCTATGCACCGTTTTACTGGGAAGACATAGATCTTTCCTACCGCGCCCTTAAAGCCGGTTATTCGCTAGTATTTGAGCCGAAAAGTATAATCCACCATTGGCATGAACAAGGAGCGATCAAAAGCTCCTATACGCCCGAAGATGTGAAGAAGATCGTTATCCGCAATCAATTCATTTTTCACTGGAAGAATATTACTGATATACCTTTATATATAAAGCATATATTTTGGTTATTGGTTCGTTTGTTTAATTCTTTGATAAATAGGGATAAGACTCTATTGGAAGGTTTTTTCCTTGCATTACAAAAAAGTCAGGAGATTATTCAGAAAAGGAAAATCATACGAAAGAATATAATAAATTCGGATTATAAAAGTATACTTCCGAAATAAGTACAATACCTGTTAAGGGGTGTAAATTGTAAACGCTACGGTAGAGTCCTTTCGAAGAATGTTAACCGCTGGATTTGCATTATCAGGTTTTGCGCAATTTGGCCCGTTGATTATTACTGTATTTTTTTCACTATTTTTGTTTTCAAAACACCAGGAGCGTATAAATGTAATATTTCCGAGTTTATTAAGAAGTATTGTGTCGTGCTGGTTGAATTTACGGTAAGAATAGTTATTTTGCGAAAATAATATATATAAAGGCATATGTTCAAAACCCGTAATATATATTGATCTTTTTTCATTACTTGTAATAAATTTTGCTACTTCTAAATAACCATCTTGCCTATAAAATGGTTTTAAAGAAGGACTATGCACAAAATATTGATGCCAAAAATATGCGGTTTCAGCAATAAGAACGGATAAAATTAAGAATATAAGTATTTTTTTTATTATTGTATTTTTATATAGGGAATATATTGTATGCATACCGTATCCCGCAATAAGCATGAAAGGAAGCACCATGGTTAGAGATCTGTGGACATTCGGTGTATCTTCGTATGTTAGGGCAGCAGGAATTGGTGCTGTGATAAGTAATCCGAAAGTAAAGAGCAGTAACCACCTTTTTTCCCGTTTGATAATTCCAAATATACCGGCAACAAATAATGGCAGGCTGATAATTGGCAGTAATCCTTGTTCCTGGACGGAATACCGAAATGGAAGTCCCCCGTTTACAAATAGGTATTCCGAAGAGAAATATTTACAGTATTGAACGATCAATTCACGCAGAAATATTATTCCTTTATTGTGGAAAATCCGCGCTTGTACTATGTGGCCGGTACCCTCCGATGCGAGAAGAGTATCAATTTTTGTTGCAACAAGAGGATTAGTATAAAAAGCCACCTGTGATAACCTTCCTGTTCCTGCACTAAAAAATGAAAAAAAGAACGTCAGAATAATGCTGAAAAACAAACCTATGAGTATACTTTTTTTGAAAGTTGGGAAATTAGGATGAAATAGTAATAATCCAATATATAAAGGTGTGATAATCCTGAATGGATGGTAAAAAAAGTAACTGAGCATCATAATGCTTTGGCCAAAAAGAATGTACCGTCTTTTTTTATGTTCCAAACCAAGTAACGCAATTGAAAGACCGGAAAACAAAATAAATAATCCGACAATTCCTTCCGATGTTGCCCGTGATAAAACGATATGCCAGGGAGAAAGTGCAAGTAATAAGGAAGTGCTTAATGCAATAAAATTGCTACGGAATAATACCATAGAAAGTAGGTATATGGGGATTACGGTAAGGGCACCGATAAATGCCGCTGGAAGCCGTGTTGCCAATGGAGTTGACCCGAATAATTTTACGGATAAACCAGCCAAATAGAATATCCCGGTAGGACGATAATCGCCAAATTTATTGTAGTACAAAGGTAAAAACGTACCCGAAATATCACGGCCATTTTCAAGAATATACCTTCCGATGTATCCGGCATCCAGTTCATCCACATGGAAACCATTGGGAATCGTGTCTAACCGATAGGTTCGAAACAGCAAAGAAACAAGAAATATAACGAGTAGAATAATCTTATGGGTTTTATTCATGTTTGATTTTAAACAGTGTGACTGGTTATTTGTTATAAGAATATCCTAAATTTGCAGCCTCCTGCCACTGGTAATCAGAAACCGATTTTATGTAGGCAGTACGCACATAAAGACACGATGGCTTACTATCGTAGTAGAGTGTCGTATAAGAACCCCGTATTTTTTCGGGAAGAAAATACTGTGGTAATATTTCTTCCGAACAGTAACGGTAGTAAATATCAGGAGGCCTAGAGTTAAACATTTCGATTCTTGCGTTCCTGTACTTGGAAAATGAAGGCATAACAGACGTATACCAGCCGTAACGGTATTTTGATAAACGGTCCGATGCAAAATATAACAATTCATCTGCCCCGTCGATAAAAATATCATCTGTTGGTTTTGCAATGGTTTTTATTACGGTACTTACGTTTAATATTTTCCCGTAATTAACAAGAAGTTCATCGAGTGGTTTAACGTTTTCATATATATATGATTTGGGTTGGAATAACAAACCAGATCCGAGCGATACGAACATTACGGTTATGAACAATAATTTGTATTTTGTTTTCCATAAAGGTATTTGTGAAACAAGAAAAATAACTGAGACGAGGAACATTGAATACCAGGGAAGCATATGGAATGCCGAATAGAACATTTGCCCCGGAAGTGAAAAGCGTAAATTAGATACGGCAAGTAATATCCATACAAGGAATATTTTTTTTCGTTTGGTTGTATCCAATGCACCATATATGCTTGCAACGATTAACAACACCGATAAAATTCCAAGAAATATCCTAAAAGCATTCCATTCACCGGAAGCAAGTAATATATAAAACGGATAGAAAAACATTTTTAATCCGCCAATTCCGAATAAACCCGTTGCGTTGACATCGGCGATAAATACGGTTTTTGCATTGACTGTTACAACATTAAAAATATAGTCATGAAAACTGATATGGGAAAAAGGGATAAGGCACAGGATAATAAATAATAGGATTGAAATATTTTTTCTGGTCTTATGAGTATCCGAAATAATGTAACCAATATATATAAGTAATGAGATTGGGATATATGGTTCACGCATGAATACAATGAACCAGACAGAAATTGTTACAAAGAAGGAGTCTATCCAGGCAATATTTCGTTTATGCAATAAAACAAGAACCATATAAACAAGAGGATAGGTAATAAATCCTTCAGCAAGAAATCGGTCACCGAAAAGGTAATATTTTGAAGACTCATAAAGAAATGCATATAGTACGCCAATATATCCAAAACGAATTGTAATGATTGAACTGAAAACTAGCCCGAATAATACCAGTGCCTGTCTATGGCGAAGTAGAAGTAGCGGTATGGAATCTATATTGGTCAGCTTCTGAATGAAAGCGCTCATATATGCCATTAGAGGCTGGTGGTTAAAGAAAAAGTCCGTATATATCTTTTTACCGTTATTAATGAAATATCCGCCAACGTAATTGAAACAATCGTCAAAACATCCGAATGCATTCATGCGTTGGATAAGGATACGATAAAATACCAGATAGATACCTGCCAAAATGACAATAGATACTGCTTTTTTGAGATAACGATAATTAATTCTCGCCATGGGTATGTATAGTATACGGTTTTTTAATAAAATTTACGGTAAATATTGATGTATAATTAATATTACTCAATAATGATTGTAATCCATGAAAAATAAGTATCTTTTTGGTATTTTGTCCTTAATCGTACTACTGGCAACTGTATGTAGAACAGTAGAAATTACCAAAGTGCCGCCTTCGCTCAACTGGGATGAAGTATCGGTAGGGTACAATGCAAATTCAATTCTAAAAACCAGTAAGGATGAATATGGGAACCGCTTTCCGCTTACCATACGGTCATTGGATGATTATAAACAACCTGTATACACCTACTTGGTAGTTGGGTCGATAATATTGTTTGGATATAATGATTTTGCGGTCCGTTTCCCCTCAATATTCGCCGGTATTTTGACGACAGTCATTGTTTTTTTTCTGGTTAGGGAATTATTATTTGTTGGGAGTAATAAAGATGAAGGGAAAAAAGTAAAATTTCAGTATGTAATTCCCCTGTTGAGCGCATTGTTAATTGCTATTCAGCCATGGAATATTCAATTTTCCAGAATGGCGGCTGAAGCAAACGTAGGTTTATTTTTTTCATTATCTTTCATGTATTTTTTCCTGAAGGGATTGAATAAACCTAAATTAATGGTGATATCTGCATTATTTTTTATATTATCGATTTATAGCTATTTGAGTTCACATGTTTTTACACCGTTATTATTTTTATATCTATTATACGTATCAAGAAATACCGTATGGACAAAAAGGAAATTATTCATAAAACCATTGATCTTATTTTTAGCGGCTTTTTTCCTTCTTGCGTATGAGGTGTTCTTTCAGGGGACAAACATCCGTTTTAAGGGTACAAATATTTTTAGCCAAACAGATCAGTATAAAACCGATGAAAAGGAAATGTTTTACGATGCTTCTTTGAGTATAGATATTCCACGGCGATTGTTTCACGATAATCATATATTAACATCGGTTCAGTTGGTGGCGCGTGGTTATTTATCACATTTTTCTCCTGATTTTTTATTTTTCGATACAGGATATAAACATCACCATGCACCACGCGTTGGCCTAATATATTTTTGGCTTGCGCCTTTTATATTTATTGGTTTGCTGACTTCATTTAAAAAATTCAGGTTAGCGACACAACATATGTTGGTATTTATATTTTTGTCACTTGTACCGCCATCGGTAACATGGGATGTTCCCCATGCAATTAGAAGCATTGGTATGAGTATTCCTTTGGCGTATTTCGCCGCATATGGAATTTATACTTTAGGACAGTTATTTTTTTTAAAAAAGAAAGTATTGGGTATTACGTTTTCTTTTTGTATTTTGATAGTATTTGTATTTTCGACATTTTATTACCTCCACCAATATATTATTCATTTGCCGTATGAACGCTCACAATCATGGGTTTATGGGAGGAAGGAAATGACGGAATATTTATTCCGTGTACACAAGAAATACGACAAGGTTATCGTATCGACAAAGTTGGAATGGCCATATATTTTTATGCTATATTACGGCAAATATGACCCCGTAAAATACCTATTATCAGGAGGAACGGTTTCAGGTGGTTGGGGTGAAGAAAATAATCATTTTGAAAATTTTTATTTCCATAAATTCGATAGAAGTTATATTGATAGGGAATTGACTAATGGAAGTAATAATATTTATGTTTTTACACCTGGGGAAGTAGATTATACGGGTTTACAGAATTTCAGCATCAGAAATTTGGATGGGAGCGATGCAGTTATGATAGCATCTGAAAATTTAGACTAATGCCCCTGAAACGAATATGAATAAAATATCACGATTTATACCAGGAGTATTTATTGTAATATTTACATTCTTTATTTTTCGTCAGTACTTTTTAGGCAATAAAGTGCCTATACCGGGTAATCTTCTGCTTTCTTTTTATCAACCTTGGGCTTCGTATACCTGGGACGGATATATAAATGGATTACCGTCAAAACCAATAGGATTCGATACTTTACGGATGTTTTATCCGCTAAGAAAAATAGTAACGGATCAAATAAAATTGGGTGAGTTTCCTTTATGGAATCCTTATAGTTTTTCCGGAAATGTTATTTTTGCGGCTTATCAATCGGCAGTTTTCCATCCTTTGACCTGGTTATTTTTAGTTTTACCCCAAATGGATGCATGGACTGTCGTAATACTTCTTATTCCGATACTCACTTATTTTGCCATGAGTATATTTTTACGTGATTTGGAATTGAGTAATAAAGCCGTATTTTTCGGTAGTATTACCTATGCGTTTTCAGGAATTATGATCGTCTGGTGGGAAGAAATGTTTATGTCTGTCTATTCAATAATACCATTGCCATTGGTTTTGTATGCAATAAATGGTTTATATAAAAAAATCAATTCAAAGGACATATTGATTTTGGTGATATCTTTGCTTTTTTCTATATTTTCCGGGTATTTTCAAACAACTTTTTATTTATTTGTATTATCAGGATTATTTACAGTTTATAAATTTTTCCATTCCAAAGAGAAGAAGATAACAATTTTATTGACAATTGTTTCGGGATTTATAATTTCTTTGCTAATAGCCGGAATTCAGTTGGTTCCTTCATATGAAGCATATCGATTATCGGCACGCAGCGTTACGGATGTTAAGTTAATGTTTGTAAATTTCTTTGCATCTTTAAGTCATTTAGTTACATTCCTGGCGCCTGATTATTTTGGAAATCCCGCAACACATAATTATTCATCGAATTCATTTTATCATGAAAAGGTAATATGGTTTGGAATCCCTGCATTACAAATGGTTCTACTAAGTGTAAGTTTATTTTTTACGAAAAATAATAATGTATATTCGAAATTTTTTACGGTAATGGGTTTAATTTTTTTATCGTTGATTTTTTCCCTACCGACAAGTTGGTTTGTATTATATAGTTTACACTTACCGTTTATTTCGGAAATGACACCTACGAGGATTTCATATTTATCAACGTTTTGTTTTTGTGTTTTATCCTCTTTTGGTATGGATCATTTTCTTAAGAAAAAGGAAATTGTCAGACATTCTGTTATTTTCATAATATTACTTAGTGCATTTTTCTTTTTATGGAAATACGCAATTCTAAAATATACCGGTGTTGAGTATAACAGTAAAGTTTACATTAGAAATTTATTATTGCCTTCAGGTATTTTTATAATTTCATCATTTATAATACTTTTTTCACAAATAAAGGTATATTTCAGGAAATATGCATATTATTTACTGATTATTATATCTTTATTAAATACCGTATATTTTGCAAACAAGTATTTATATTTTAACAATAGAAAATATATATATCCCGATACAGCTGTTATTAAGACATTAAAAAGAATCATCGGAATTAATCGTTATTGGAGTGTTGGTGATGCTTATATCAACAGAAATTTTTCAAACTATTTTTCTTTACAATCACCGGAAGGTTATGAATCATTCAATATAAAACGATACTCAGATTTACTTTATTTTTTTTATAATCGTCTTTCAAATGATAAGAAACAGGAAAGAGCTGATGCCTTTTTATATCCAATAAAAGATTTATCGGAATTAAAAGAAGATGATAGTAGATTGAAATTAATGAATTTACTTGGTGTAAAGTATGTGGTTACATTACAACAAAATGAAAAAAAATTAAAGGAAAATATAAACATTTTCAAAAAAATTTGGACAGACAATACATTTAATATTTATGAAAATACCCAATCACTACCGAGATTTTTTTTGGCTAATAGATATATTACTGTTAAAAATGATAATGAAATTTTACGAAAACTCTATGATCCTCGTTTTGATATGCGAGGCACAGTAATCTTGGAATCAATACCAAGTGGATTTTCATCTAATGTTGAGGCTACCGGAACTGCTCAACTTAGTACTTATACCCCAAATTATTTGAAATTTACAACTTATACTAATAATCCCATGTTATTTTTTCTATCGGATAATTATTACCCAGGATGGAACGCATTTATTGATGGAAACAGTACGACAGTTTATAGGGCTAATTATTCTTTCCGTTCCGTGATAATTCCAAAAGGAAAACACTTCTTGGAGTTTAAATACCAACCTGAATCTTTAAAGATTGGTTTATATATAACAGCATCGGGAATATTAATGTTAATCGGTTTAATTATTTATACATCGGGCAACAGAAAACAACGATTATTAAATTAACTTTCCAGACTTACAAAATTTACTTATTTTTAAGCGAAATAATTTGAAATACGGGTGTATTGTCATTACGCGTAATTGTTTTGATAATATTTCCAGTTTGTTTTGGTTCCTTACATATTCCATAATTTACGTATAGTAACCCGGGTTTTCCTGTTGTAACAATTCGTTTTTCTGAAGTTAGCTTATTAGTTTCTTCATATTCGCGGAAAGGACATTCTTCTTTAGTAAAAATATATTTTGAGAAATTGATCCTATCATATGAAGTAAATGTTGAATTGCGAATTTCGTTTTGGAAAGATAATGGATTATATTTTCCAAAAAATAGGAAAAAAATACTTGGTGCAGATTCACTGTTTGTAATAATTGCCTTATTAAATCGTGAAGAATTTTTATCCAGAATTTCATTAACGGATAAAACAAGTTCTTGATATCCTTCATGACGATACCAAGGTCTGTGAACTAATTGTTGGACATAATAAGCGTGAAAATATTGTGAGATATTATATAAAAAAACAATAAGCAAGACAGAGTAGAAGGGGTATATAAGATATTTTGATACACTCTTAAGTTTATCTATAACATACATGGTCCCAAAAGCAATAACGATACTAAGTGCAGGGAAAATTATTAGAGTACGTTGGATATTCGGAATATCATCAAAAGTAAGAGAGCTACCGATTGGAGCTAATAATATCCATCCAAGTAGAACAACAGGAATCGGTCCTGATATATTAACAAGATAGATGATACCGAATAGTAAAAAGGGTAAAAATATTATATATAAACTGCTTCCACTTGGTATTCGGTACCTCATTGGTAGTATTTCATCCGTAAATAAAAAATCATAAGACCAGTGCTCAAAATAGTTGCGTATCCCCTGAAGACTATATGCTATGGGTTTATTATGGAATAGCCTTGTTGCTATTGGATTGTTCGGTATTGTGCCATCTTCACGAATGAATTCATCAACTATCAGTTGTGTACCAGGTGTAGCAAATAAACTTACGGTACGGATTCTGGTTGCTAATTGTGGTGATTTTAGAATTAAGTACAGAGGAATAACAATAGTAAGAATAAATATCAGAAAAAAATTCATAAATTGACGTTTTGAGAGATTGTGCATAAATGCAAATCCTAGTAATGGAATAAACATTGGCAGGAAAGCTCGTGGCGCCTGGTAGATTGCAAGTGTAGTAGCGTAGGATATGAAAGAAAGAATGAATAACCATATTCTTTTATTTTGAATATATTCAAGTAAAGTATAAGTTCCAAGTGTGATAAAAAAAACAACAATAGTGTTTTCGGTTGCTGTACGAGACAGATTGATATGCCATGGAGTGATAGCTAAGTAGAATGATGAGAGTAGTGCGATTACAGATGATGATAAATAATTTCGATTTTGATTGTTTTGGGTTTTTGTGAATTTCGCTAAAGCTGATACCAGCAAATACGTAGCCAATATTGATAGTGTTCCAAAAAAAGCCGATGCAAATCGAATTGAAAATGGTGATAAACCAAAAATAATAATTGCCGGGATTGATAAATATGAATATCCACCGGGACTATAAAGAAAAGAAGAAATGTGTATGGGCAAGAAATTTCCTGTCATATCATGCCCTGTTTTTAATATTGAATAGGCGTTATATCCAAGGTATGCCTCATCACGATGAAACCCTGATGGTATGCTGCCAAGGCGATAAAATCTAATAATTGCTCCAAGAACGACTACAATAGATAAAAGAAATATTTGAATATTGCGTTTTGAGTGATCCTTAGTGGAAATCATTTTGTTATAATAAGTTTATAAGCAGCTTCTTCAACAGGAAATTGTACAATTTGTTCTTTAATCGGAATCACAACAGGGCGTTGCGGATATTTAACTTCAGAAATCATTCTACCTTCTTCAATATTTTGGTTGCCTGATGTAAGAATTAAAATATTTGGCCTTTTTAAGTCATTAATCCAATCAATTTTTTTAAATTCATATTTTCCGAAGCGAATAGGGGAACTAAATCCTTCGTTGTCATCCGGCGTCCATTCTGCTCCATGGAAATCTGAGGGCGGATACGACAAGTAAAATAAAAGGGAAGTATATTGGAATCCGGAGTCAGAATCGATAATTATTGAATTATATTCATCTTGATGAATCTTCAAAAATAAAGAAACATCCCGGTCGGCTGTACGCCATGATTTTGCATAATATACAGGGAATCGAACCGTATAAATATAATAATAAAAAATGATGCAATAAAGGCAAAAAGCAGCAGAAAGGATCAAACCTGCCTTCTGCAAATACTTTTTTTGTAAGGAATAAATATACCGTATGGCTATGAGAGTCCCAATGGCTGATAAAATTGTCACGGGGATATTTAGAAAATAACTTCTTGTTGCCTGAGGCGCTTCCCGGGTGAGTGAGGCTGTTGCTATTGTAAGCAAAATCCATGAAAGAATAGTCCATTTATTGACATTTTTTGAATTAATAATATGAAATAAACCGAGAATTACCGTGGGTAGTTCAAAAAGATACCATAATCCAACTAATCCGACACCGTGGTTTCCGTGTTGGGGACCATGAATGAAAAAGAAATCGACATTTAAATAATTGAATAAATTTATGATGTAATACCAGAGCGATAAGATAAATCTATTAAAGAATACTGAAATAATAATTGCAGGAAAACTGGTGAAATAACTTCGGATTTCCAATAATTGTGACTGGACTACCGCACTTGAAAACAGTAAAGTCCCCTTGGTCGATTTGAATCCACCGGTTCCAATAAAACCTTTTATGAAAGGGAATAACAGTGTAATGGTTATGAGTCCAAGATATATGATATGTTTACCAGTGAATGACTTTTGTATTTCTTTTCGGTAAATAATAGTAAGGATAAGAACGAACAATGGAACAAATAACCTGGCAATATTGTAGGTATATATTGCAGCAGCGAATGAGAAAATGGATAACACTAAGTATTTGAAATTTTCTTTTGACAAACCCTTCAGGAAAAAAAGTAGTCCGGCGGCAATAAACATTGCTGCAACATTAGACTCAAATGCTCCCCGGGAAAAATGAATGTTCCATGGGTTTATTGCCAACAAAATAGTGCCCGCTAACGGTAAGAATTTTTCAAATCCCAAATTGGATGTATCATTATGTTTTT
>CAZVTJ010000008.1:0-25777 GCA_964630015.1 uncultured Gammaproteobacteria bacterium | reverse complement strand
GCGATATCCCGTTTTGCCAGGTATTTAAGAAATGAACGTACGGCAATGAGGTGATAATTTTGTGTCACACGTTTGAGGGGCACCCCCAACTCATCGCTATAGCGGGATAACGTGAGCCGGAACTGCCGGATGGACTCGGGTGTTATGGCGGAAATCGGAACGGACATAAGTTTTTTCATGATATTTTCCGAATTTTTCCCGTTTTGATCATCCGAATCGGTACTAGTTTTCACGGTATCATCAACAGGGGAGAAGGGGAGTCCGGCAAGAAACTCCACAAAGCGGAGCAAATAATGGCGGTAATTGCGGATGGTCAAAAGCGATACATTACGCTCAATTTCCAGATATTCCAAAAATTCTTGAATTTTTCCATAGACCATGTCGTTCATACTACAAATATATTGTACGACATCATGAGTTGCAAGAGTGAAACTTCACATACCCCATGGAAGACAACCCGTATGTCTTCTATACTATATATTCCTATGACCTTGGGTATTAAAGTCGGTCCCCAACAATCAAGCATCCATGATCTTGCTGTAACCGGCGCACGGTTTGTCGAAGTCTGGTATCGTCCGGACCGTCCGGATGATTATACGGACCTGTTTACCCATTGCAGAGCCAACCACATAGCGCTGGGACTGCATCATTGGGCAACAACCCGGGAAGGTTTCTGGCAAACATTTGCCTATCCGGATGAGCAGATCAGTATGGACAGCGAGCACCTGATCCAGACAACCATCGACCATGCGGCGCGTATCGGGGCCGTCTACGTCAATATCCACTCAGGGTCACTGCGCCGTGTTTTATACGATTTCCAAACCCATGATGTCCGTGTCGTAAGCGACGCTGTGGACCGTCCTGACGGAATACAACACGCCGTCCACGCTATCGAACGCCTTGATGCCTATGCACGCTCCAAAGGCATTCTGCTGACCGTTGAAACCACACCACCGTTTATCTATCCTGCAGGATACGAGTTTGATAAAACATCACAACCCGTTGATATCTCGGAACTCTCCATATCCGAATTTTCCCATCTGATCCCGTCCATTGCCATTGCAAACGACTTTTCCCATACGGCTGCCGGTTGTATATCCGACCAGCGAACCGATGTCTACAACCATCTTATTGCAACCACGGATAAACTCTTCCGACAAACGCGTCTTTTGCATGTCGGTTTTGATATCGATCCATACAACGGCACCGATTTCCATGACTCATTATCCAACCCGAATTTCCTGTCATCGGACCGTGCGGTTCCGAATAAATCCGAACTTATCGGACTGCTTTCAAAATTCGTAACACGCCAGGATGTCTATGCGCTTGTAGAACCGGTACAAGACCATGTCGGAAACTTTGAGATGCTTCAAAAACTGGTCTTCGAAGCATCTCAAATTTAGCCTCTGCTGTAAGCCCCTGTAATGCCCGTAAACGGCTTCGTTTTGGTAAAGACTAGGGATTGATCATTATGGCTCTACAGCCAGTAAGCGGGAATCGGGAAATATCGGGAAAAAGACCCAAAAATTCCAAAAATCCATTAATCCCGGGTGGGTCGGGAAAGGATGCAAAACACCACAAAATATTCCAAAAATAAAAAGAAAGGAAGAAACGGAAATTCCGACAGAATTTTATAAAATTCAGACATTTTAGGACAAGAAGAAAACCGGCAAATCGGAGAAGTGCTGAGCTCAAAAACCGTGCCTAACGTCGTAAAAGTATTATTGTACGACATTATGGAAATTTCTTTTACCGGCTTCCCGTACGAGCATATATCCGTATTTTTCCTAAAAGACTGACTTGTCGTATTGGTTTATCATTTTCGGACGTATTCCCTTTGAATCCGCCCTGTCTTGGAACCCATACCTATGTAACAGCCCAAACACCCCAAAATCGGTAAAACCAACGGAACTACTGCTCATAAGGCTTAAATCACTACCGGAGGACCGACGACGACAATATCCGTTCTTTATGCAAAATCCAGTACGGATTCATTGCTTTACAAAGCAGTAAGAATCGAATTGAATTTAGTACACAATACAGTCTTCCGTACAATGAACAACTCCTGTTTATAGATGTCGTAAAATAGCGCGTCATTATGCGCTAAACTAATACTTTTGAGGCTAAACATCTCTTTTTGTTCGGGTTCTCTTAAATTCATATATGGAGCATAAGAACGCTCCCTTCTCTTCTTTCTGAGGTAGACATCAAACAATCGCTCGATACTTCCGATAGGGGCATATGGACGTATCGATAATGGACCAGTAAAAGTACAATGACCGTATATCAATCCCTACTCGTAGCAGTACGGCCATGTAACTGCTTATGCGTTTGAATTTGGAGCATAACAACAATCTAAATCTATATTTTTGAGGCTAAACACTTGAAATAAAAAACTCTTTGATGTATGTGAAAATAGAGCGTCAGGACAATCCAAGTTATATATCTTGCCTCAGATTCCTCTCTATTGTCTCCATATCCCAAGATACTGGAATACGTATATATAAACGAAAACTTATATTAGTCCTATAATTACGTGAAATATTCTTATTTATACCGTGAAAACTTTTATCCACATAGTTATAGGTCTAATTTAGAAACTATATCAAACTATATCATCCCTCTCTCCCACTCCGGTCTGTTTTAGTTTTTTTATCGCCATCGTGTGGTCAGAAGAAGAATAAGAAAAACAAAAATATTTACCAATAAAAATTCCGTAACGGTTTTTTTATAGAGCTTTTCATCAAGGTATTCGACTCCCATTCCGAAGATACTATAAAAGACAGCCGTAAGCGTTAAGGCTATAATGGCAGGAGGCGTCGGAACAAACGAAAGAATCCATGAAACCTGCGCGACAATAACGGACAGCGCTATGGAAAGATGCAATACTTTCTTCCCTAGCCTTGGAGTCAGTTCGATACTCCACAGAAGCGGCATCCCTACCCCAAATGCGACAAGTCCGGAAAAAAACGCGTTAAACGGAGCGTAATTCTGTTGAGAGACGATGGTCGAGCCAAATAAATAAAAAGTAAGAACCGAAAGCAGGAATCCGACGGACCGTGCGGCACGAAGGAGGGCAATCGTCCGGATCGCGGCAACATTATAGATGTTATTCGTTAGCAACAGTGCGTAAATACCCACGGCATAAAGCGTCGCTACCGGAATTCTGGTAAGCCAACGGACAGGCAGGAGAAAATAAAACAATGCCACGCCGGCGGAAAAAAAGGAAATCGGGAGAAGAAGTGTTATCCATTCAATGCCGCTAAGATTATCTCTCAGGGAATATGCGGACAGAAGATATGTACAAAGGAACAGTCCGACAACAAATTCAAACCGTGCGTCAAATGACACAAGCTGTGTTAAAAGTAGTCCTGCCGTCAAAACAACCGTTTCGAATACGAATATCTGCCGTTTGGAAATCGGAGGATTGATAAATCTGTTCCAGAAAGTGCGGACAAAAACCAAAAATGCCGATGTGGTTTTTTTTACCGTTCGTCTTTTGAGAAAAGCAATCTTCATATATTCCCCTTCCCGACTAGGCCATTGTGGTAAAAACTTCCTGGATATCATCATGTTCTTCCAGTTTTTCCACCAATGATTCAAGAACCGACTGCTTGGTATCATCAAGCGGAACCGTTAAGGTAGGACGCATAACAACCCGTGACTCCTCTACCATAAATCCTTCACGCTCTGCAGCAGATACCAATGACGATAACACTCCTGCATCACAATAGACTTCAAAAACATTATCCGCTTCTATTACGTCGTCCGCTCCGGCATTGGCACCAAACGTGTATGTATCGTCAAATGTCCGGGTTTTTGTAAGAAGTGCGACGCCTTTTCGTTCGAACAGATATGCAACCGATCCCGGCGAACCCATGGATCCACCGGCGTACTCCAGCGTCTGCTTGATAAACGAAACGGTCCTATTGGTATTATCCGAAGCCGTTTCGATGAAAAGCGCGACACCATACGGTCCGTACCCCTCATACGTCTCCTGCTTGAGTGCTCCCGCTCCGGCACCGCTTGCCTTTTCGATTGCCCTCTTGATATTTTCCCCCGGCATATTGACCTGTTTTGCCTTTTCGATTGCCAGACGCAATTTAAAATTAAACTCAGGATCGATAATTCCGCCACCCTCCATAACGGCAACGGTAATCCCCCTGCTTGCCTTCGTAAACGCAGCGGCCTTAAGTACGTCCGTCGTAGCCTTCTGGTGCTTCACTTTTGACCATTTGGAATGTCCTGACATAGCGTATGTATTGTAGCGTTTTTGTATAAAACAATGTAGTGTGCACTATTCTCTCTTGACAATTTTTACTAAACCGGTAGACTTTTTTCATTATGACTGTCAACCTTAAGGATGAAGCACTTGCGGCAGCCGTCGAACTTCGATGGGAAGACGCAATACGTATCAATCAGGAAATTCTGCAAAACAGCGAGGAAGACAGCGACACGATCAACCGTCTGGCTTTTGCATACGCTCAAACCGGAAATACCACCCAAGCCCTTAAGGAATATAAACGGGTACTTACCATCGATCCGTACAACCTCATCGCAAAAAAAAACATAGAACGGCTCAAATCCTGTGCATCGTCAAAAAAGAAAGAACAGCCAAACGGCATTGTCTTCGTTGCACCCGATCGGTTTCTGGAGGAACCGGGAAAAACAAAAATCGTCGATTGTGTCAATATTGCGCCGACTAATGCGATTTCACAGCTACATTCCGGGGAAGAATTACTGTTCAAGTCAAAAAAACACGGCGTCGAACTACGTAGAAAATGCGACAATACCTACGTCGGAGCACTTCCCGACGATATAGCATTCCGGATCAATCACCTGATGTCTGCAGGAAATACGTATTGTGTCCATGTAAAAAGTATGTCGAAAAACTGTATCAGCGTCTTTATCCGCGAACTGTCGCGGGCAAAAGCACTCAAAAACCAGCCGTCATTCATCGGAAAAACCAGCTATATTCCCTATTCCCACGATGAAAACCGGGAAAAACCGGATGTGACACAAACCGGTGATGAATCAGGCGAACAGCAGGATGAATAGAAAGATTTACTCCGGTTCCTGCCCAAACGGTTCATAACGGGAGGCAAAATCATACCCGATATAGACATCCACATCGGAGCGAAGCGGGTCTTGGGTACTCTGCAACGAACAGCGGTAAAGATCCCGTATGACGCGGACCGTTTTGGATTGTTCGAACTCCTTTTTTGTCCGGACAAGACAAGTGGACCGCTCCGTCGAATCATTCGTCACGGATACAATAAACATACCCATGGTAGATAACAGTTTTGCCGCCTTCTGGCCTATCCCCTGCATGGACGTTGTATTAAAAAGAGCAACCCGAAGACGCTCCTGCCGAATATCCGTATCCTCAAACAATCCCGTTACGACATCGGCTACCCTATCGGCATCCAATGTATCTGCAGTCGTCTGATCCGGTAGCTGTTCATCAACTATTACACCCGGGATCAGTCCTAAATCGAATGTCTGTAATTTTTCGTCCCGAACGGACATTGCGGTTTTTACCAATCCAAAAAACTCAACCGGAGGGAGTGACCCCCGCTGGCCCAAAATACTGTTGAACACATGGGAAAATGACCACACATCACGGAAATCGCTCCGGGTATCATTGGTCAAAAGACGCTTTCCGGTACTCATATCCAAATATGTATCAACCGGATACCCAAGCGCATCGGAAAGGGATGTAAGAAGCAATTTTCCATCCCGTTTATCCATGATGTCGAGTTTATGGAGCGCCTCCAATGAATAGGTCCCGTATCCATATGCCCCATCAATCCGGACTGTTGCTGGGATACTGATTGCGATGATGGAATCATCGGACCGATTCCATGATACGACAAGAAAAGGATTTCCCGTAATGACTGCCGTGTAACGGTTAAGCGGCGATCGTTTGGATAATCGGACAATAAAAATACCCAATACAATACAGATACCCACAATCCCTACAAGCAGAAGGGCAAGGATCCCGAATCCTTCCGTTACGCCGGACCTACGGCGAGGATTACGCATTATCTTTTTTGCCTTTTTTGATTATTTCCACCTGGGGAAGTTGCCAGGAAGATGAATTCATTTCCTTTTGTGCACGTTTCTCAAGTTTTGATTTCGAAACTTTCTTTTTTTCATGGTGACGAAAATCCATCGACATATATGGTTCCTCCTTCTATTTATTGTAAAGCCATGTGTCCTGCAGTTCAAGAAAAGTAGAAGATGCAATCGATTCACGTATGGACAAAACAAGATTGTTGACGAACGCAATATTATGGATCGTGAGCAACCGGTATGCGAGAAGCTCCCGGCTCCTGAATAAATGGGCAATGTATCCCCGACTAAACCGCTTGCATGTGGCACACCCGCACAATGGATCAATCGGACCATCATCATCAAGATACACCGATTTTGTTATATTGATTTGAAATCTGTCGGCTGCATCGTTCCCGTAGCGATGGACACCCCACGGATGCACGTATGCGGTTCCCATGCGGGCAAGTCGTGTCGGTCCAACACAATCGAAAGTATCGACTCCGTGGGCAATAAGTTCGAAAATATCATCGATTTCCCCCACTCCCAAAAGGTGCCGTGGTTTTCCGTCCGGCAAAAGCGGTGTCACCCAATCCAAAACGTGTTTCATATCCTCTTTGCTTTCACCGACCGATACACCACCGATTGCAAATCCATCAAATGGCATACCTGTCACAAACATTGCACTTTTTTTCCGCAACGATTCATATACGCTGCCCTGGATGCTTCCGTAGAGAGCCTGATAGGGCTTACCTTCGTTTCCTGCCGTTTTCCAACACTGCTGATGGGCGGATAGACTTTTTGTTGCCCACAGATGTGTGCGCTCCATTGACCGGCTTGCCGACTCGGGGCTTACCGGATAAGGCGTACAGTCATCGAATGCAATATGGATATCTGAGCCGATATTCCACTGATATTCCATGGAACGTTCCGGGGTAAATTCATATTCCGACCCGTCCCAATGGGATCGGAAACGGACACCGGTATCGTCCAAAGATACAAGTAAAGGCTTTCCCCCGTCATCACTATTGGTATTTCCGAACCGCTTGGAGCCGAGGGAAAAAATCTGGAAACCACCGCTATCTGTGATGACCGGACGATCCCAATGCATAAATGAATGGATTCCGCCGAACTTTTTCATCCGTTCCATTCCGGGCCGGAGTACCATATGATAGGTATTGACGAAAAACAGGTGTACATCAAGATCCACAAGATCCAGAGGATCCAGGGATTTCACGCTTCCCTGCGTACCGACGGGAACGAACGCCGGAGTCTGTATGGAGCCGTGGGGGGTGGAAATACGGCCGCATCGCGCGCGCGTTTTAGAGTCCGTCCGGGTTACCTCATAAGAAAATCCTTGGTCCATATGCGCTCTACCCCAATCCATGTTCGATCTTCAGTCGGGAAACTTTACCCCGGATCTGTTCCTCATCATTTCCGAATTCATGAAGTAGCCGTCCGACTATCGCAAGGGCAGCCTCGAATTCGGGTTGTACAAGCGTGGTTACTCCAAGTGTCTTAAGCTCCCGCAAGTCCGATTCATGATGCGTCCGGCAGATGATAGGAATTGTCCTGTTGAGCGTAAGTGCATTGGCGATAATGCTTTCCTGTGAGTAGCGATCCGGTATTGCAATCACCAGACATTTTGCAAGATCAACCTGAGCATAATCCAATACGTCGATATCGGAAGGATCCCCGAATACCGCATGGATTCCCTTCTTCTTCAAAGCAAGAATGCGCTGGTGGTCGTAATCGATCACGACGAACGGCACGCCCGCCATTTCAAGTGCGCGTCCGACATATTTTCCAACGCGCCCGTATCCACATATCACCACATGGTCGGAAATATCCATCTGGACAATACCTTTTTCCTGATCCTTTTCCGTACGTGTTTTAAATACAGGAGGAAGAATCCGTCCGAGAGTATGCTTAAACCATCCATATAACCGATGCGCACGCGACAGTGTTGGGGCACCGATGCAAATAGTACAAAACGTAACTGCAACCAAAAATAAATAATTATTTTGGGACAGCGCACCAATCTGCATCCCCTCACGGGCAAGGATAAACCCGAATTCGCTCATCGGAACAAGCCCAATCCCCACAATAACTGCTGTCTTCTTATGCAGACCGATAAACCGGCACAACGTATAGACAATCCCCCACTTGAATACAACAATAACGAGCGTTGACAGAAGAATGGTTACCCATAATGGACCCATGCTGCCAAGCGGCAATGCAAGACCGATGGAAACGAAAAATATTCCGGCACACAGGTCACGAAACGGACGGATATCGGAAAAAATTTCGTGTTTTTCGCTTGTTTCGGCAAGCATCATACCTGCGATAAACGCGCCTAGTGCGCTGGACAGTCCAAGCATCATGAAAGTTAGTCCTACCAGCAGGACAAGCCCCGCAGTCGCAAGGACGAGCACTTCCCTGCTTCCCAGATTGGCAAGAACGGAAAATAGTTTCGGCAATACGAATCTACCCAATACGACTATTGCGGCGATTGCCCCCATCCCTTTTGCGATCTGGGGAAGTATAAGACGCATGGCATCAAAAAATGTTCCGTCGGACACACCTATTTTCAACATGACAGGGAGAATAAGCATGAGGGGTATAACCGACAAATCTTGTACGACAAGCCATGCGGTCAAAAGTTCGCCATGGGAGGTATCAAGCTCGCCTTTTTCCGACAGGATACGTACAACTACGGCAGTAGACGAAAGTGATGCGGCAATTGCGATAACAAGCGAAGCAAAAAACGAAAATCCCAAAACCATAAAAAATGCACAAAACAGAAATGCCAAAAGAACAATCTGGATGATTGCGGCACCGACTACCGTTCCTATGTGCTTTTTGAGCCTTTGCATGGAAAAATCAATTCCCAATGTAAACATCAGAAGTGTAACGCCGATATCTGCAATAAGCGTTATCGTCTCATGGGAAAGTGAAGAGGCAAAAAGGTTTCCGACCATCACGCCACCGGCAATATAACCAACCATTAGGGGTAATTTCAGCTTTGATGCGGCAATTGCCCCAAGAATAGCCGATACGAACTGCAGAACAAATGACAGAAGTATCGGTATGAGATTAATGTTCATAGGCTAGGTACAATCCGGGACGCATCCAATACCTCCTGCATGTCACCCGGCAACGGTGCTTCAATATGGATCTGCCCTTGGGAAACATCCGCTCCGACACCCGCCGGTATGGTTATTCCCCGCGCATGAAGCATAACCCTACCTGCCCACACGCGGTCCGACCTGCTGGTTTTCCTTCCCGCATACAGATAATCACCCAAAATCGGATGTCCGATATACTTCATGTGTACTCGGATTTGATGTGTCCTACCGGTTTTTGGGAAACAGTCGACAACACTAAATACTATCGTATCACCGGACTGGGAATCGGCATATGTTCTGATGGACGTACGGACGTAACGTGTAAGGGATTCTTTTCCCCCGGGGACGATACCGAATTGTTCTTTGTTCCAGGGCAACCTTCCGACGGGTGCATTGATCTCCCCTTCTGCCGGCGTTACTTTTCCATGGACAAACGCCGTATAGGTTTTCTCCATCACATGATCAAAAAAAGCCCGTTGAAAAAGAAGAAACGCATCGTTCGTTTTGGCAATCAGTAGGATTCCCGACGTTTCCTTATCGATCCGGTGCACGATTCCCGCACGGTCACGAAATGCCTGCTGCGCAGGGTCGGACGTATTTTCGAAATGGATCGATTTTTCAGCCCAATCCTGAATTGTTTCCTCATGCACGGTACTGGCACGGTTTACCACAATTCCTGCGGGTTTGTTAATTGCACAAAACCTGTCGTTTTCAAACAGAATCGGAATATCCATGGAATATCACACAGCCAAACGTATCGAATTTATGTTTTTATGAGTATTTTTTTTGCTTCCTCGCATGATTTGCACAGAGTTGCCATCGGGAGGATACCCAAACGATCCGTGTCTATCATAGCCTGACAATTCGTACAAAAACCATACGTCCCATTGTCGATCCGGGTAATGGCATCGGATATTTCCGCCACTTTTTCCTTCAGTTCATCCGTCATGGCCGCATACCGATCATGGTCGGATTCCTCTGCCGCTTCGGTATCCGATGCTGCATTATCGGTTGCACGATCGGGATCCGAAAACGGGTCCTGAACCGTAAGTTCGGCAATACGTTTGGTCAGATCTTCTTTTTCAGCTTCCAGGTGTTTGCGTATGTCTACGAGCAAATCTTTCGGAAATGCGTGCATACAATCCTCCTAATTTCCGCCGGATAAAGGAATTACCATTTTGGATTTTTCCGGCTACAATCCGATGACCTCCCCGGACAACAAACAGCGCTCCGAGACATTGTCCGAAAACGAGAATGCAGACAAACTGGTTTACACTCACGAGTCTCAAGTATACGACACGGTTCGTCAGCAGTTCAATCAAAAATAAAATCAGGGAAAGAAAAAGTCCCATCCATACGGACGTGTTACCGGGTATGCGGAAATATGATGCGACTTTCTGATTCTTTTTAGCAAAATAGAACCCAAAATACAAAATGATAATCGCAACAATCGTATACAATTGCACGGGGTGACGCAGTCCTTCCGACCCCACATACCGAACCGCCCATGGGAGTGAAGATTTTACGCCGACAACACCTCCATCCAAAAATGATCCAAGAAGACCGAAGGCGTATGCCGGAGGAAATGAATACATCCATGCGTCAAAAATTTCTCCATTTGATACCTTTAATGATTTTCTGAACCACAAAGATACCAGTACTCCACATAAAACAGCAAAATATAAACCCAAACCCGGCTGAATCCAAAGGGTAAATACGCGCAGCCAATTACTCTGAAACTGCCCTATGTGGAACAATACATACTGAATCCGCGATACGGTAAATCCCCAGACGGTAATCCAGAACATCGTATCAAATATTGCCGGGTGGGCTGCGGCTGATGCTTTGAGATGTTTCCAAAAAAGATAGGACCATACGCACCATGAAACGACGAGAAAAAAGGAAAATGAATAAAGTGAAAATGGCCCTATGGAAAAAAGGATTGGGTACATATACGCAAATCAATACGTAAACTTCCTATATCGTACCCTGTAGATACCGTACAACGCAATGACGGCGCCCAGCAGACTGATGACCTTTCCCACACCAATTGCATCGGCAAGTATTCCCCCAAGAAGTACGGGAAGAATTCCGATTCCACCAACTGCTGCGGATAAAACACCATAGACCCTGCCCCGCATATCCCCTTCCGCATGATCCTGCAGCATGGAATTGGCCGGAACATCGAGTAAACTATTAGCAATACCCAAAAGGAAAAATAGTGAAATCACAAGCGGAACTATAACCTGGTCTTCAAATAGAAAATGGAACCCCGTAAACCGTTTGAGGTAAATGATAATCGACACGACAACAAGAGTAACACCGGCGGATATGATACCGGTGTTGATCAGCTTTGACCGGTTATACCGGAACCCAACGTTACCTACCCAGAGTGATCCCATGAGTACTCCACCCACAACCGGACCAATAATAATAACCGATGCATCCCGGATATCAATGCCCATAACTCGGTCTGCAAATCCCGGAGCCAGTGTGCCCAGTATCGCAAAAATAATCTGTGTTCCGGTTAAAAGGAGCAGACAGTCACCCAATGTTTTCGACTGGGAAACATAGGATATTCCGTCCGCAATACTTCCGGAGATTTTGCGAATCCCTTCCACAATATCGTATTGAAGATACCGCGACAGGTCCTGCGAATTTTTTCCATTCTTTGGCAATACAACCGATATCCACGAGGAAAGTACAAACAGACCTGCAATGAAAATAAACGACCCCGTATCGCCCAAGACCCGAAGCGTCGGTCCGGCAAAAACGAATCCAAGTGCCATACTGCTGTAGAACGCAAACGAAAACAGGCTGTTTGCAGTTACCAATTCCCGCTCCCTCACATATTGTGGAATAAGTGGAGCTTCTGCAGGTAAATAAAATTGGCTGATGACGGCGCTTAAAAATAACACCAGATACACTACTCCCGTATTTGCCGTCACAAAAGGCAAAAGCCCAACCAACAGAGCCCGGAGGATACCGCTGACAATGATCACTCTTCTTCTGTCCAGATGATCAACGATTGCACCTGCCAAAACACCGAAGATGACGGAGGGAATCCCGAATGCCATATACAGTCCCGATACTGCCGTATTGCTGCCGGTTGACTTGTATACGACAACGGCAAGCAGATACAGAATCATATTGGAGGATATTTGGGAAAGGATCTGTCCGATCCATAAAATCATAAATGGCTTATTGCCAAATAAGGCAAGAACACCCGTTGAGTGTTTATTCTCCATATAGTCTCCAGTATACACGGGTCCCTTGGTAGACGAAACATCCCGGTATTGACTACAATACGATCTATGATTGCAACAACTCACGCACTCGTGGGTGCCATGATTGCCTCCCGTCTCCAAAATCCGATCCTTGCACCTATCGCCGGATTTGCTTCCCATTTTGTTCTCGACAGTATTCCCCATTGGGATTTTGGGACATCATGGCAGACGCGCTCAAAAACAATAACCGGAATTATCGCTATTGCCGATACGCTTATCGGCATTGTTGGAGCTTTTCTTCTGTTTTCTCGCCTTGTACACCCCTGGATCCTTCTTGCCACAATTGCCGCAGCGGAACTCCCCGATTGGCTTGAGGCGCCATGGTATATGTTTTTTGCCGGTTCCGATGCCGACAGAAGTAAAGACAGCGATTCATGGATCAAAAAAGCAGCATACTTCCTTCACCATTTCCAGAATGGATTCCACACGAAAGCGGCATTCTCCTTTGGCGTTTTTACGCAGATAGCAACAATCCTCTTTTTTTGGCTGCTGCTTACCCCCCGTTAACGGATGGATGAAAGATATGAAAGAAGAAGCCGGACCCCGTACCCCGTCCCGCCTTTTGGTGTAAATGGTGAATCCTTTTCCGCAAATGCGGGTCCTGCAATATCAAGATGGGCCCACGGCTGATCATTTGGTACAAACCGGCGCAGGAATAAAGCTGCCGTAATTGCACCTGCATATTTTGACGCCGATACATTGGACACATCGGCAACTGCACTATCAAGCTGACGATCATATCCGTCGACTAACGGTAACCGCCAAAGCTTTTCCCCTGTGTCCCCTGCAACGGACGTGAGAGAATCGGCAAGGCGATCGGAGTTGGAAAACATTCCCGCCATATCTTCCCCGAGCGACACGACACACGCTCCGGTCAGTGTGGCAATATCAATCAAGCTTTCTGTCCGTATCGAAAGGCTTTTCCAATAGTTAAGCGCATCAGCCAAAATCACCCTGCCTTCCGCATCGGTATTGAGGATTTCAATCGTCGTGCCATCCATTGCACGCACGATATCCCCCGGCTTGATACTGGTTGCGGACGGCATATTTTCCGTTGCGGCAATAAGTCCAACGACATTTACATCGGGCTCAAGTTCGGTAAGTACGGAAAAAATCCCCAGAATCGTTGCAGCGCCTGCCATATCGCATTTCATTGTCTCCATCGATCCGGATGGTTTCAGGGATAGACCGCCGGAGTCGAATGTTATACCCTTTCCTACCAATACGACTGTTTTATCCGATTTTCCCCTGTAGGAAAGGTGGATAAATGCCGGTTCTTCCTGGCTTCCCTGGGCAATTGCCAATAGTGCCCCCATCGCCCGTTTTTTCATTATCTGCCGGGTCAGAACCGAACAGCGTATTCTTTTTGACGATTTCGCGATCGTCTTTGCAAAATTCGCCAGATACGTTGGAGTTGTAACGGAAGAGGGTTCGTTGACAAGTGTCCGTACGGTGGTAACTGCACGCACATGTGTGAGGCTGATCTTTATTTCTTTCCCGATACTTATTTTCCGGTCAGATCCGGCAAGGAATGTAACCATCTGGGGTTGGGGATGTTTTTCATCCGTATGCGATTTATGATGAACGAATGAATACAGTGACAGTGATATACCGGTTACGCCTGCACGAACGCATTTCTCCATGGAACACACTGCGGAAAACGATGCAATATCAAGCGCGGTATGCCCGCAATGTTCACGTTGTAAAAGTCTGGCCAGATGCGCAAATCCATCAAGAAGCTGTTCATATGTAGGGGTATTTTCTGATTTGCATTTCATAAGGATGATTTTTGTCACACGTCCATCCGTAACAGAATCAAACAGAGAGAATGAAAAAATACTCCCAAGCCCATCTTCTTTTGAGCGTATGGAGGAAAGAATGGAAATAACATCCTGCGGGAGTGCCGTACCGGAGAGGGATCCGACAACATATGCATCATATGCGGTAAAAGAAGATTTTGTTAATTCCTGATATTGAAATTGCATAGACGGTTTCTTTGTGGCACGGTTACAAATTTCATCATTCGACAGGCTCAGAACACACGCCCTGTCTCCCAAGTGGCGCGGGAGGGACTCGAACCCTCATGTAGTGTTAGCTACACAGGTTTTTGATCCCGCCTAAACCACATTCGGGGTGCCGCAGGTGGGACTCGAACCCACACGAGCTTTTAGGCCCATCAGTTTTTGAGACTGACCTGTATACCAATTTCAGCACTGCGGCCAAATTTTGTTTGGCGGGATACCGATTCCGCCACCGCGCCAAGAATGCAATTATACCGTATTTACACCCTATATACAGTATACATCGTATCTTCGAGGCATCGAAGCATCGTATCTTCGGAAATACGATGATATGATTTACGAATCTCGAAGATACGAAGACACGAACTACGAGGAAACGGACTACTCTTCTTTCTGTGGTGCCTCTTTTGTCCGCTCGACACCATAGAAACGGATACGGTCACCTTTAAACATCAGGTCTATCTCCCCAAGTGGACCATTTCTGTGTTTTGCGATGCGCAGTTTTGTGGGAATCTGTTCACCCCATTGGGTCATATCCGATTCTTCACGGTATAGAAACATGACAACATCCGCATCCTGCTCGATGGACCCCGATTCACGAAGATCCGAAAGCTCTGGAACCTTTGTTCCACGTGCCTCAACAGCCCGGGATAACTGGGAACAGGCAAGAACGGGAATGTTGAGTTCGCGTGCCAGATTCTTAAAGCTTTGGGAAATCATGGACACTTCCTGCACGCGGCTATCCATCCGTCTCCCGGGATCGGCAAGCTGTAAATAGTCGATAATGACGAGTTTTATTCCATGCTCCATCTGGAGTCTGCGTGCTTTGGTGCGCATCTCCAAAATATTGATTCCCGGTGTATCATCAATGAATATTGGAGCTTCAGCAAGCTCACCCATCGCCTCGGAAAGCCGGGTAAAATCATCGTCATTAAGCTTCCCTGTTTTGAGTTTCCACGCATCAATATCCGCCTGGGATACAAGCATTCTGTCCACCAACTCTTCTTTACTCATTTCAAGCGAAAATATGCCGACAGGAATTTTCTGGGTAACACCGATATGTTGGGCAATATTTAATATCATGGCAGTTTTCCCGGTACCGGGGCGAGCAGCCAAAATAAGAAGATTCGCATCTTGCATCCCGGCAAGCTTAAAATCAAGATCTGAAAATCCCGTCGGTACGCCCCGCAAACCACCGGCACGTTTATGGAGTTCATCCAACCGGTCAAAGGAAGCGGCAAGGGCATCCTTGATCGCGATAAAATCACGTTTCATGGAATGCTGGGATATGGAAAATATTTCCTGTTCCGCTTCATCCAAAATCGTCTGCACTTCGCCTTTTTCGTCAAAGGCAAGTTCGTTGATTTTTGCGGCTGTTGAAATCAGAAGTCGTTTGGTATTGAGTTCCTTGATGATCCGGGCATATTGCTCCGCATGGGCACTCGTCGGAACAACACCCACAAGATCGGCAATCTGTGCGGCACCACCGGTAGCCTGTAATTTTCCGAGTTTTTTAAGCTCACTGGTAACGGTAACGACATCAATGGGCTCACGCCGTTCGTAGAGTCCCATCATTGCCTCATAGATTGTTCCGTATGCCTCACGGTAAAAATGCTCGGGACGCAGAAATTCAATGACATCAATCATCGCATCCTTATCGATGAGTATTGCCCCGAGAACCGACTGTTCGACGGTTTCATCATGCGGAGGAATTTTTACGTTTTGTGCCATAATAGCCTTTCAAACGGCCATCATTGATCAGCCCTTACTCAAGCACCACAACGGTTGTTTCGGCAGGGAGTTTGTCTTTCGTGACAACAAGCTTCGGCTGGACAACGGTTTCCTCTTTTCCCATAGCTTTCAGGAAATCGGCAACCGGTTTAAGTTCACCAAATCCCTCCGGTTTTAATCCCGGCCGTTGGTAGTGCATGGGTATGATGATTTTAGGTTCAACTTCACCGACAAATTTTGCCGCATCTTCGGGGGAAAGTGTAAATGTTCCGCCAACGGGCACGAATAGGATGTCGACATCACCAAGGCTTTCAATATCTTTTGTTGGTGGAATTACACCCAGATCTCCCGCGTGGACGATCGACAACCCGTCCATTTCTATCCGATAGGTTGTCGTTTTTCCGCGGATTGCCCCATGGGTATCGTCATGATCCGCACTAAAACCGATCACGGACACGCCTTTGATTTCATACTCACCTGGACCATTCACAATAAAAGGCGTCCCTTCCACCATCTGGACGGCATTGTGATCGTTATGATTATGTGACACCGTCACAATGTCTGCCGCAATATTTTTCGGGAACTTGAGCCCGGTAAATTCAGGCAGAAACGGATCCATTACGCAGACTGCCGATTTTCCTTTTAACCGAAAAGACGAATGTCCAAGCGAGAGTATTTCCATAGTATCCTTTCATCCTTACCTTGCATTTTATACCACGGGTGCGTTAGACTAGGCAACACAGGAAATATGAATAAGGACGCAATTCTGGCAACACTTATAGGATTTGCCATCGGACTCACCATAACGGGGATAATTATTGTGGCACCAACTTTGGCCCGTTCTGCCCCGAAATTCCCGAAGATTACCCTCCCCTCACTCTCTCTGGGGAAAGGAAAATCCGCTAAGGCCATACCCACTCCTACAATAGCGACAAAAAACGAAGGAGCAAAATCATTTGCAATCCTGGTTCCAATCTCGGATTCGATTGTCCCCAAAAACCCGGTATCATTTGAAGGCTCTGTGGGTCAGGGTGCCACATCCGTCCTTGTCCAATCGGATACGGATGATACCGTATGTCCTGTTGCAAAAGACAGTTGGTCGTGTCAGATCACGCTCTCGGAAGGGAAAAACGACATAACGGTTCATGAAATCCATGATTCAATTGTCGCTTCATCAAAACGTATAACACTCTTTTATACGGCTGAATCACTATGAGAAAACGGACATTAATTATACTTTTATTATCCATTCTTTGTCTTTTTCCCATTATGCCCGCACGCGCCCAAACCGAATCAACAGGCTCCGCAAAATCCCAGGTAAAGGTCGATGACTTGATGGACAGGCTGGCAACCCGGGTTGCCCAGTTATCCCAGACGCAAAAAAAAGCCATCACGGGAACGGTAAATGCCGTCAGCGTCTCCAGTTTTACCCTCGAAACCGCAACGAAAAACTATAAAATCGAGCTTCCCGATACACTCAAAGTATTCCAGTCAATCAAGGGGAAACGGACCGAACTCACCCAGGAAGATATTGCAAAAGGAGACACTGTCACAGCATTCGGCGGCTATGATGAAACGATCGATACGCTTCGGGCAAGCGTGGTATGGATTGAACCAACCATTTCGATTTTCCAATTTGCGGGTGTTATCGGGAGCATCGATAAAACCGATTATTCATTTACTGTCGTAACTGCACAAAAACAGACCATTACCGTTGATTTTGAAACATCATCCAGGCTATCCATTTTCGACGGAACCCAAATCGCAAAAGGCGGATTTTCCAAAATGAGCCCGAAAACATCCGTCCTGATAACGGGATCGGCAGTCCCCAATAAAACCAACCGGTATAGTGCAACCCGCATTCTGCTTCTCCAACCGGAAACTCCGACCGCTACCCCCAAAGTCCCGGCGGCAAGTCCATCATCCACCACAAAACAGTAATCCCCTTTCTTGTCCACAGCGTTTGAACCTGATAGCATAGACTATGCTATGGAACCGATACAAACACTCAAAGGATTCCGCGATTTTCTTCCCGGTGAAGCAAAAAAACGGCTATGGCTCCGCTCGATTATGGAGCGGGTTTCTTTGTCGTGGGGGTATCAGCCGATTGAAACACCGACACTGGAACCGCTTGAACTTTTTGCCGGCCAGATCGGAGAAGACGAAAAATTATTCTACAGTTTTACCGACAACGGCGGGCGCATGGTTGCCCTGCGCTATGACCAGACGGTTCCTACCTGCAGATATCTGGGACAAAATTACGCATCGTTGGTTTTTCCGTTCCGGCGGTACCAAATGCAGCCGGTTTTCCGTGCGGAAAAACCCCAGAAAGGCCGCTACCGCGAATTTATCCAGTTTGACCTTGATATCTTCGGTGTGTCCGACGTTACGGCAGATGCGGAAGTAATCGCGGCATCGCTTGCCATCTACCGGGCAATCGGGTTTACCAATGCGGTTGCCCTCATCAATAACCGTGATATCTTTGCCGGTATTCCCTACCGAGCGGTGGTGGCAATTGACAAATTCGATAAGGTAGGCGGTACGGATGGAGTCCTGTCCGACATGGAACAGGCCGGTATCCCGCTAACGGAGGCAAAATCATATCTTGATCGTATTCTGTCGGCACAGGCCGACCCGTCAACACGGGCCATTATGGACTATCTTTCCCAATCGGGAATTTCGAAAGAACACTTCCGTTTTGAGCCGAAACTCGCGCGGTCGTTTTCCTATTCCCAAGGTCCGATCTGGGAAATCATCATCCCCGATTCGGGTATCGGATCTGTCGGTGGTGGCGAACGGTATGACGAACTCTGCAAACGCATCAGTGGCTACCCGATTGCGGCAACCGGAATCGGCATTGGTTTCGACCGGACACTGGAAGCGGCAACCACCCTTGGCC
Organism: uncultured Gammaproteobacteria bacterium; assembly: GCA_964630015.1. Taxonomy (GTDB): domain Bacteria; phylum Patescibacteriota; class Microgenomatia; order UBA10105; family UBA927; genus CAZERT01. Next base: position 6,657 of record CAZVTJ010000008.1, on the reverse strand, counting down.
TTATTCCAAAAACCCTCCAGGATACCGATATCCTGGTTACGGTATTTTCCCCGGAGCTCCAGCCAGACTCCATCAGGGCGGCAACGACGCTGCGCGAAAAGGGGTTTGCCGTAGAACTCTATCCCGACATGCAGTCAAAACTGGAAAAACAACTTAAATATGCGGATAAACGCGGCATTCCCTATGTTGTCATTATCGGTCCGGACGAACGCGATAAAAATGTGATTCAACTGAAAACACTGGCAACCAGATCATCACAAACGCTCACACTCGACGGGATTCCCGACGGGATCAAAAAGTAATACTGACCATGACACCTGCCAAACAAGGAATTATTGCGCTTATTCTTGCCAATATTATTTGGGGTGCGGCATCGCCGATCTTCAAACTTGCCCTTACCAATATTCCCCCGTTTACACTGGCATTCCTGAGGTTTTTCATTGCGTCCATACTTCTTGCCATCGTCCTTCGGAAATCGCTTGCCTATCCGATTCGGACGAAGAAGGATTTCCTTCTTCTTTTGGGATATGCGCTGTTTGGAATCGTTCTCAACATTATCTTTTTCTTTCTGGGTCTGGAACATACGCTTGCCATGAACGCACCCGTCATTATTTCCTCCCAACCGATCATGACGTTTCTGTTTAGCGCACTATTCCTGCACGAACCCATCCGCAAGAAAAAAATCGCGGGGGTCACGGTCGGATTTATGGGAATTTTGGTCATTATTCTGGAACCGCTCCTGCTTCAGGGCCTTGACGGATCGATTGAAGGAAATTTGTATCTGATCCTGGCAACCGCATGCGCGGCATTGTCCACTATCATCGGCCACCGGATATTCTCGAGACTCAATCCGCTTACCGTACTTTTTTATGCATTCATCGTGAGTACCGCACTCCTTTGCCCGTTTGCCGCTTTAGAATACACGAAAACGCCCTTGCTCTATGCACAACTGGACATCAGGGGTATTGGCGGGATACTGTTCGGGTCCGTTTTTTCCTCCCTTGTTGCCTATAGCGCGTTCTCCTGGGGGCTTTCGAAGATAAAGGCAACGGACGCATCGCTGTTTGCCTATGTCGACCCGATTGCGGGAACCATTCTGTCCTATTTTCTGCTCCATGAGCCGATTACCGTGCCGTTTATCGTAGGAACGTTCCTTATTTTTCTGGGAATCTATATTGCGGAACGCAGGATCAACTATCATCCGATTCTTGCCCTTCTGAGCGGGAAAAAACAACAACTCCACCAGACAGTTGCGGGTGTTTTGGAAAAATCCGGTTCATAATCCACTATATTGCTTCCAAGCGGATATTCAACTATAATAAATTCTCTATGAAGGCCTCAATTCACCCAACATGGTATGAAGACGCAACAGTAACGTGTGCCTGCGGCAATACGTTTACGGTTGGTGCTTCAAAAAAAGATATCCGCCTTGATATCTGCGGAAAATGCCATCCGTTCTTTACCGGCGAAATGAAATTTGTCGATACCATGGGACGTGTGGAAAAATTCCAGGCAAAACAAAAAGCGGCTGCAGCGGTTGCGGAAGTGATGGCGGAAAAAAAGAAAAAGAAACAGGAACGGCAGGAACAGCTTCGAAACCCCAAATCCCTCAAGGAAATGCTTTTGGGCATCAGATAAGACAATTCGTAATTCATAATTATTAAATGTGAATTATAAAATTTAAATTGTTTTTATGAATACCAATGTTGCAATTCTCGAATTCCGTCCGGGTCCCGGCGGTGAAGAAGCAAAACTCTGGGCAAACGATCTGCTTCGCATGTATACCCGCTATGCCACGAGCCTTGGCTGGAAAACCGAACAGATTGCCGAAAATACACTCAAGATTAAGGGTGAAGGCGCATTTACGACCCTCCAATATGAAGCAGGAACGCACCGAGTGCAACGCGTGCCGGCAACGGAACGCCAGGGCAGGATTCACACGTCAACGGCAACCGTTGCCGTACTTCCGGAAATCCCCGAGTATGAACAGACAATCAGAACGGAAGATCTGGAATGGGAGTTTTTCCGCTCCGGTGGAAAAGGCGGACAAAACGTCAATAAGGTCTCATCCGCCGTCAGACTCCGGCATACACCAAGCGGAATCGTGGTAACGTGCCAGACGGAGCGTGACCAATTCCAAAACCGGCAGGTCGCCCTCTCGATGCTGCGGTCAAAACTCTGGGAAGCAGAAGGTGTAAAACAGGCAGAGACGTTGGATGCCGCACGATCCGTCATCGGGCGCGGAATGCGCGCGGAAAAAATCCGTACGTACAACTTTCCACAAAACCGCTTAACGGATCACCGGATCAACAAATCCTGGCATGACCTTGACCGGATTATCGAAGGCAAACTCCAGAAAGTCTCGGAAGCACTGAAAGACAATTTATAATTCATAATTCACAATTCATCATGAAAAAACTTTAAATTATGAAATTTAAAATGTGAATTGTTTTTCTACTGGTCCTGAGTTCCCAGAGTAACATCAACGGTTTTTTCTTTTCCTTCCCTCCAGTAGACAATCGTAACCCGCTCCCCCGCCTTTTTACCGGCAATAACAGTCGAGAGTTCCGTTTTTCCCGTGAGTTTCATACCGGAAATCTTGGTAATGATATCTCCTACCTCAATTCCGGATGTTGCCGCAGGGCTCCCTTCCACAACATCCATAATGTAGGCTCCTTCCGGAACGTCATTGAGCAGTGCAAGGTCCTTGGTAATGACCTTATACCGTACACCCAAAAACGGCCGGTTGAACTGGCCGGTTTTATTGAATGTTTCCAGCGCATCTTTAACGATATTGATGGGGAGGGCAAAACCGATATTCTGTCCCTCGGACGATACGGCGGTATTGACCCCAATGGCCTGTCCGGAGGAATTGAGAAGCGGCCCACCGGAATTACCGGGGCTGATTGCGGCGCTTGTCTGGATGACATTATCTAGCCGTTCCACGGATCCTTCATACATCGATCCTGCGGTAATACCACGGCCGATACCGGACACGACACCGGTCGTTACAGTGTTCCGGAATTCCCCCAGCGCTGTTCCGATGGCTATGGCAAGCTGTCCGACTTTGATTTTTGATGAGTCACCCATGGTGATTGGCGTCAGCCCTGATGCATTGATTTTAAGAATTGCCAAATCGTTTACCGGATCGCGGTATATGCGAACAACATCATACGTTTTGTCGTCTTTGGTAATCACACGGTATTTGGCCTCCGTATCACTGACGACATGTTTATTGGTCACGATGAGTCCATCCGGTTCCACGATAAATCCGGACCCGATGTCCTGCTCAACTTTTTTTGTCGTACCAGGAACCTGTTGGAACGGGGAAAACAGATCAAACGGATCAAACTGGATGCTCCCGCCGATACGCGCCGTCGTACTGATCCCGATGGTGACAACCGAAATGGATGCTTTATCCACGACATCGATAACGACGGATTCCTCCGAAACGACTTTGACTTTTTCGCCCCCGGCAGACTGTGGTGCACTTCCCTCCGTATGTGGCAAAAAGGTAATAAAGGGAATTCCGGATTTGCCAAGTGCCGCCCAGTTAAACCCGAAGGTTCCTGAACTAATCAGAGCACCAAGTGCAATAAGCACGACAGCAAGAATCACGGCGACAGTACGGGAGGTTTTGGAAGAATCTGTATGTTGTGCCATAGTGGCATTTATTGTAATAACAGTTCTATGGCTTTTTCAAGTTGTGCGTCTTTTGTCGCTTCGTAATCTTCCATTTTCACTTCCACATCCGGTGTTATTCCCTTTTTATGGATCCAAGACCCATTTGGCGTCAACCACTCGGCAGTTGTAACATGAAGACTTGCACCGCCTGTAAGCTCCTGTGGCGTTTGGACTGATCCTTTGCCAAACGATGTTTCCCCGACGATTTTCGCCCGTTTATAATCCTTGAGTGCTCCTGCTACGATTTCCGCTGCCGACGCGCTCCCCTTGTTAATGAGGACCACAAGCGGGATATCAGTCAATTTCCCAAGTCTGTTAACGCTATAGGGATCTTTTGTACCGTCACTGGACTGTTGGGTCACAATCGTACCGCTTTTGATGAATTCACTTGCGATCGATACAGCCATGTCCAAGTAACCGCCAGGATTATTGCGCAGATCAAAAACAAGTCCCGGAATTGTACCAGCCTTGTATGCAGAAACGATTTCCGAAACCGCACTGTCCCATTCATCCTGTGTCCGGTCTCCGAAGCGGGAAAGGGCGATATACCCGATGTACGTAGTAAGGGGAAGTGTCGTGTGCAAACCGGAAAGTTCCGTAATATCCGAAATGGATTTAATCCATGAATCAACGGATGGAACAATAATTTCATCACGCACTATGGTTATTTCGGTCGGCTTCGTGTCTGTGTCGTGAAGAATGGAAAGGGTTACCGTTGTCCCTTTTTTTCCACGGATCTTCCCGACTGCCTGATCCACACTCCATCCATAGGTTTCTTCTCCATTTACCTCCAAAATAATATCAGACGGTCTCACTCCCATTTTTTCTGCAGGAGAGCCCTTCAGCGGCGCTACAATGATCACACGACCTTCTTTTAACCCAAGTTGTGCACCGATTCCCTGGAACGATCCGCCGATATCTTCCTTAAATTCTTTATTTTCCTGTGGAGGAAGAAAGCTGGTATACGGATCATCACCTGCTGCAACCATGCCGGAAATGGCACCATAGAGCATTTTTTGCGGATCAAGATTTTTTGCATCGTAAAAATACCGAAACATTCTCCCCCACACATCCCAAAACAGGGAAAAATCAGCACGAACGGTAGAGGGAGTCTGGGTATTTTGCGGAACCGATCGGGAACCTATTGCTTGCCTGAGTGCTCCGGGATCTTTTTGGCCGAGTCGGTATCCAATTCCTCCGGAGAGCAATACGATACAAAAAACCAAAACGATATTCCTGATATTGGAAAATGGCAGGCGCTTCATAGATGGTGACATGGATCCTTACGCCCGCACAACAAATGGGAGCAGTGCGAGAAACCGTGCTTTTTTGATTTCTTTTGTCAGAATCCGTTGATGATGGCTGCAGAGTCCGGTTCTGGCCTTTCCCAACAGCTTTCCCCGCTCGGAAATGAAACGGGTCATCGTCTGGGGATCCTTGTAATCGGGATTTGTTTTCGTATCGCAAAATCCGCAATTTTTTGGAACTTTAATACCGATTTTTCTTCGTTGCATCATACCTATTTCCTTTCGCTTTCATTAAAACGGAATATCATCCGGATTCACGTCTTCATTTCCGGTGGGATTTCCCGGGTTTTCGGTTTTTACTGTTTTTTTGGCTTTGGGTGCCGGTTGTTCGTCAGATGCCGGTTGGATGGAAGGAGCCGGTGCGGGAACTGGCTGTTCCGCTTCCCCCTCCGGACCGGTACCGGTCCTTCGTGAATCAAGGATAATCATATCCTCGATTACCACTTCCGTGGTTGTCCGCTGTGCACCGTCGTTGCCTTGCCAGGAATTGGTCCTGAGCCGGCCTTCCACATAGATTTTCCTGCCTTTGGTCAACAGCTGGCTACACAGTTCCGCAAGCTTATTCCATGCGACAACGCGGTGGAATTCCGTTTCTTCCTTTTTTTCGCCGGATTCCGTTACCCATTGGCGGTTTGTGGCCAGACCGATGGTACAGACAGCTGCACCGGTCGGGGTGTAGCGGAGTTCCGGATCACGCGTTAAATTACCGATCAGGAATACTTTATTCAGACTTCGGGACGCCATACTCATTCCCCTTTCTGTGTAAGCAAAAACCGAATCGTATCCGTTTGCATCTTCACGACCTTTTGAATGGCTGCGTTCGTCAAGCTTTTTCCGGAAACGTGTGCAAGGATATAGATTCCTTCCGTCTGTTTTGCAATCGGATATGCAAGCCGCTTCTTCCCGATCACCGATACGGAGTCAATCGACGCTCCCTGTGTTAAACCGGAAACCAATTCCCGTACCTTTCCCTCGTCTTCGGAAGGAAACGTATTTTTCGTGATAATCATGAGTTCATACATTCGTTTCATAGCCTAGAATGATATCATAGCCCCACGCACTCTACAATACACAAATCCCAAACCCCTCCCCTTTTTTACGCACCGATTTTAAATTCCACTACCTCCCCATCTTGCATGACATATTCCCTGCCTTCCTGACGGACTCTCCCGTTTTCCCGCGAGCCTTTCCACCCTCCATTGGCAACAAAATCATCGAATGCGACAACATCTGCCTTAATGAACTTTTTGGTAAAGTCCGTGTGGATAACCCCCGCGGCATCAACAGCTTTTGTCCCCATGGGGATCGTCCATGCACGCACTTCCTTTACCCCACAGGTCAAAAATGATTCAAGTGCCAATGTTTTGTATGCATACGCAATCACCCTGTCCAGTCCAGATGAAAGAAGTCCGAGCGATGCAAGGTACTCTTTTTGATCTTGCGGGGATAGTCCGGCGAGTTCGCTTTCCGTTTTGGCACAGACAAATAAACTGTCATTCCTCCATGGATTCATTGCTTCATTGCTAGTACCGGTAATATCAGATTCCGATACGTTCAGGATTGTCATGATCGGCTTTGCCGTAAGCAATTGAAGGTCTCGGATCAACTCACGTTCTTCCTCCGTAACCAATACCTCACGTACGGTCTTTCCCTCATTGAGGCCTTT
>CAZVTJ010000007.1:0-25977 GCA_964630015.1 uncultured Gammaproteobacteria bacterium | reverse complement strand
AAAAAAACGATGTTGGATGAAAAAATTTTAGGTAATTTTTGGTAATATTCATGCGCTTGAGCTGTTTTTTCATCCCTCGCTAATCCGATAAACCCTACCGAAGCACTGGGAAGTAAATCTTCCAAAGCAAACAGCATCCCGATCCCCGAACGGAGCACCGGTACCACAATTACATTTTTCCGAAGCCGTTTCCCCTTCATCGGTGCAAGCGGTGTTTGGATATCATAGGACTCGAGTTTAAGTTTTTTGGCTGCGTGCAGGAATAAAAGCATCGAAACGATACCTCCGTGACGCCTGAAATCTTCGGTTTGCGTTGTTTTTTCCCGGATGATGGAAAGCGAATGGTCAATAAGCGGATGGTGCACAACCGTTACCCACGGATAGGATGGGGTGTGGGTTTTCATACGGATGGAGGCAGTTGTTGGTTTGTGCGTGTTTTTCTCCGGCCGGCAACCTTCAGCTCAAGGATGGATCGCCGAAGAATTGCCTGCGCATTGGCAAGCTCCATGCCTTTTCCTTTATTTTTTACCGCCTCTTTTGCATCACTGAGTGCTTTTTTGATCTCAGCTTCATTGATTTCATCCGCATGGACAGCCCGGGAAACCAGAATCGATACCTTTTCGGCCGTTACTTCCATAAATCCGCCACCGATTGCCAGATAGCGCTCTTTTCCCTCTTCGCGGATTTTGATTTCCCCTTCGGTAAGAGCGGTAAAAAGCGGCACGTGTTTGGGAAGCACACCGATCAACCCGTTTACCGTGGGCACTACGACTTCACTCACCTGTGCCGAAAAGGCAACGCGCTGGGGAGTAATGATTTCCAGGGTAAACCGTGTTGCTATCATATTATTTCACTTCGTCGATGCTCCCGACCATATAGAATGCCTGTTCGCTTTTATCGTCGTGTTTCCCTTCCAGAATTTCCGCAAAACCGCGCACCGTTTCTTCCAGCTTGACGTATTTCCCGCTCCGTCCGGTAAAGGCCTCCGCGACGAACATCGGTTGTGTCAGAAACCGCTGGATTTTGCGTGCCCGGGCAACAACACGCTTGTCTTCTTCGGATAACTCTTCCATACCCAAAATGGCAATGATATCCTGAAGGTCCTTATAGCGCTGGAGTACCCGCTGGACACCACGGGCTACATCGTAGTGTTTTTGTCCCACGGTAGCCGGTTCCAGAATACGGGAATTGGACGAAAGCGGGTCGACTGCCGGGTACAGTCCCTGTTCGGCAATGGATCGTTCCAGTGAAATCGTTGAATCAAGATGCGAGAACGTTGCAACCGGCGCCGGATCCGTATAGTCGTCAGCAGGAACATACACAGCCTGGACACTGGTAATGGAGCCTTTTTTGGTGGAAGTAATCCGTTCCTGGAGTGCTCCCATTTCCGATGCAAGCGTCGGTTGATATCCGACGGCCGATGGAATACGTCCAAGAAGTGCCGATACTTCGCTTCCTGCCTGGGCAAACCGGAAAATATTATCGATGAACAGCAGTACATCCTGTCCTTCCTCATCACGGAAGTATTCCGCCATGGTAAGACCGGTAAGAGCGACACGCAGACGGCTCCCCGGCGGCTCATTCATCTGGCCAAATACCATTGCCGTTTTTTCGATAACGCCGGATTCCTTCATCTCGTTATACAAATCGTTGCCTTCACGGGACCGTTCTCCGACACCGGAAAATACGGATACTCCGCCGTGGACCTCAGCAACATTATGGATCAGTTCCTGGATAAGGACGGTCTTCCCGACTCCTGCCCCACCGAAAATGGCAACCTTTCCGCCCTTCACGAACGGAGCAATAAGATCAATGACTTTAATGCCCGTTTCCAGAATTTCCAATTTTGTGCTTTGTTGGGTTAAGGCTGGCGCTTTCCTATGGATCGGATACTGTTTTTCCGATTTCACCGGGCCCTTATCGTCTATCGGATCACCGACCACATTAAACAAGCGTCCCAGCGTTTTCTTCCCGACGGGAACGGAAATCGGAGCACCGGTTGCGATAACTTCGTCTCCCCGTTTCATGCCGTCTGTGGGACCAAGGGCGACTGCGCGGATCCTGTTTTCACCAAGATGGACAGCCGTTTCCAGCACAAGAATTTTCGTCGGCGTAAATTCGGTTTTTGCATGAAGCGCTTCATAGATTGCCGGAAGATACGTTTCGTCAAACTGAACGTCTACGACTGCTCCCAGCACCTGGACGATTTTTCCCGTATGTGTTTTTTCATTTTTTGCCATATGAACTCCTTTTTCCGAAAAGTTATATTGGTACGTTTTTATCCTTCTACCGCCAAACGGGCCGTCACCATATCCGAAATTTCATAGGTGATTTTTTCCTGTCTGGCTTTGTTATATAAAAGGGTCAGTTCTCCGATCAGTGATACTGCATTATCAGTCGCATTGCGCATAGCAACCATGCGGGCACTGTGTTCGCTGGCTTCCGATTGGAGGATTGCATCACGGATCTGGTTTTCCAGATATTGGGGAACTAGAAGGTCAAATACTTCAGCAATTGACGGCTCGATCACAAAGTCAGTTTTGACTGCCGTATATTCTTCCCCAAGCCCTTCGACCCGAAGGGGAAGGATCTGTTTTTTTACCGGCATCTGTTTGAGTGCGGAAAAGAATTCGTTGTATACGACGTCGACGGCATCGATTTCCCCTCGAAGATACTGTCCTGTCACCATATCGATGAGGGCCGGTACGGTTGAAACAAACGGTATAGTGGAGGAAAAATCAGCCTGGAGTGATCCGCCGACACGGACAATAAACTCTGCCCCCTTTTTCCCGAGGGTAATGTAGGAATTTTTTTTAAGCTCCGGGTAGATGGATACGAAAAACCGCAAAAGGTTGGTATTAAGCCCGCCGCATAATCCTTTATTGGAGGAAATGACGATAACTGCCCGCTTTCCGGTAAGCCCCTTCGGCGGGGATAACAATGGATGGCTTGATATATCGGTTTTTTCCGCAAGCTCCATCATCATGTCATAAATCTTTTTCGCATACGCTTTCCCGGCAAGGGCCGCCAGTTGTGCCTTTTTCATTTTTGAGGCGGCAACAAGCTCCATTGCTTTTGTTATTTGGGCAATATTTCGTGCGGATTTAATCCGGCCTTTAAGTAATCGGATGCTTGCCATAGCGCGTACGGAACTTTTATGCGTTCCGCGATTTTTTAAACGTTTCTATTGCTTTTTTCAGTCCTTCTTCGATTTCCGGTGTAATTTGCCGTTCTTTTGCCAGCGCGGTAAGTGTTTTTTGGGCTGATTTTTCCACGAAATCCAGGAAATCCCGCTCGAATGTCACGATATTGGCAACCGGAACATCATCCAAATAGCCTTTTGTCCCTGCCCAGAGAATGACAACCTGATTTTCCACAGGCATCGGCTGGAATTGGCCCTGTTTAAACAGTTCCACCATCCGTGATCCGCGATCGATCTGCTGTTTGGTGGCGGCATCAAGATCGGTCGAAAACTGTGCAAACGCGGCAAGTGCCCGGTATTGGGCAAGGTCAAGCCGAAGGTTTCCGCCGACTTTTTTCATTGCCTTATTCTGTGCCGTTCCGCCGACACGGGAAACGGAAATACCGACGTTGACTGCGGGACGCTGTCCTGCGTTAAACAAATCCGGTTCCAGAAAAATCTGTCCGTCGGTAATGGAAATAACGTTGGTCGGAATGTATGCGGAAAGGTCGTTTGCCTGCGTTTCGATAATGGGAAGGGCTGTAAGGGACCCTCCGCCATGGGCTTTATCCAGGCGGCATGCCCGTTCCAGAAGCCGGCTGTGGAGATAGAAAACATCTCCCGGATATGCTTCCCGGCCGGATGGACGCCGGAGCGTAAGGGAAATTTGCCGGTACGCCCATGCGTGTTTGGAAAGGTCGTCATAGACGACAAGGGCGTCTTTCCCTTGGTCCATGAAGTATTCACCGATTGCACACCCCGCATACGGTGCAAGGTACTGGTACGTCGCCGGATCGCTTGCCGAAGCAACAACCAATATCGTATGTTTCATTGCCCCGTGTTTTTCCAGATCGGATACAAGTTGTGCAATACGGGACGTTTTTTGCCCGATAGCAACATAGATGGAAACAACGCCTTCGTTTTTCTGGTTGATGATGGTATCGACGGCAATTGCCGTTTTTCCGGTATTGCGGTCCCCGATAATCAGTTCCCGTTGCCCACGTCCGATGGGAATCATGGAATCAATGGCTTTTATCCCTGTTTGGAGCGGCGTATTGACTTGCTGGCGGTACATGACGGACGGAGCGATCTTTTCCATAGGATAGCGTTTTGTGGATTTGATCGGACCTTTCCCGTCAATTGGCTCCCCAAGCGGGGTAATCACACGACCAAGGAATTCTTCCCCGACGGGAAGAGACAGTAGTTCGCCGGTTGCCGTTACTTCATCGCCTTCCTTAAGACCCAGATAGTCACCCAACACGATAACGCCGACGGATTCCTCTTCCAGATTGATGGCAAAACCCTTCACGCCATTTTCAAACTGCACGATTTCAAGATACGCAACATTTGGCAACCCGCTGACACGCACAACGCCGTCCGCAACCGTCTGGATCTTCCCGACACGCCGCGCTTTCACTTCCTCATCAAAGCTTTCAAGTTTCTTGGCAAGTGTTGCTGCTATCGTTTTGGTTAGATCCTGACTCATAGATTACCTCGTTAATAATGCGGACATTGTTTGTAACTGTGTACGGTATGTCGTGTCGACGATCCAATCGGCAACCTGGATACGGATGCCGGCGAGAACTTCGGGATTGACCTTTTCGACAAGTGTCATCGGATGGCCAAACATATTCGCAAGCATGTGGGCAAGATCATCCTTCTCTTTTTCATCAAGGACGATTGCGGTTTCCACAATTGCCTGTGATTCCTTTTGGGCTTGCGAACTGACTTTCGTCAGAAGCGACTGGACTTTGGGCAATTGACCTGCTGCCTTCTTATCCTTTTTCAGATATCCGACAACGCTGTCAACAAATCCTTTCGCATCTTTTATGAGTGATGTATCCATACCGTATTCCTTTTACGACACCTTCAGTTTGGAAATCTGCTTCAGCTGTTTTTTAATGATTTCATGCTGCATGTCATCTTTCAGGGTCTGGGCAAGAAGCTTGGATGCCATAACCTCGGCAAGTTCAATTGCTTCCCGCTCGACGCCTTTTTGCATGGCTTCCCGCTCGAAGGCGACTTCCCGCTTTCCTTTTTCGATAATGTCATCCGCTTCGCTTCGGGCATGCTCGATAATGCCGTATCCTTCTTCTTTAGCCTGTTTCTTTGCTTCTTCGATCATTTCCCGGGCATCGGACCGTGCTTCGGCAAGAACTTTTTCCCGCTTTTGGGCAAGTTTTTCTTCCTCGGCTTTAAGTGACTCTGTCAGTGCAACGCCTTCGGCAATGGTTTTTTTACGTTTTTCCAGCATTGCCATAATTGGCTTATAGAGTAACTTCGAAAGCACAAAAAGAATAATGCTGAAATTCACCAGCTGTGCGATAAGCAGTGTCGGTTCAATCCCTAGTTTATCCATACGATCCTTCCTCCGGACGAAACGGACGCATCCCGCCGCTTCGAACCCGAGCGTTACACGAATTTAATGATCAGTGCCGTAACAAGTGCGTAAATTGCGATAGCTTCAGCAAACGCAACACCCAAAATCATAGATGTACGTACATCCCCTGCTGATTCCGGATTCCGGCCGATTGCTTCTACCGATTTTCCGGTAATAAGACCAATTGCCATAGCCGGTACGATACCGCCAACTGCAATTGTGGCACCTGTCATTATAATTTTTATAACTTCTGCATCCATAGGTCCTCCTTTCAAGATTAATAATGGATACGTTTACTCCTCATGTGATATGGCAACATTGATAAATACACTGGTGAGCGTTGAAAAGACAAGAGCCTGGATAAACCCGACAAACAGCTCCAGGAACAAAAACGGTGTCGGTGCAATAAAAGGCATCAGGAATGCAATGATCGTCAGCAGTACCTCTCCGGCAAAAATATTGCCGAACAACCGGAATGCAAACGAAATGATTTTGGAAAGATCCGAAATGATTTCCAGAATTCCGATAAAAAACATGATGGGGTTTGTGAAGTTAAAATAGCGTTTGGAATAATGCGCGCCCAGCGCGGTAAAACCGAAATACTGCATGGCAATCACCGCAATGATCGCAAGCGCAAGCGTCATGTTAAGGTCAGCTGTCGCAGCACGAAGCAGCGGGATAAATTCCGCATCTTCCTTTTTTTCCGGGTTTTCATCCGGTGTAACCTTCTCGGTCTGTTTTGCCGTCACGGCGGCTGTACTTTCATGGGAAACAACCAATTTTTCGTTTTGTACTTCCTGTTTGGCCACCGTTGTCACGTGGGTCGCTTCGCTTTGTTCCGAACGGAAAATTCCGACAGTTCCGACTCCCGGCAGAAGCCCTTCCCAATTTGCAATGATGATAAAGATAAAAAGTGAAGCGGCAAGAGGAAAGATTTTTTTCGTGTTATGACCCAAAATCGAGGAAAAGAAATTCCAAAGTGCATCCAGCATCATTTCTGCAATCTGGGTTATGTTTGATGTGGGAATTAAGGTTACGTGTTTAGTTGCTGCAAGGGAAAATAGGGTCAACAGGATCATCACCGTCCAGGTGGCAAGAAGTGAATTCGTTATCGGCAACGGACCAAGATGCCAAAGCGTTTCAGCTGACAGAGAAATATGTGGCATGGCTGCAATAACTCCTTTATGTCCGTTTTTTTACGATTTCACGGACAAAATTTATAAATCCGATTATGGAAAAGAAAAATCCGATTCCCAGACCCGTAAGTGTTGCTTTCGGGTACCATCCGTTTGACGAGTCTAGCCATTTTCCTGCCAATACACCCAAACAAATCGGTCCGGCAACCAAAAACCCAACCTGTCCTGCGTATCCAAGGTATTCCCATCCGGTCGATTTCACTCTTTTTACCATCGCCGGTTTTTGCGTAAATACCAGGTCTGATTCGGTGTTATTCCTAAATTCCACAAATAAAAATCCAATAGAAATTTTCTTTCTACTGGCACATGTATTGTAAAAATACCGTTTTGTCCTGTCAACGACGAAATTATTTGAGGACTACATCGGCAATATCATCCACCAAAATCGTAAGTCGTGTGTCTTTTGCATCCACTTTTCCGCTGACCCGGATAACATGGTCCGGGGTAAGAAGCGATACTGCCTTTGCGTATACCTTGGGAAATATAACCATTTCAATTGATCCCGTCAGGTCTTCCACTTTCAAAAACGCCATTTCATGGTTACCTGCCTTCGTAATGATTTTTTTGATATCCGTAATCATGCCGATCACCGTTATTCGGTCGCCGATGCGATCCACCGTGATTTCTGCTATCGGAGTAGTCGCAAACGAGGCAATTACCGTCGCATACTGGGAAAGCGGATGTTCGGTAAGATAAAATCCCAGGAGTTCCTTTTCAGAAAACAGTATCTCGTTGCGGGAAAGCTCCGGAATATCCGGAAGCTCAACGTCAAGGGCTTTCGTATCGCGCTCCTGGGTATCAAATAATCCGGATTGCCCGGTATCAATAACTTTTTTGCTTTTGTGGGCATCGGCAAGGACAAGCGGAATGGCGGATAGAAGCGCTGATCGCTTTCCGAACGAATCCATGGCGCCGGCACGGATAAGACTTTCAAACGTTTTCCTGTTGACTTTCGATACGTCTACCCTACGGGTAAAATCGGAAATCGAATGGAACGGTCCGCCTTTGCGGCCCTCCAAAATGGCATCGATAGCCGCGCCTCCGACATTTTTCACAGCCGAAAGTCCAAGCCGTATCCGCGGCCCTTCGATGGAAAATTCAACATCGGACGTATTGATGTCCGGCGGAAGCAAACCGATATTCATCCTGGCACACTCCGCGACAATTGCGGTTATTTTTTCATCCCGTGCCGGACCGGTATTGGCCCGGGATTCGGCTGTTAAGACTGCCGTCATATATTCAACCGGATAATTTGCCTTCAGATAAGCAGTCTGGTAAGCAATCATGGCATAACAGGCGGCATGGGCTTTGTTGAATCCATACCCGGCAAACGGTTCAATGAGGTTAAATATTTCTTCCGCTTTGGTTTTGCTCAGGCCGTTATCCTGGCACCCCTGGATAAAATGCTCCCGCTGTTTTTTCATCTCCGATGGAATTTTCTTTCCGACGGCTTTGCGCAGCTTGTCGGCATCTCCCCAGGAATACCCGGCAAGTGTAATGGCGGTAAGGAGCACGTCATCCTGATAGGCAATAATGCCATAGGACTGGGATAGAACATCCTTCAGGCGGGGGTCAGGATACGTAATGCTTTTGGGATCATGCTTTCGTTTGATGAATTCGGGAATAGTCTGCATCGGTCCGGGACGGTAAAGCGCAACCATTGCCATAAGATCAAAAATATTGGAGGGTTTAAGTTCCTTGATATATCTGCGCATACCGGCGGACTCAAGCTGGAAAATACCTGTTGTTTCAGCACTCGATAGCATATCGTAGGTTTTTTTGTCGTCTATGGGTATGGAGGAAAGCTCAATGGTCTTCCCCTGCGTTTTTTTGATATAGGCAAGCGCCTGGGAAAGGATTGTTAGGTTGCGAAGACCAAGAAAATCCATTTTCAGAAGACCGACGCCGTTTTCCCCAACGGTATACATGTCGTATTGGGTAATAATGCGTTCGCCTCTTGCCTCTTTCTGGAGCGGCGTATATTCCACAAGTGGTTTGTCTGCGATAACGACGCCGGCTGCATGGACAGAAGAATGCCGTGCAACGCCTTCCAGTTTTTTTGCCACATCGATCAGTTTTTTCGTCTCCGGTTCGGTTCTGTAGGCAAGTGCAAGCTCAGATGAAAGTTCGAGCGCCTTATCCAGCGTCATCTGTGCCCCCTGCATACCCATCGGAATCATACGGGAAATCCTGTCGGGTTTTGCATACGGCATACCAAGCGCGCGTCCCGCATCCCGTACCGCACCTTTGGCCTCCATGGTTCCAAACGTTATGATCTGGGCAACCTTATCATCACCGAATTTTTGCGTCACATAGGCAATGACTTCATCCCGCCGGTCGTCGGCAAAATCAAGATCGATATCCGGAGCTGATGGCCGGAACGGGTTTAAAAACCGCTCAAACGGAAGTTTAAAAAACAGCGGATCGATACCGGTAATGTTTAAAATCCTGCAGATGACGGACCCTGCGGCAGATCCGCGTCCGGGGCCGACCCCGATCCCGTTGTCTTTTGCCCAGTTGACGAAATCCCCGACAATCAAAAAGTATGGGGCGTAGCCCTTTTTGCTGATAATTTCAAACTCATAATCAATCCGTTTTCGAAGTTCTTCCGTCATGGCTGGGTATATGGTTCCTACCCGTTCTTCCACCAGCTGTTTCAGGTACTCTTCGGAGGACAAATTGTCAGGACAGGGAAATTTCGGTAAATGCCACTGCCCCACCGAAAGCTCAATATTGCACATATTGGCAATCCGGACGGTATTTTCGATAGCTTCCGGCCACTGGGCAAACAACTCCTTCATCTCCTCAGGGGAACGCATATAGAAATCAGGTGAGGAAATCATAGTCATGGGGCGGTTTTTTTCCAAAACCGTATGCTGGGTTTGGATACAAAGCAAAATATCCTGCGCTTCGGCATCCTGGGGGCTCACATAGTGGATATCGTTTGTTGCCACAATGGGAAGGCGGAGCTTTTTGGCAAGCTTTACCAGCTTTTCGTTTGTCGGATCGCATTGCTCGATTGCCGGATGCCGCTGGAGCTCGATATAGTAATGGTCGGGTCCGAAAAGCGTTGCATACGAAGATGCGACTTCTTCGGCTTTATCCACTTCATCCCGAAGCAGAAGTTGCGGAATCTGACCCTGCAGGCACGCCGAAAGACAGATAAGTCCGTCGTGATGGGCGGATAATGTTTCAAAATCTATCCGCGGGCGGTAATAATATCCTTCCAGGTACGAAATGGTCACCAGCTTCATGAGGTTTTTATATCCGGTTTCATTTTCCGCAAGCAAAATCAGATGGTACGGTTCCGTATCGATCTTTGCCTCCTTGTCCAGCCTGGACCTTCTGGCAACGTATGTTTCAACCCCGATAATCGGTTTTATGCCTGCGGCAACTGCCTTCATGTAGAACTTGAAGCTTCCATACATCGACCCGTGATCCGTAACAGCAAGTGCATCCATCCCAAATGATTGCGCGCGGGCAATCAGAAGGTCAAGCTTCCCAAGCCCGTCCAGAAGGGAAAATTCACTATGCGTATGAAGGTGGACAAAATCAGCCATTGGTGTGTGTTATGTGATCCGTTATTGTTTTTTGGATGACTCCGGCATCGCCTTTTCCCGCCAAATCCCGCTTTACCAATCCAACAAGAAACATAAGGACACCGGTTTTCCCGGACTGGTAATCGGAAACGGCTTTTGGTTGTCCTGCAAGAACTTTGATGACCGATGCCGTAATTAGTTCAGGCGGAATATCGGATGCGCGTTTTGCCTCCACCAACGCCGTAATCACGGTTTGGGGATCCATTGTTTCCGGAATTTTTTTGTTGATGCAGTAATTGGCGAGATCGGTCGGTGTAATCGTTGTAGTAGCTTTTTGCAATGCCCGTATGCAGGCTTCGAAGTGATTTTTTCGCTCCGGAGTTTCTGTCAACAGTCTGCTGCTTTCAGGAGAAAGACCGTATGTTTTAGTAAATCTTTCGATAACAGAAGACGGCATTTCGGGAAGACGGGTTTTAATTTCGGAAATTGTTTGCTCCGAAAGACGGATAGGCGGAATGTCTGGTTCCGGAAAATAACGGTAATCTTTTGCGTCTTCCTTTGACCGTTGGGACAGCGTTACTCCGCGGTCTTCCACATATCCCCGGGTTTCTTGAATCGGCGTTTTTCCGGTCTTGAGCAGTTCAACATGCCGGTTAACCTCAAAATCAATTGCCTTTTTGACGAAATTGAAGGAATTGATATTCTTCACTTCAACTTTATAGTTCGGAAGCGTCGTTTCACCCATGTTCCGCACCGAGATATTGGGTTCAAGCCGCATACTCCCTTTTTCCAAATCGGCGTGGGAAATGCCGGTATAGCGGACAATCTGGTGAAGTGCTTTCACGAACGCTTTAGCATGATCGCTTGAATGGATATCCGGCTCAGTTACGATTTCCACAAGCGGTACGCCGCTTCTGTTGAAATCCACAAGCGTTACCTGTTTGCCGTCGATAGTGGTATGAAGGAGCTTTCCGGTGTCTTCTTCCAAGTGGACGCGGGTAATCCTCACATCACCCTCTGGCAAATGCACGATGCCGTTGGTGCACAGGGGCATATCGTATTGGGAAATCTGGTATCCTTTGGCCAGATCGGGATAAAAATAATTTTTCCTGTCGAATTTCGAAAACCGGGAAATGGTACAGTTGAGCGCCTGTCCCAAGAGCACGGTCCATTCGATTGCCAATTTATTGGCAACCGGAAGTGCACCGGGCAACCCAAGGCAGACAGGGCAGGTATAGATATTTGGTTTATCCGCGCCAAACGGATCGTTTTTGCATCCGCAGAACATTTTGGACTTCGTTGCAAGTTCTACGTGGATCTCCATTCCGATCACCGGTTCAAAGATGGTATTGCTCATACGGTTTGTTTCCCCCATCGGTTAAACGGTGTCTCCCGCTCAAATGCCGCGGCGGCCGCAATCATCGTTTCTTCCTTCCAATAATCGGCAACGATGTTCATCCCCAAATACAGGTGCGTTTTACTGTCATAAAAACTCGGGACGTTTATGCCCGGAAGTCCGGAAATGGAACTTGGTTCCAGAAGCATATCCTCCAGTTCCCCAAACATCGGACTGTTTGCGCTTGCTCCGATGGGGAGCGCATATCCGGGTGATGTCGGAGAAAGCAAAATATCAAAATCGGAAAAAAGGTCCTTGAAATTTTGGATATATAGGCTTCGGACCTGTTGAGCTTTTACGTAATATTTATCCGAATATCCTTTGGAAAGGGTAAACGTGCCAAGCATGATCCGCCGTTTTGCTTCCGCACCGAATTTTGAACGGTCCGACCCATAGCGGATTCCGTCATACCGGGCAAGGTTGCTGGAAACTTCTCCCCGTTGCACGACGGTATAGACGGCAATGGCAAAATCCGGAGTCAGGATGGTGTGCGGTTTTGGTTCAGACGACAGCGGGACAAATTCTACTTTTGCTCCAAGTGATTCGAAAAGTTTTGCTGCGGATTCGACCGCTTTGGATGCAGGTGTACCTTTGAGTTTTGGATGGTCCGCGTAACAGACACCGATTTTCATTCCTTTAATGGATCTGTGGACAGCATCGCGGAATTTCGGAACGGATTTGGGCGAACTCGTTGCATCATGGGGATCATGACCGGCAATATGTTCAAAAAGAAGTGCCGTATCTTCGACGGTTTTTCCTATCGGTCCGGGACTATCCAGCGATGATCCCATGGCAATTACCCCATATCTGCTCACCCTGCCGTAGGTCGGTTTTAACCCGACGACACCGCACCATGCGGACGGTTGCCTAATTGAACCGGCAGTTTCCGATCCGAGGGCAATAGTTGCGCAATTTGCGGCAATTGCAGCGGCAGATCCGCCTGATGAACCGCCGGGAAGAAATCCGGGATTATTCGGGTTTTTTGTGACACCATAATCGGACGTTTCAGTGGAGGATCCATGCGCCCATGCATCCATATTCGTTTTTCCGATTACAACTCCACCTGCCCCGCGAAGGCGTGCGGTTACGGTTGATTCGTAGGGGGAAATATACCCGTCAAGGATACGCGATGATGCTGTCGTCGGAAGGTCTGTGGTACAGAAATTATCCTTCACCGCTACGGGAATGCCCATGAGCGGTAAATTTTGGGCGCTGTGTGCTTTCTTTTCGGCATCGGCATCAGTCGACAGATAGATATTAAGCGACGGATTGGCGTTTTTGATGGCGGCAAATGTATCCCTATAGAGGTCCGAAAGGGATATTTTTTTCCCAGAAAGGAGTTTGAGGGTATTGGTAAGGGTAAGTTCGTTGGTTTTCATGGATCGATGGTTTGGTCAAGAACGCGGGATACGACAAAATATCCGTTATGCGTCGTTTTTGCGTTTGCCAATGCCTCCGTTTGGGAAAACATTCTGGTAGTATCTATTTCATCTTCCCGGAATACGTTTTCAAGACCGGTTACCTGGCTTGTCGGTTCGACATTGGCAACACTAACGGAAGCAAGCGTATCCACAACCTTCATCGTTTGCGTAAATCCGGTGGCAAGCGTTTCCGTTTCCTGTTGGGCAAGAGGAATGGAAGCAAGTTCTGATACTTTTTTCACATCATCGGGAGTAAAGTGTATTGCTGCCATAATGGACACATTATAGCCATCTTGGAGGTGTAATGGCAATGGTTGCTCCCTGTTTTTCTTTCTCTTATCCGGTACAATAGTGACATATGGCAAATTACCAGACAATCTACCAACAGATGATTGACGAAAACCAGCAATTATTCCGTACGTTTCATACAGTGCATGAGGCATATGTGAAAAATCCGCAACAAATGCAAACGGAATTCAATACCGTCGGTAAGGAACTTCTGGATGTTATTTTAAAATACGAACATATCCTCTGCGGAAAAACCGAAGGCGGTCAATATTCCAAATTTTCCCAAAATCTTTCGGAAAAATTTAGGGGACTTGTCCGGAAAGATTTTCCCAAATTCGACTATATCGGCGTCGTGTATTCGTAAAATCTGTCAGCCTTACGCCTGTTCGGATTGAACTCCGGCTTTTTTCAGGCACTCTTCATGCGCAAACCAAGCAAAAGTATCATCAAGGGGTGTTAATTTTGGTTGCTTTCCTGTTTTTTGTGTGATGGCCCGACTGATAAGCCAATCGGCAACATGGGGATTTTTGGATAAAAACGGTCCGTGATAATACGTTGCTATGCAATGACGGAACAGTGCACCTTCCGTTTTGTCTTCACCGTTGTTTCCGTTTCCGGCAAGTACGGTTGCAAAGGGTTGTGCGGATGGTCCAAGATGGGTTCTTCCGCCATGGTTTTCAAATCCCACAATCGTTGGTTTCCATGGGAGTCCGTCAAGGCGGAACTGCTCGGAAATTTGTCCGACCGTATTTCCGATCAACCTTGGCTTCGTATTTCCGGGATGCTCACTCGTAAAATCAAAAATCCCGAGTCCTTCCAGTTTTGCTCCGTCACCGGTTGTATACCAGTGTCCCAGAAGCTGCGGTGAACCGCAGACAAAAAGCCCCGGAACGCCGGATGAAAACATATCCGACAAAGTTTTTTTGTACCGTGTCCGCAGATCATCTATTACGATCCCCTGCTGGCGATCCTGTGCCCCACCGCCAAGAACTATGTCACACCCGGCAAGATCATGGGGTGTTGTTGTCGTGTCGATTGACCGAACTTCCCAGGGGATACCCCGTTGCCCGAGCCGTCCGGAAAGGATCAGCACATTGCCTCGGTCACCGTATGTCGCCATGAGTTCCGGATACAGCCAGCCGATAACCAGTGGTTTTTTCATAGGATTTTCTTCCCCGTGAGAATTTTACGGATATCAAGCATCGCGGAATAGGTTGCCAGGATAAAGCAGGTATCGCCCGGTTTTGTCAACGAACAGGCTGTGTCGATTGCACCCTGATACGTTGGTTCTACCGATATCCGCTCTTTTACAGGACTTCTTTTCCCAAGGGCATAGGAAAGTCTGGTTGCCAAATCATACGTTCTGTCCCCTGTTGCGATTATACTGTTGACTCCCTCATCAAGCGTTTCAAAATCCACATCCCAAATCCAGCTTACGTCCCGGCCATCGGGAATTCTGTCATTAAGCGCAAAAATTATCGGTGCTGACGTATGTAGCGATAATACCGTCCGGATGGACTCATTCATGCCTGTAGGGTTTTTGGACAGAATCATCCGGAATTGGCACGTTTTGTACCCGATTGCCTCATATCTTCCGAATGCCGCAGTCATTTGTGAAAGTGAACTATTGATTTGTTCATCGTCAATTCCAAGTGTCCGTCCGCACAACCACGCCGCAAGGGTATTGTAAATGTTATACACACCGGGGAGCGGAGATATCACGTCGGAAGCGGTAATGGTCACCTCCGGATGCCGGAAATCACACGTTCCGCATGCCCATTTACCCAAATGCGAAAAGTAGGATCCTCCATACGTCAGTTTTGTCCCGCAGTTGGGGCAAAATGTCGAATCGGTGGCAAACTCCATTTTTTCCATATACAACGACGGGTCTTCCAACCCGAAATACCGGATATTTCCCATGATTTTCCTTCCGATATATGCCGTTCCGGGATCATCGGCGTTTATCAAAAATTTTGTGGTTCTGGCTTTTGAAAGGAATGACTCTATCCACCGCCTCATAATGCTGTCCACCTCACCATACCGGTCCAGCTGGTCACGGAATAGATTCAGAAGGATAATCGTGCTTGGTTGAACGTAGTCAAGAAGCCGGAAGAGCGCATTTTCGTCAACCTCAAACACGGCGTAATCAATTTTTTTTGGCAGCACGGAAGCCGATATGAATGCGCTTGCGATACCATTTTGCAGATTCGCTCCGCTTTCGTTGGTCAAAACGGAAAAGTGCCGGTCGCGTAGAATCTTCGTAATCATCTTTACGGTTGTCGTTTTTCCGTTCGTGCCGGCCACGACAATAATTCCTTTTTTGATTTTTTTGACACTGTGGGAAACGAATTCCGGGTCAATCCGTAGCGCAAGTTCCCCGGGCCAGGTAGCACCGGCTCCACCTTTTACCAGACGGATTATCCAGAGGCTCACCAGAGACGTGATAGAGGCAAGAATATACTTCATGGTTACATGGAGCGAAGCCGCTTTATTCGTTCGGTAACAGGCGGATGCGTATCAAACAGTGACGAAAAAACGGCATGAGCTTTTTTCCCGCTGAACGGGTTTTCGATGTAGAGATGCGCTGTTGCATTGGACGCCTGCTCCAGCATATGGGGGTCTTTGGAAATTTTTTCAAGTGCCCGTGCTAACCCTTCGGGATACCGTGTCAGAAGGGCGCCGGATGCATCAGCCAAATATTCCCTGTTGCGGGAAAGTGCGAGTTTCATAAGTGTTGCCAGAAATGGCGAAAGGAACGCAAGTACCAGTCCGACCAGAAAAAAAATACCTCTGGAATCCCGAGAATCCCGATCATCCCGCGAATTTCCGTTTCCCCACCAGAGTGTCCGGAGGAAAAAATCGGAAATATACACAACCGTTCCTGCCAATACGCCCACAAGCAGCATAAGTCGGATGTCATAATTTTTTACGTGCGACAATTCATGTGCGACAACCCCTTCGATTTCCCTTCTATCCATCCGTTCCAGGAGGCCGGTCGTTGCACATACGACGGCATGCTGAGGATCACGGCCTGTCGCAAAGGCATTCATTGCCGGATCGTCGATCACATAGAGTTTGGGCATCGGAATACCTGCGGCAAGCGATAGGTTTTCGCAAACCGTATAGAAATCAAAATGTTCATTCCGTGTGGCAGGACGCGCACCACTCATGGAAAGGATGATTTTGTCACCGAAATAAAAACTTCCGACGCTGGAAAGAATCGATAAAAGTAACGCGGGAACAACGAATGACGAGCCATATCCGTTCGCCTGGGAAAGAATATAGGCAAGCGCGACAACAAACCCAATAAAAACGCCAAACACACTATATGATCGGACAATATTTGCCCGTATATGCGAATAGATTGTCATTAAGGTTAAAATTGAACTTTAACGGCTTGTCTTTCTGCCTCGGCGACTTCAAAAAACGGTTTTTCCTTAAACCCGAATACCGATGCGATCATCGCATTCGGAAAAACCTTTACCTTCACATTGAAGTCCTTCACGATGGAATTATAGAATTGCCGGGAATAGGCAACCTTATCTTCCGTATCGGAAAGTTCTTTCTGCAGTTGGGCAAAGTTTTCATTCGCCTTCAGTTGTGGATAGTTTTCGGCAACGGCAAACAGATTTTTAAGAGCTCCCGAAAGCATATCGTTTGCTTTAGCCGATTCATCCGGTGTTTTTGCGGACATCAGTGCGCTTCGGGCTTTCGTGACGTTTTCGAAAATCGATTTTTCGTGCTTTGCATATCCTTTTACCGATTCGACGATATTGGGGATAAGGTCCATCCGGCGCTTAAGCTGCACATCGATCTGGCTCCACGCTTCGGAAACCTGTGTTGAGGCTGTAATAAGCCCGTTATACAAAGACCAGATATACACAACTATCAAAAGAAGAATGCCTAGTGGTATCCACATCATACGATTACTCTCCTTTCAAACGGAATTCGTACAGAATTATACTAGCACAATATTTCGTTGACCGCTACCGCATACTTTTGGTACTATACGGAGTTGTAGTGGTCGCGTGGTGTAGCCTGGCCTAACACGCATCCCTGTCACGGATGAGACCACGGGTTCGAATCCCGTCGCGACCGCCCGAAATCAGCACTGCTTCTGCCCACAGTAAAAATACGCTCCGGTAAAGGAGGATTATGTGGGAAAAAATCCAGCAACGTTTTGATTCACCCGATGCTATCATTTCCGTTATATTGGGATTCGGGGCAATTATCATTCTTTCCGTTGCTCTCATAAATGCAACCCGCAGCTCACTTGGTCAAAAACAGGAAAATCAGCAGATTGTCAGTTCAAATACTCTGCCGGTTACCTATACTGTTGCCCAGGGCGATTCCCTCTGGACTATTGCAGAGCGCCAGTATAAAAGCGGATATAACTGGGTAACCATCCGGAATGCAAATTCGCTTGTAAACCCGGATGCAATCACTGTCGGACAAAAACTGATCCTGCCACCTGCCGATCCGATTGAAGTCGGGCAAATCACGGCAACAGCAACGGAAATAGTAACGCCCAAGCATGCTACCTATGCCGTACAGTCCGGTGATACGCTGTGGTATATAGCGATGAAGGAATACAACAATCCGTATGTGTATACCGGTATTGCAAAAGGAAATAATCTTCCCGATCCCAACGTGATAGATGTGGGAACGGTTCTGCGTCTTCAACCCCTGAACAGCGACCCAACTCTGGTCTTGCCCGTAACTCCCAACACGATATAATACACTGTACTGTCTGTCGCGGCGGTAGTTCAGTGGTAGAATGTCTGCTTCCCAAGCAGAAGGTCGGGGGTTCAAGTCCCCTCCGCCGCTCAACATGCCTCTTTAGCTCAACGGCAGAGCAGCGGTATCGTAAACCGTAGATGTCAGTCCGATTCTGACAAGAGGCTCCAGGGGAGTATTATTGTCATATGCAACAATCACGTCTTACACGGATGGAAGAACGGAAAGCTAAACGGTTATTGTTTTTCGGACTGGTCGGTATCACGACAATTAGTGTTGGCGGGGTTCTTTTCGGATTAAAATTCTTGGAAAATTTCAGCCTTACCGCGGAAAAAATACGCGGAAAATCACCGGTGGTAACCCAGGCGCCGGAACTGCTGTTTCCTCCGGAACTCAATCCGCTCACCGAATCGACAAACAGTGCTATCATGGCTATTTCCGGAACCGCAAATTCCAAATTAACCGTTACCCTTTTCATTAACGACCAGAAAAAGTCATCAACCGTTGCATCGGAAGACGGAACGTTCATATTCAAAAAAGTATTTTTGTCCGAAGGGGCAAATGCCATCCAAGTTCAACAAACCGATTCAAAAAACAAAAGTTCATTGTCGGATCCCGTCACGGTAACGGTCAAAAAAACAATGCCGGATCTTGAAATCACTACACCTGAAGACGGATATACGCTAAACGGAGATAACAATAAGCTTGCCATTACGGGAAAAACAAATGAAACAAATACCGTTTCCATCAATGACCGTTGGGTTATCGTGAAGTCCGACGGTTCATTTTCCTATCTCTATCCGCTTTCCGAAGGGGATACGACACTTAAAATTACGGCCTCCGATCCGTATGGTAACACGACTGTCATCGAACGGAAGGTTTCGTATCACAAATAAGCCGCTGTTTGTATTCAGCCTGCTTCACAAGAACAAGAAGCCAAAGGAACGTCCACGGATAAAAAATCGTGTTGACAAACATACCGTGGATTAATACGGCACACAGGGAAAACAGCACAAAAAGGTGTTTTTTTTCGGCAATGGCAATCCTTACTATCTTCCAAAAGAAATAGAAACCCGCAAATACCCCAGGAATTCCCGCTGTTGCTCCAAGTAACAATACCCAATTATCGATTCCGCCGCCGGCATGGGAAACGGCCGCAGGATCGGTTTGGATAAATCCCGGTTCGCGGATGCTTCTGAGCATATTAAACCCTACCCCAAAAACCGGGGATCGGCTCCAGATTCCCCAGCCCTCCCTCCAGTTCCCCAGTCGGGCAAGTGCCGTATCAACCCTCAAAATCGAATATGATTGGTTTGGACTCACCAAAATCGCGGCGATAATGCAAAACCCCACGACCGCAGCAACAAGTAACCTATATTTTTTTTGGACGATTAAAACAATGACGCATGCCACAAATGCCGCAAGCAGACTGCTTCGGGAATACGTAAGAAGAAGGGCAATACTGCACAGTGCAACCCACAATGTATCCGATATTTTTCTGGATCCGATAAACCGCATCACGGATTGCGAAAGCGTAAAAACAATGACCAACCCGGCAATATTAGGATCAAGTATGGTGGAAAATAAACGCCGGTAATGCGGATCCCAACCCAGATAGGACAAATTGCGCAAATCCCAATAGAAAATATATTGGATAAGCCCCAAAACGCATACCGCAAGCCCTGCAAAATAAAGCATCCGGGTTAACAATTGTATCTGCCGGTTTTTGCAAAGTGCATAGACAAGAAAATACAAACCTATCCGGAGCAAATACATCATTCCGACGATATATTCGGGAAACGAAAACCGTCCTAACGATGCAATAAGGGAAAGCAATAATGCTCCTGTAAGCAAAACGGCGGAAGGAATAAGTGATCCTGTGGGTTTATTTTTTCCGATAAGGACAAGGGCAATAACCCATACGGCAAGCACGATATCGTGGGGTGCAACCGTAATGCCGGGAAACGGAGTAATCCGGATAATGTGTCCCAACAAAAACGATATGCCCAAACATCCAATAGCTAGAGCATCAATTACCGTGCTGATTTTTCCCATAGTTTTGCTCGTGTGAGGAATGAGTGGTAACTCATACAGAGTGCCATAATCATGCCCTGGTGTCCGTCCAAAAACCCCAATTTCCAATAAAAATTCATCAAGAATTTCCCTACTGGATACGCAATCATATGCCACAGTGATACGGTTTTTCCCTCAGATACAAATATATCTGCCTGGAGCGTGGAATAGGTATTGATATCGTCAAGGAATTCCCGTATCGTTTTGTGCGGATAATGGTTCATCCATGACTTTGTTTGGATAACTATTCCCTTCACGTTCCAGACTTCGTGAACACTGCGCTCCCATAATCCGCTGTTTCTTCTTGCAAGACGCAAAAACCGTATGGTTCCCGTTTCCCCATACCGGAGCAGTTTCCCCAAAAAAAAGTCTTTCCGTTGGATCCTAATCCCCATAATTTTCGGATTATCCAGATATGTCCGGATTTCCACCTTTAGTTCGGGTGTTACTTCTTCATCGCTGTCTATAAAAAGGATCCAATCACCTTTTGCTTTTTGGAGTGCGAAATTCCGTTGGCTGGCAAAATCACTGTTCAAATGCCGCTGATATACCCGTGCTCCGGATTTCTTGGCAATCCGGATGGTTCCATCGCCGGAAAAATCATCAATGACAATGGTTTCATCCGCCAAAGAAGCAACCGATGCGAGTGCGCGCGGCAAATCGTTTTCACTATTTTTCGTTAAAATACAGACAGAGAGCATTGCAATAGGAATATTGTATCATAGGGGAAGCAATGAAAAACCGACTGTTTACGCCCGATTTTATTTTTATCATGCTTACGGCTCTCTTTTGCTCCGTATCTATCCTGCATACCGTGGTTGTCGGAAAAAGCGTTTACGGCGACGGAAGATATTACGTCTCCATGCTTGATTCCATTGTGCGTGACCACGATCTGGATATGACAAACCAATTCCGGATGTTTTCCGTTCTTGAACCGAAAACCGTGAACAATGTTCCTGCTCAAAAATATCCGATTGGATTTTCAATACTTCTTTTTCCGCTCTATACGTTTCTTCAATATTTCATTATTGGATATAAAATATACCCGTTATTTGTGCAATTTTGTATTTCAATCTTTGGATCATTAACCGCAGTTTCAGGATTATTCTTTCTTTGGATGGCAAACAGGAAAATATATGGAGAAAAAATTGCAGTGTATACGACCGTTTCGATTGCACTATGCACCAATCTCTTTTTTTACGGAGCAGTCGATACCGTTAATTCCCACCCATATTCCTTTTTCCTTGCATCAGTACTACTTGCCGTACTCTCATATCAACGCGCACCCCTGCCTGTGGGAATATTTGCCGGTCTCCTGTATCTTGTGCGCCCGCAGGATCTTGTTTGTAGTGTTCCCGCATTCATACGAAAACAGAACATTAAATACTATGCAATACTTCTTATACCCATATGTTGTGCACTCATCCTTCAATCTGCACTAACCTATCGGATTTTCGGATCACTGACGATCAGTGGATATTTCCAATCGGGACGGGAAGGATTTTTCAGCAGCGGATTTCACCCGTTGGATGTGTTGTTTTCCCCTACATACGGAATATTTACCGTAACGCCGATCGTCGCAATATCTCTTGTCGGATTGTTTACCGGAAGAAGTACCACAAAAATGATCAAAACCGGAAGTATTCTTGTGTTCCTGATCCAACTTTTCATCGTTTCATCATGGTCAACCTGGAGCCAGGGCGCATCATATTCCGGACGGATGTTTGTCTCCACACTCCCCTTTTTGTCCTTTGGACTCTCCGGTCTTTACGAGTCGCTTCAGAAATTATGGAATGGCACGTTTATCATTACGATGATCATCGTATCTTTTGCACTTCTCAACATGCTCTCCATTGTCCGTTTTCTTCTGATTAATCCTTAGGAATTTATGCGGTTATCCGACAAGAACTTTTTCGTAGACGGAGTAAATTCGTGAAGCAATCTTTTTGGCATCATGGATTGTTTGTGCCCGCCGTAACGCTTTTTTACCCTGCTGGACCCGCAGAAATGGCGAACTTGCCAGCGTAGTCAGGTATTTTGCCAGTGCCGTTTCATCATCTTCCGGAATAAACAGTGCCGTATCACCGACATTCTCGGGAATCCCGCCTGATCGCGTCGTAATAATCGGCAACCCCATGGCCTGCGCCTCCAAAAGCACCGTACAGTATTGTTCTTCATACGTCGGCGTAGAAATGCTGGGCGCAACGAAAATATCCGCCGTTTTGTAAACACCCGGCATGTCGTCATACGAAACGCTCCGGATTGAAACAATATCATGCAGGTTCCATTCACGGATACGGGAAAGCATTGCCGATTTTTCCGTTCCGTTTCCGACAAACGTAAAAATATATTGCTGTTTGGCACCATTCCCCGAGAGCGCTTTAGCCGCACAAAGAATGGTAAATACCCCTTTATACTTCTCCAGTCGCCCGCTAAACAGGACATGAACAGTTGGCTTTTTTGTTCCGAGTCGTTTCCAGTGATCCGGATCCGGGGAAAACCGGTCTGTATCGATTCCATGGCCGATCACGGTTATTTTTTTCTCATCCATACCCTCAAGAACCTGCGCTTTTTTTGTTTTTTGCGTTAGAGCTATGACATGGTCAATATCGTGACGGAAGCGCTTCTTATACGCCTTTCTTCCCCATATACCCTCATTGTTAAACGGAATATTTTCCAATACCGTCGCAATGACTTTTTTTACGTATCCGCGCTTTTTTGCATCCAGTGACTGCTGGGTATAGCGGTAATAGGATTCCGCGGTATGGACGATATCAAAACCCCGTAAATGGTTCTCCAGTCCGATTAGAAAATGTGCGTCCGTAAATATCCTGTTAAGGATAGGCATTTTATAAGGGAAATCCGCAATATCCATTGGGGAAGGAAGCTTCACAACGGGAAACGGAAACGCATCATGAAACGGTGTCAGTGAGCCAAATGCCGTGATGTCGCACCTGTCCGTAAGTGGCGCAAACGATTGCATTTCATATTGGTTGAGGAATTTTCCCCGGACAATGGCAATTTTCATATTTGGACAACTCCCAGAATATTCCTGACGACTCTGTACATCCGTATATACCATATGCCGCTGTCTATTTGTACATTTCCGCCTGAATCCTTCTGCTCGTCGGGAATCGTATACTGTTTGGAATCCTGTTTGGAAAATACCCAAAACGCCCTGTTCCCGGATCCAAGTGTATAAAACGGTATACCCGATTTCTTATAACGGTTTATCACATCATTCCGGTCACCCGGACAGGTACCATAACAGGATACGACAACAGTATGTACTTCCCTATGTGTTTTCCCCTGTATCCAGAGTCCCACATCGGGTAGTTCCATCGGAACCGACGGATGCAGGAAATATTGCTCGAACACGTCTCCTGGAAAATCAACGGTTCCTACCGGCTCATACGGCCGGATACGCGCTGCAACGGTTTTTGCGGCATCGAATTTCCAATACAATTTGTTTATCTGTTCGTACTTTACCTTTTGGACCAGTGCAGACCAGAGCACAAGAGCGACAATACACATCATCTGTATTTTTACCCTGTAGCGGGAAATCGATACTGCCAAGACAAGGGCAACATACGGTATGAACGGATATAAAAAGTAACTATGTCCCCATGTCGCAGTCGGTAAGACAATACAATTCAATATCCCGATACTGCCAAACAGTATATAGATAAGTGTCCGTTCATCGGAAAACACACTCTGGGATAAACCAGGAAGTTTAGATCTCTTCAATATGGGAAGTAGTACCAACGGACTAAAATAAACGATGCTTCGTATTCCCAAGAGGATTGCATATCGCACTGGCCACCATGGAAGTGCAAATAATTCGTTGGAAACCGCCCGTACCGATACGGCATTCCAAATATCGGCAAAATTTCCCTTCACAAAAAAGATGATTGCCAAAAATCCAAATAGTGCGATGGATACGCTAAATATATATACCAGGAAAAACCGCTTTGTTCGGGTTTTCTTATTCCACAACAGAGCTACGACAAATGCAAACACTGCATACACTCCATACCAGTCAAACGAAGCGGCAAGAAACGAAGTGACCCCACCGTACCACAAATACCGGTTCTTTCCGGTTTCCCTGTAACGGATATATGTATAGATCGTTGTCATAACAAAAAACAGCGACGATTGTTCAAACATCATGAATTTCCAAAATATAGCCGATGCAGGCAAACACATCGATATACAGGCAAATAATGCCCCAATGCGTACCCCAAACACCCGGCGGACCAAAAAATATGTTACGGCAACAGTTCCAAGCGAAAACAGAAATGGGAATACGTGCACAACCCAGTTGGAAAATCCAAATATATAAAATGCAATCGTATTGACAAGAAAAAAGAAATAGGGATGGTGTAAGTAAAATTCCGGCTTGGAAGGAAGTGGATACCCGGCAAAATACGTAGGAAGCGTAGATAACGTATCCACCCCGAACCGGAGATAATTTTTTGCGGCCAGAGTAAGATAATTGTTGTTTGCGTTGTATGAGCCAATGTAGGGATCATTGATTCCGTAGAGCCAAAGGGCGATGGCAAACAGGATACATAATCCGGTGCCGTTATGGATTGAAGATA
This sequence comes from uncultured Gammaproteobacteria bacterium, assembly GCA_964630015.1. GTDB lineage: Bacteria > Patescibacteriota > Microgenomatia > UBA10105 > UBA927 > CAZERT01. The sequence continues at coordinate 1,165 of CAZVTJ010000007.1, read as the reverse complement.
TTTTGTTAATGGATGAATGGATGTTCATACCTGAAAAACCTGCGTTATTTGTTATCTATTGCGTGTTGAAGTGCCTCAGAAACATTATTTGACCACGTGATAAACGAAAATTGTTGACCGTGCACATATGCCTTTTGGGAAAACGTGTTCCAGACGTTTTGATCCGTTGTCATCCGATACAGCTCATCTGCCAACGACTGAGTATCCCCGGGGTTAACAAGTATTCCACCGTCTCCGACAGTTTCCGGCATCGCCCCGGCTTGTACGCTAACCACGGGCGTTTTGTGAACCTGTGCCTCTGCTGCCGGAAGGCAAAATCCTTCGTATGGGGAAACGCTTACAAAAACGCGGGCTTCCCTATATAAAGAATGGAGTTTTTCATCCGACACGAATCCCGTTTTTACGACACACTTTTGAAGGGAATAGTTCGCGATTGTTTCGTCAATGCGCGGATCATACCAATAATCCCCTCCGACAAGATACAACGGGAGCGGATTTTTACTATTTTTCCTATACCGGCTGTATGCCTCAAGCAAAACGGGTATTTCTTTTCCCGGTTTAAGTGCGCCAACATAGAGAATTTTATCCCGCTTGGCAAACACCGGTGTTTCCTGTTTGGGCACGGGTACTGGCGGATATGCAACGGTAATTTTCTCCGGATCGATGGAATACTCACAACTAATATCGTTTTTTGTTGCCTGGGAAATGGTAAGGATATGGCCGGATGCATGGACAAGATATTCCGTTTGGGAAACAAGAGTTCGGTATGAGTCGGGATATGCGGATGGATTTTTCAAAAATGATACGTCATACACACACCCAAGTGTTGGGGTATGTAAATACCGTGGTACAGCCTGTGATGCCCCAATAAAACAATCTACCGGATGAAGCAGTGTTTGGATAGGAATACCAATCTGCAGATACCCATGTGATGGCCAAATTTGTACCCAATGTGCTTTTGGCGGTAATGCGTTACTGCTCCCTTGCCGGAATCCATACACCCGGACGGAAGAAACCGTTATATTTTCGGATATCGCCTTCACAAGATCCATCGTAACCCGGTGCACTCCAACCTGTAAGCGTTTGTCTTCGGGAAATAGCGCTCCTCCATCTATACCGATGTTCATACTGACATCCTATTATACTTCCTCTTCCCATCCAGTAT
>CAZVTJ010000006.1:0-28171 GCA_964630015.1 uncultured Gammaproteobacteria bacterium | reverse complement strand
TCGGGCTTCTTCCACCCTGCCGTGAACGGCAGGGCTTAAAGAGCGGAATCAGTGACGGTATCATATGTTCAAAAACTAATTATTCCATATCGGAACGTTGTTTATATTGATTACGGCATCAAGGATGCTTAGAGTCCATCCTTTTATAGTTAAACGCAAAGCGTGGTTTTTTAATTCTGCCTGAACTTTTCGGGTTTGAGCTTCGTCATTCACGAGTGCTGCATGCAATTTAATTGCGGTATCAATTTTATCATACGGTTGAATTTTTATTTGAGTATTTCCTAAGTAATCACTTGAGCCTACATCTGAGGATAAAAGAAGCATCGGATTATCCTCAGTTAGCTTACTAAGAACACCTTCAACTGAACTATGGTTAAATCCATCAGCGAGGCTCATAATAAGAAGCACGTCCGCGGAACGGAGTAAACCCGTGACTTCATAGTCTGTAAATTTTCTGCCAAGCATCGCAATTATGGGTTTCCAATTTTTGTTGCCATAAGTGCGATTTAAATTTGTTACACGTTTTTTAACAAAAGAATAAAGCCGAGCATATGCAGGTATAGCCAAATATTCTTTAGCCAAGTATGCAACTCGAACAAAAACAAACTTTTCATGTATATTCGGAAAAAATTTTAGTAATTGTTCTATTGCATCCAGCTCCTCTTTTATTCCTTTATGAATTTCAAATCTGCTGATACTCGTAATAATTTTCTTGCCTTGTGCGAGGTGGATAAACTTATCTTTTGTTTGTTTTGCCTTTTTTGTTCTAGCCAACCATTGTCTGTAACTGGGGTCGTTTCCCAGAGGTACGACTCGGGGGATAGCTGTATGGTCTTTATATCGTATAGTGTGATTTTTCCAGATAACCTTTATGTCTTTCGATTTTACTGATACATGTTCAGCGAGCCTGAGAAAATTAATAACATCTCGTGTCCGATGAAATGAAATAAAATCTGCCTGAATAATACTTTTTATAAGCATCTCTGCATCTTTAGTGAAGAATTTCGGATAATCATGATAGCCAAACGGGCTTCTGAGGGAAAAGCATATTTTAGCCTCCGGTTTCAGAGTGCGCAGAGCTCCGATTGTTCCTGCTAGAGAATAATCATTTATCCAATAGATCCAGGGCTTTTTGTTTTCTACAGCGACCCGAAATATTTTGTTGGCAAATTGTTGAGAAGCTGTAATATAACTATCTCTGGTAGCAATTGTTTGTTTTTCTGTAAGATGTGGAGGCAAATCGTGAAGTAGAGGCCATAGATATTGTTTGGCATATTTTATCTGGAAATTGTTGAGTGTTTTAATATTCAACTGAACTGGGTGGATTTTGGACTTTCCATAAACGGCGTCATGTTTTAGTAGCGGGTCATAACAGACCATATGTAATTCAGGAATCAATTTTTGAGTTGTTCGGGTTACCGTTCCGACACCGCCTACCCCTACGATGGAATTATGGAAGTTGGCAAAAAGAATATTATAATTTTTCGAAATTTCTTTAATTCTGGACGCAACCAAAGAAGAGGAGTTTTCGTTATTATAGCCTATAATAAGAGAGTCTTCCCACATGTTGGCATTATACTACAGATTGGCAAATCAATCTAAATAACGATTATTAAATTTGATTTTATAATGTTTTAATGTTATAGTTCAGGAACCGTATGCCAGCACTCATCAAAAAATTCAGATTCGAAAAACTTGAATTTCTAATGTTTGTTCTCGACGAATTAGCAGATAAATTGAGCAAACAGGGAAAAGATATTATCAAACTCACACTCGGAAAGTCTCAAGAAACGCTACATCCAGCCATTATCGAAGCCTATATTGATGCCATAAGGGATTCAGAAAAACGTAATTTAGTCTACCCTCAAGGATTACCAGTGTTAAGAGAGAAACTTGCAGAATGGTACACAGCAATGGGAAATCCTACAAAAGCAAAAAACATCATTATCAATACAGGCACGAGTCCTTTATTCAAGGATTTATTTAGATTTTTGCTGGAAGAAGGTGATGAGGTGCTTTTGCCTCACCCATATTATTCTGTTTACCACGTTAGCGCCCTCCTCACTCCTGCGAAAATCCGATTTTATTCAGTTAATCCGAAAACACTAACAATTGATATGAACGATTTTAAATCCAAATTTAATCCAAACAAAACAAAATTGGTCGTTGTTGCGAGCCCTGGAAATCCTTATGGGAATATAATTTCAAAAAAAGAATATCAGGAAATTGTAAAAATAGTAAACAATAATGCATATATTCTGAGTGATGAAATATACAGAAATGTAGGATTTCATGGTAGGGTTCCCAGCATATTGGATATTGCAAATAAGAAGGATAATATTATTGTAAGCAACGCATTTTCTAAAGGTTTTCGAATGTATACTGCACGTGTTGGATTCTTTATCCTTCCCGATCATCTTATTGAACCATTTAGAGTTCTTCTCCAACATACTTTATTGACGGCAAATCCTTCAGCACAATTTGCGGCGGCTGAAGCACTTAATCATCTTGAGGAAGTGGATAAATTAAAAGAAATCTATGCTGATAGAAATAAATATACTGTTAAAAAAATGAAAGACAATAGAGAAATTGAGGTTATAAAAGCAAATGGAGGGTTTTATTTAGTCATCATGTGTGAAGATTTTATGAAGCGAAAAAAGTTCAAAACAACTCTGGATTTAGCAAGAGATATCCTATTAAAGACAGGAGTTGCAGTTGTTCCGGGATCGGATTTTGGAGTTCCGAAAGGTTTGCGAATTTCTTTTACGAACATTCGTTATAAAGAGGGAATTGACAGGTTATCAGATTATTTCAAAAAGTAGTTTTATGATAAAGTATCTTTTTTTTGATATATATCAGACGCTACTTGATGTGGACATAGAACAGAAAAATATCGATACAGCTTGGAAAGTATTTGAAGACTATCTTATTAAAAAGAATGTCAACCTGGATGAGGCTCGTAAATTCAAATTATATTTTGATCAAGCAGAGTCTCTATTCTATCAAGATCGCGATAAATTGCTCTACCATCACGATTGGATTGAAAATATTTACTCCGTAATGAAAACCCATTATGGGATGACAATTTCTTCTTCCGAAGCTAAATCGCTTCTCTGGTCTTTTCGTAAAATAAGCTGCGATTTTTGCCGTGTGTATCCGGGAGTTAAAGTTACACTTGAGAAACTTTCCAAAAGTTATACTCTCTCTACCGCAAGTTTGGCGCATGAATCTATTACAAAAATAGAATTGGATGAGACGGGATTGTCAAAGTATTTTTCTCATTTCATATTCACATCAGGAATTGGATATCGAAAACCTTCTGAAGAATTTTACCGTAGAATGTTACAAGAGGTTGGAGCAACAGCAGATGTTTCCTTCATGATAGGTGATAATCTACGAGATGACATTTTTGGAGCAAGTCGCGTGGGTATGCATACCATATGGATAATGAATCCTCTGTCAATGAATAACAAAATTGATGTGAAGCCAGATTATTCGGTCAAAATTGAAAATTTTCCAGAGATTGTAGATGTAATTTCTCTACATAATGACCGGATATCCATGTAAATCATCGGACAAGAAATCTTCCGTAAGGCTCGTTTCGTTGAGAAGAAAATAAGCGACTGATGTTACTCAAAATTTCACTTTCTTTGGTTTTTAAAATATTACCCACATCTTTATAGTGACCAATAGTATCAACTCCGTATATATCCCCTTGAGAACCCACGAAAATATATCTGTTAATTCCTATTTCATTACCATATGATTCTATTATTAGATGTGAAAACATTCGTTTCACTGTATCCGCAATTGCGTTAAAAGCCTCAAAATATACTCCTGTTTATTTATTTGACCATAGCTAAAGGGTGCAAATTGATAAAGTTTCCACCTATCACACTAAATTTTCTGAGCAGATAACAAACCTCAAATATTCTCTATATCATTTTAATTCATTCTGCTTACGACAGTTCTGACTGTAAGATCAATAAGCGAATTATATGTTTTTATGTAATCCAGAGAATTAATTACAGCGCTAAAATGATTAGGGTTCCCCAATCTCATAGTTGTATTATTTTTGGGTTTGATCCGTCGAGTGAGATACCTTTATCGTCAATATTAGAAAGAAGATTTTCCGCACGAAGTGGTAAGAGCAGAATATTTGAGAATAGTGTTACACGCAAATTAAGAGCTTTTGCGTGTTGAGGCGAAAGTCCTGAGCGAGCGATAGCGAATTGAAGGATAATCCTATATGTCTTTTTGGGTCTATATTCTCCGGAATACCTTAAATCAACTTTACATCGGTCAGACAAATAATCTTCATGAGCGTGAAAAACAGCATATCCTGAAAGGTACGAAAACAGCTAAGTTCATTAGGAATAATGACGAATTCCATTTAGTCTACTCCGAACAATATCAAATCCGTTTGGAATCCATGTTTAGGAAATAACATTTCAAAATCTTAATACATATTAAAAATAGCGATTATCAAAAAACACTTTTTACCATTAATAAAAGAGATTCTATTATTCTATATTATCTTTGTTTTTTAGACAGCCAAACTAAGTAAGTTTTATAATTCGTATTATGAATAAGTACACTTATAGAGATTATATTGTGCAGGATAATGAAAAGCTTATCAGCTTAATGAATGACTTTCAGGATTATTTACTATCTATTGACCCATTAAATAGACTTAGACGAATGTCCGGTTATGGTGAAAGTCAGCTAGCTAAAACTCTGAAGGATATCCTGAAAGAGAACGGAAAATTTATTGTAGTATTGCACAATAACAAAATTATTGGTTTTGCAGTCGGAATTATTATTCATCAAACTGATGAAGAAAAATTGGAAGTTATACCTTCGGTGACTGGCAGAATTACGGAATTGTATGTTGATACAACTTTCCGGCATAGGGGAATCGGTACGGTTTTAATACGAATGATGGAGCAATATTTTAAGGATAATAATTGTGATACAGTCCGAATTGAAGTCTTTGAACCAAACACCCCAGCTAATATGTTGTATGAAAAAGTTGGATATAAATCAAGAATTAGGGATTTGATAAAAAAAGTCTAAATTTTGTTCTCAAAGGAATAATAAATAATAAGAACGTTTAATGTATTAAAGCGGGAGTGCTTATAAAATCGTAAGAAGTACAAAATATATGGACATGTCCAAACTGCAGCAGAATATTTGAAAAAACCAAGCAACCCCACAGCTGCAAGAAAGTTACCCTCGAATCCCATTTCGTAAACAAAAACAAAGCAAAAATACTGTTTGATTATTTACTCCAACACATAGAAAAATATATCGGCACATGCAAAATCATTCCCCTTCCATGCTGTATTCATCTATTCGGGACCTATAATTTTTTAGCTGTGCTTCCAAAATCAGACGGGATAGAAATACGGATAGCGCTCAATCGAATCGTAGACACTCCAAAACTAAACGCATCAGTTCCTCTATCACGTACAAGGTTTAAAAATTGTTTTTTTATTACTAACGAAAAAGAAATCGATGATGAATGTATCGGATGGATTAAAGAATCATATTTTTTAAAATAAAGTATACTATCCTGAGTGACTATATGAACAACGCAATCATCCTTCATGGCGGACCATCAAAAGAAGAATACTTCAATCCAAAACACCCAAGCCCAAGTAATTCCTATTGGATCCCCTGGCTCCAGGGAAAATTGATTCAGGCAGGTATTCCGACCTCTACCCCCGAGGTTCCTCTTGCATATGATCGGAATTGGGCTGTTTGGACAAAAGAGGTGGAGCGATTTGAAATCGGAGTGAAAACTATCCTGATCGGACACAGTACCGGCGCGGGATATTTCATTAAATATCTTTGTATCCACCCAAATCTCCGGATCAATCGGGTATATCTGATTGCCCCATGGCTTGATCCGGACCGTGAGCATACAAAAGACTTTTTTGACGGTTTCGAGATTGATCCCGAATTGGCAAAAAGAACTGCGGGAATTACGATTTTCAATTCCGATAATGACCAGGAAAGCATACAAAAAACCGTGGATATTCTTCGAAATACAATCCACCCGCTTATCTATCGGGAATTCCACGCATACGGTCATTTTATGTTTAATGGATGGAAACAATCAGAATTTCCGGAATTATTAAATGAGATTATTAAAACCATACATACTTCATAACAGCCATGTATTGCACATGGCGCAATACCTATATGTATTCAAGGGAAGTCAAACACAAAACCGCAACACAATTGGAGTAAAAATTCTGTTGAAAAACCATTCAAAATTTGTTATGGTACCACAAAGGTATTCATTACGTTTAACTAAAATCGAAGATAATATTTAAGAATACTTAAACGATTGCCATACTTTTTCAATACAGAAATTATTACTTACAACATAAATGTCTCCCACTATATATTCCATAGGACTTCCACTTGCATTGTCGTTTTTTGCAGGAATTTCCACCGTCATTGGCGGTGTACTTTTTCTTTTTGCAAAAAAACTGAAAATTAACTACATCAGTTTTTTTCTTGGAATATCCGCTGGTGCAATGATCTATATTTCATTTATTGAACTCGTACCGGAATCCGTAAAAGCAGTAAGCGTTCTTCCTGCCAATATCATGTTCTTTCTGGGAATTTTTTTCATCGGAATTATTGATATCATCCTGCCAAACCACATGATGAAAAAAAGCATAAAAAACGGAACACCATACAACAAACTTATGACAAGCGGTGTGTTTATTGCTATCACTATTGCAATCCATAATTTTCCAGAAGGTATTGCCGTTTTTTAAGTTCTCTTGGTAATAATACCTTTGGATTTTTTATTGCATGGGCAACAGCAATCCACAACATTCCGGAAGGAATTGCCGTGGCAACACCTATCTATCTAGCAACACACAGCAGGCGGAAAGCCTTATGGTATGCATTTCTTGCGGGAATTGCAGAACCAATCGGTGCAATTTTGGCTTATATTCTACTTCAGCCTTATCTTACGCCCGAATTACTCGGATATATTTTTGCTTTTGTTGCGGGAATTATGGTTTATGTAAGTTTTGATGAACTACTCCCATCCTGCTTCGAATACTGCCAAGGACATGCTGCAATTTCCGGTATTGTATTTGGTATGGCTATCATGGCCATAAGCCTACTTTACCTTTAAACTTCTCCACCCTTGATAACCAGACGTGTTCATAGTATTATGAATATGTATGCATAATATGAATCGTGCATGTCCTCATCAAAATTCAAATGAACTACGGTGTAAATATTGCGTCTATCCCAATGAAAAAGAAATAATACACCCGCAAGGATATGTATCAAGACTTCAAAAAATTAAAAAACAACTTGTACACAAACTTCTGACTGTAGAAAATCATTTACTACAAAGTAAAAAAGGAGGTGAATAAATATGCCAGCATTTGATCAAACAGGTCCACGCGGACAAGGCCCGTTAACCGGACGTGGAATGGGTCCTTGCGGACAAGGATACCGAATGGGTAGATTTGGACGAGGAATGAGTGGATTCGGACGGGGACTCGGAAGATATTTCGGGTGGAATGCACCCCAAACAAAAGAAGAAAAACTGGAAGCATTGAAAGACTACAAACAAGCATTAAAGGAAGAATTGGAAGATGTGGAAAAAGAAGAGGCGGATATACTAAAATAATTATCTATGTCACGCCCAATAGTTCCGCGTTGTATTCGGTTTAGTCCAAACGTCGTATATTTTAAACCAAGGGGAATACCACTTCGGGAGCTGGAAGAAATTACAGTGCTTCCCGATGAATTAGAGGCGTTAAAACTCTATGAAGTAGATGAACTGGATCAAATCCATTCGTCGAAAAAAATGAATGTATCGCAACCGACTTTTGCCCGAATATTGGGCAGTGCACAAAAAAAAATCGCGCGCGCGATCATTGAAGGAAAAGCGATACGAATAGAAGGAGGTGAAAAACCATGAGTTATAATTTAGTATCTGACGCAGAAAAACAACCGAATGAATCAAAAAACCTCGCACGTGCACGGCAATCACTCATTGAGGAATTAGATGCCATTACCGTTTATGAAGAACGTTACCATGCCTGTGATGATGAGAAGCTTAAACACATCCTAGCCCATAACCGCGATGAGGAAAAAGAGCATGCGGCGATGTTAATCGAATACTTACGAGAAAATGATGCTGTTTTTGATAAAATGTTTGAAGAACACGATTAATATATTCCGTTACATATGAATAAAATTTATAAATTTCTTTTACTAATTGTCGTGGTTATTTCTTATGTTTTGCCCGTGAGTGCACAAACCACACAAACGACGATGCAAAAAGAAGAAACGCTAGAGGGAAAAATTTTGCGCATACCGGAAGAAACTTTACCCTCCAAAACATCTAAGCTTTACCAGAAACTGGAAATTCTTATTACCACCGGGCCGCTTAAAGGCGACATGATAACTGTAGAAAACGGAGCCACCCCAACAACAAACCAACAGATGTATCGACAAGGAGACGAACTTGTTATCAGCCATCTTATCGGAAATGATGGGAAAGAAACTTTTTATATTTCCGATTTTGTCCGAAGAAATACACTTCTTAAGTTATTCCTTCTGTTTCTTATATGTACAATAGCAGTTGCGCGATGGAGGGGAATTTTATCCTTGCTTGGAATGGCAGTATCGTTTCTTGTCATATTTCTTTTTATATTACCCAACATTCTTTCCGGCAGAAATCCAATTACAATCGCAGTTATGGGTTCGCTCATCATTATTCCTGTTTCCTTTTTTCTTTCTCATGGAATTAACAGAAAAACGTTATCCGCAATCGCGGGGACACTAATTGCACTGACGATTACAGGACTACTTTCCTATGTATTTGTTGAAAAAGCAAAGCTTACTGGATTTGCATCGGAAGAAGCTGGGTTTTTGCAAAATATCATGCAAGGAAGCGTAAATATTAAGGGATTATTGTTGGCTGGCATTATTATCGGTGTGCTTGGAGTATTGGATGACATTACTATCTCCCAATCTGCAATTGTCTTCCAACTAAAAGAGGCGAATAGTAATTTTGGATTTACTCAATTATATAGACGAGCTATGAAAGTCGGGCAGGACCATATTTCCTCCATGGTCAACACTCTCGTCCTGGTATATACAGGTGCTGCATTACCGCTATTACTTCTTTTTATACACAATCCCCATCCATTTTCCGAAATCATCAATTACGAACTCATTGCAGATGAAATTGTACAGACGCTTGTAGGAAGTATCGGTCTTATTTTGGCTGTACCCATTACAACCGCTATTGCCGCACTTGCAGTAAAAAGACAAAAAAATACAAAGGAGGCAACGATATGAAGGTACTGAAATTTGGCGCAGTATGGTGTAATGGTTGTTTGGTTATGCGGCCGCGTTGGCAGGAAATCGAAAAAGAGAACCCATGGCTATCAACGAGCTATTATGATTTCGATACAGAAAAAGAAATGGTAGAAAAATACGGTATTACCGACGGAGTGCTCCCCGTTTTTATTTTCCTTGATCATAATGAAAAAGAACTCGAACGGCTTAGTGGAGAAATAGAAAAAAAACAACTCATTGATACGATCACAAAATACAAAGACCGATAAATATAATGAAAAAACTATTCCAAATACTTGTCACCTGCGCAATATTTTTTACCACTACCCTTCCGGTATTTGCCGGCAATGTAACGCTTCACTTATTTTGGAGTCAAGGATGCCCGCATTGCGCGAAAGAAAAGGAATTTCTTGGAACATTACAAACCAAATATCCAACTCTTACAATCAAAGAATATGAAATAACCCAAAACAAAGACAATGCTGCCCTTCTTTCGGAAATCGGGAAGAAATTAGGTGTTACGATTCCGGGAGTCCCTTTTACACTTATCGGAAATAAAGAAATTGTCGGTTTCTTAAGCGACGAAACAACAGGGAAAGAAATTGAGGATGCAATTATTTGCGCAATGGAAAACGGATGTCATGATTTGATTTCCAACACGAGGGAAGAAATACAACCCGATGCTACTACAATTAAAAAAACATCCGGTATTGCCGATAGCATCACGATTCCGATTTTGGGTACCATTTCCACAAAAAGCCTTTCCTTGCCCGTCTTAACTTTTATCTTGGCTCTGCTTGATGGCTTTAACCCCTGTGCCATGTGGACATTATTGTTTCTTATCAGCATCTTATTAGGAATGAAGGATAGAAAACGTATGTGGATTCTCGGAAGCGTATTTATCATTACATCCGCAGCGGTTTATTTTCTCTTTCTTGCAGCATGGCTTAACCTATTTTTATTTATAGGAATGATCGCGTGGGTAAGGATTATGATCGGTCTGGTTGCTCTGGGAGCCGGAATCCATAATATACGTGACTATTTTGTAAATAAACAAGGCGGATGCAAAGTAATGGGAAATTCAAAACGGCAAAAAGTATTCGAACGGATCAAAACCATTACACAAAAACAACAATTTCTTTTTGCATTGGGTGGCATGATGATACTTGCCGTTGCCGTTAACATGATTGAGCTTGTCTGTTCTGCCGGACTTCCTGCTATTTATACCCAAATATTAAGCCTTTCCCATCTCCCTACATGGCAATATTATCTATACCTTGCGTTCTATGTCCTTATTTTTATGTTTGATGATTTAGTCATATTTTTTACCGCAATGATCACACTTGAGGCTGTAGGAATTCAAAGCAAATATTCCAGATATTCCCATCTCATCGGTGGCACACTTATGGCTATCATCGGTATTTTACTTCTTATTAAACCTGAACTTCTTATGTTCGGATAACACCCTTGTACATATATCATCAGATTCTCCTGCTGTCGTATGCCCAATGGAGAAGTGCCTGGCGTTGCCTTTTTCTGCAGCTTTCATCATACGGCATGCAATTATTTTTAATCTGGCTGATATGGCGCCTTATGGCAATCCAGCGTTTAATTTGCCGATCGTCATCAGGATGACGCCGACCCATATAATAACGGCAGTACCACTGAAACCACCCCCTTGGGTCATCGGGATGAATCCAGCCCTTACGTTTCCACTCCGAAAGCGGCTGACTTGCAGAAACACCAAAATAATTTATCGCCGGATCGGATTTTTTTGGTGATAATTTCGCGTGCAGAAACCACTCATCCGGAAATTCTTCCCTGCAATCCGTCATATATTTTCCACCAAAGACTCCCATTAAGAGCATCTGCTGAGGTGTAAGTTCCGGTGTAAACCGTGGATCAAAATTTTTCCCCGGTGGCTGTGTCCTATAATAGATATACCCGTGCTGCATCAAATCTTCCACGACAACTTTTTGCGGATTCATGCTTTTGGAGGAAGCGGAAAGAATATACTCGTGCGTTTTTTGTATTGTTCAAAATCAGGCCTACCTGCATACTTTTTTTCCAAAAGTGGAATACCGGAAACAAACAAAATCAAAATGGTGATGGTAACAGGTCCGATAATGGTAAGTAATCCGCCGGGGATTGATGCAACAATCAAAAAAATCCCCCACCACTGCGTCACTTCCCCAAAATAATTCGGGTGACGGGAATACTTCCACAAACCCGTTGTCATCAGCTTCCCTTTATTTTCCGGACGACGGATAAAAGCCGCAAGCTGACTGTCACCCACACTTTCAAAATAAAATCCGACAATCCATACCACAATACCAAAAGCTTCCAACATCCCTATTTGATAGGATCCGATATGGTTAATTGCCATGACAGGAATAGAAATAATATATAGCAATATTCCCTGAAACATATACACCTTCAAAAAACTCTGCAGATACACATTTGAACCCGGTTGTTTTATGTAGGCATACCTGGGATCTTCGGCTTTTTTTCTGTTTCTTTTTTGGATATGCCAGGCAAGACGCACTCCCCACACCGTAACCAATATATTGATAAGTAGTGATATCGATGAAAATCCGGAAATGAAAGCGGATGTCCAAGCAACCACAACAAATCCGAGTCCCCAGGCAATATCGGCAATATCATTTCTTCCCGCTTTGACGGATGCCGCAAACCACATACACATGTAGGCAAATACGATTCCTGCAATCAGAAGATAAAAATTCATATACCCAATTTCTGAGCAATCCAAAACGTCAGTGTTGCAACGGATGCGGACAATGATGTTCCCCAGAGAAGATCTATGATAGTAACCTGCAGCGGCCAATCCTTTATGGTGGCCAAATTCGTCAGATCATAGGTTGCATAGGTTACCAGTCCAAACAATGCCCCTGCCGACAGCGCATACATCCAGGACTTTTTTTCCATTGCCGGTTCGATAACAAAAAAAATAATGCCTGCAATAAACAACAGATAAAAAATACCCGCTGCCAGCAGATTGGGAGTTTTTGCCATGAGATACCCCAATTGTTTTGCATAGTATGCTTTGGCGATGAATGCAAGCCACACAAAGTCGATTCCCAAAAATACCGGTAACGCAATTGCGTATAATTTTATAAACATATTATCTGTTCAGATATGTTACCGTAAGCTGCAGTACCGTTGCAAACAAAACCCAGAGAAGGTACGGAATCTGTATATAGGCAATCCATCTTCGGTACGGATAGATCGCTTTCATTGAATGGACAAGCGTTTCCAACATCAACAATATATCTATTGATGCAAGTACGTTATTGCGAAGTCCGAATTGAAGCGGCGTAAAAATCAGGTTTGCGATGATGTGGATAATAAATGGGGCAACGACACGAAACGGAATCCGTTTTTTTATTCCCAAATAAAAAACCGTTCCGAAAGAGAATGCAATAAGGACATACAACACTGTCCATACGGGTCCAAATAACCATGAAGGTGGTGCCCATGAAGGACGGATAAGCATTTGGTACCAAATGTAGGAATCAGACATGTAGTATCATTATACAGGAACTACCAAAACCATGCCCGGGTACCCCACAATACTATGGATGCAAAACGTCTTGAAACCATCATTCAAATAGAATCACTCGTGGAAAAAGTGGATAACCAGACAAACCCGTTTCTTTTTTACTTGCCGCATCTTCTTCGCCGCAACGAATTTTCGCGGTTTGATGCCGGAAAAGCGCTTGAGTTTACCACTGCCGCACTCAAATATGATTCCCACCCGGTAATCAGGGATGCACTGCGGATACTCAATAATATTGTTGCGGAGGATGGAACACTCAAAACACCGGGGCCCCATCATTTTTTCGGCAACCAGCATTTTTTCTGGAATGAACTGGGAACCTATACAAAAACATTTGACGTTATTTCCCATGTATTCAACAGAACCATTTTCTTCCTGTCCATTACCCAAACAACATAACTCCTATGATCCGTCCAATCTTAAATAAACGGCCTCCGAAAATCCCCTTCACGAAAACCGGATATGACAAAATCGTTACAGAATACGAATCATACAAAAACAATCGTCCCGATGCCGTTGTTAACCTCAAGCTTGCGCGGGAAATGGGAGACCTTTCGGAAAACGGATATTACAAAGCGGCCCGTGCACGGTTATCTTCAATCGATGCAAACCTGAGACGCCTTGAACGGATTATAAAAAATGCCAAAATCGTGGAACATTTCAATACCGGACGGGTGGAAATCGGTTCAACGGTAACCCTTGATGACGGCAAAAAAACAGTAACGTACCAAATTGTCGGCGGGTACGAATCCGACCCGGCAAGCGGTACCATTTCCCATGTTTCCCCTATCGGAAAAGCGCTTCTGGGGAAAGAAAACGGAGCAACCGTATCCGTTGTGACACCACGGGGAACAACGCACTATCGGGTCACGTCCATTTCGTAACCGGTCACTGCGGTAAAGATAAAACCGCTCCAGTCTGTTCACATAACCCTTCACGGATAAGCGCGGAAACCGCATCCCTCACAACCGATTCCGGCCTTTTGCATATTTGTGCCATTTCGGAAACGAGTTCCGAATCACTCCGGGGGCAAACCCTGAGTGCATCCAGAATACGTCCGCGTAAAAATCTGTTTGTCTGTCTGAAGGGAACCGTACTTGTGCGTTTTATGGACCGTGCGGTATTATTTCCCGTCTGTTTCCAAAGCTCCAAAGCTCCGTAATCCATAAGCGCCTGATGCCATTCCCATGATTTTCCCTTCGGAACGAGGCGTTTGGCCGTTTCCCAAATTACGGATTCCGATTGTGTCCTGCCGTCATAGAAAAAATGCGTAATGATTTTTCGGATATTAGTATCCACCATCGCGACAGTATGCCTGAAGGCAAAAACCAGGATTGCCCGTGCGGTATATTTGCCGATTCCCGGAATTGAAAGAAGCTCCGCTTCCGATTCGGGAAATATACCCTTGTATTTTTCCACGACAATCAGCGCACCCCTGTGAAGATAGAGTGCCCGGCGGTTATACCCCAAACCTTTCCAGTCACGGATAATCCCGGAAGTCGGTGCATCGGCAAGATCAAAAACAGTCGGATATTTACCAAGAAACGCTTCGTATTTTTCCAGTACCCGGGAAACCTGTGTTTGCTGGAGCATGACTTCCGATACGAGGATTGCATAGGGATCCGATGTATGCCGCCATGGTAAATCCCGTGCATTCTTTTTCCACCAGGAAAAAATATATGACCGGAACTGTCTTGGAGTAAAAACGCGCTTCTTCATGACGGGATATACCATTACCCCTTCCGGCAGGCGGAAGGGGCTGGTGTCTAGTATATCACCAGCGGATTCCTTACTGCGTTACCCCCGATGCGCCAACCGGAGCGGTTGATACGGTCGGGATACGCGTCGGCATTGCCTTTGTGGGTTTTATCTCCGGAACCGGAATGGAAAAATCCTTAATCTCGGCTACATCCGTCAGGGTTTTATTTGCCATATCCCACAGTCCCCTCACGCGGATCCTATGGCCAACCGCAATATCGCCTACCGGTATGGTTTTCCCAACGCGGTTAATGATTTTTGCGGATGCAAAACCGGAAACCGTCAGCGTACCGCGGTTTATCGTCGCCACGACCAGTGACCCATCGGTTTTTGACTCTACCGTACCGATAAATACACCGGTCCGTTTTTGTATAGAGGTATTCCTGATAAGCCGTGCAAGGACCGTTGTTTTTGCATCATCCGTCCATTGTCCGATTACCGTTAACCGGTCACCCGGGGTAAACTCGGAAACGGATTGTATTTTCCCCCAAAACCGCCGGCGAAGCTGTGTTTTCGCGTCGGTTTTTACAGTATATTGTTTCCCGTCCTTATCCTGCACCGTAATCGTCAACGCCGACAAAACGGTTCCTTCCGTTTTTACGATGGACACTGTTTTCCAATAGACCAACCGATTACGTATTTCCATCATGGGTTTTCCGGATGGCTGTATTTTCGGCGTCTCCAAACGCTCTACCACCCTCGTTTCTTTAGCATCCATAACATTCTCGATATGCTGGCTTTGCTGTTCGACTCGTTTTTCCGTACGGATTATCTGTCTGACAGTTTGGTCTTCCCCGGCATCCGTTCCCACTGCACGGACAGTTTTGGTTGTTATGAACACAACCGACGCCAATACTAGTAATGATAGAATTCGTATTTTCATATCGTTACTTCCTCCTTTTATCCATAAAACAAAACATACCGTTATTCTTCCGGTACCGTATAGGTAACCGTTAATTCCTTTTCCGCAGTATTGCCATCCGCATCATTTACCACAACAACGATGGAATTTTCCCCTTCATCAAGCGAAGTAGTGATGGAAAACTTTCCTGCTGAATTTGCCGTTCCGTATACATCGTTTACATATACTTCCGCTGACGGTACCGTAGCCCCTTGAACCGTGACCGAAGGTTGGGAAACCGTCATACCGTTTACCGGAGTCGTAATGACAAGGGATATTTCATTTTTCATGGTTGGAGCAGCTGTCGGTATTCCACCTGCAACCGCCTCGGTTTCCTCTTTCGGTTGCTCCGTTTCCGGATTTACCTGTGTTGTCATATCGGTTCGTATTGTCGGGGTTATTGACCGGCTTCGTATAACCATAAAAACCGCATACGCCAGTACGAAAAACGATATGACAAATGCAATCGGTAAAAGAATTTTTTGCTGCATAGTGCTCCTTCCACCTAACGACATCCCTGTTGAATCCGGTAGGAATCCTTTTTCACTGCTATCGTGCGCGTTTTTTATATAAAAATCAAGACAAAAAAATATTATTTCACCAACTCGGTATCAATGATTTCCATACCGGCACTCATACTGTACAATACATCTCATGAAAACAGGTGTCGTCTGTATGATCGGCCGCCCGAATAGCGGAAAATCCACACTCCTGAATGCCATTCTGAAACAGAAGGTTTCCATTACATCGCCAAAACCCCAAACCACACGGTTTCCGATCCAGGCGGTCTATGAAGATGCACGCGGACAGATTATTTTCGTGGATACACCGGGAATTTATGAAAAAAGCACCGACGCGCTTTCGAAGCGCATTAATGCATCCAGTGAAGATTCGCTTTCGCAAAACGTGGATGTCGTCTTATATGTTGTGGATCATACCCGGGAACGCGATTACGAAGAAAATCGGGCGCTTGGAATAGTACGCAAATCCAAGGCACCAAAAATCATGGTTATTAATAAAACCGACATAAAAAAACCGACCCACATCGTCCAATACAAATTCATGCAGGATGAATTCCCAACCGTTGTTGAAGTATCGGCACTGACACACGCAAACATCAACCTGCTGCTGGATGAAATTTTTGCCCTACTGCCGGAAGGAACACCCCAGATTGATATGCAGACCCTTGCACAACCGGCGCTTAACCTTGACAGCAAAACGTTCGTATCGGAAATCATCCGCGAAAAAGCATTCCTGAACCTCAGGAAAGAACTCCCCTATGAAATGACCGTTGTCGTGGATGATCTGGCGGAACGGGAAAACGGCACCCTTGCCATAACCGCACGCATCCTGACATCCAACGACCGCTATAAGGCAATGATTATCGGAGACCACGGTGTGATGATCAAGGAAATCGGAATGGCGGCACGCAAAGAACTGGAAACCGCAACGAATAAACACGTGTACATTGATTTAACAGTGGAAACCGACCCGCATTGGATGGAATACCTCACCTAATCGTATCTTCGAGGCATCGAAGCATCGCATCTTCGTTTCTTTGAAGATGGTATCTTCGAAGCATCGAAGCATCGCATCTTCGTATATACGAAGCTACGAACTACGAACCACGAAGAAACGATTTACGAAGGTACGAATTACGAACAAGCTTTTTCCAACCGTTTTACGCATTCCTCTTTCCCTAAAATCGCCATGGATTCAAGAAGGGGCGGGCCGACGGTTTTTCCCGTAATGGCAAGACGCAGATCCATAAAATAATCCTTTGGTTTGACCTGAATTTTTTCTGCCGCGGCGCGTAACTGTTGTTCCAATTCATCATGCGCCATGGAACTTGCCGATATAACAGTTTTCATGGAACGGATATAGTCTGCATTGGGCCCTCGTTCATACTCCGTTGGTGCGGCAAAGAAAAACCCGGCAAGGGACTCAAATTCCGACAGAATCTTCATCCGGTCCCGGATAAGAGGGACTATTTGCGCGACCAGGTCTTTTTTTGTTTCATACTGGGGGTAGAATGCAAGGATCCCGGATTGTATTGCCGCGTCATCCATTGACCTGAAATATTCACCGCTCACCCACCGGAGTTTTTCCCTGTCAAACACCGGGGCGGTCGTCTGAACATCGGCAATATTAAACGCATCAATCATTTCCTGTGTGGAAAAAATATCCTTTCCGCCGGGATATGACCATCCCATCGTTCCCAGATAATTCCTGATTGCCTCCGGCAAAAACCCCTGCCTGCGATAATCACCCACCCAGACGGGATTTTTGCGTTTACTGAGCTTACTCTTATCGGGATTGCGAAGGACTGAAAGATGACCGATAACCGGAGGTTCCCATCCGAAAAACGAATACAGCAAAATATGCTTTGGTGTTGAAGATATCCATTCTTCACCACGGAAAATATGGGAAATTTCCATGATATGATCATCCACAACTACACCAAGATGATACGTCGGAAATCCATCCGATTTAAGAAGCACCTGATCATCAATCAGTTTGTTTTCAAATGACACTTCCCCACGGATGCAATCCGTAAATGAAGTCGTGCCGGTATCGGGAACAT
The DNA here is from genome assembly GCA_964630015.1 of uncultured Gammaproteobacteria bacterium. Taxonomy (GTDB): domain Bacteria; phylum Patescibacteriota; class Microgenomatia; order UBA10105; family UBA927; genus CAZERT01. The sequence goes on along the minus strand of CAZVTJ010000006.1, from coordinate 10,000 downwards.
TCATCCGGATGACATAGGGCATACCTTTAGCAAGATTATTTTTCACTTCCTCATCCGACAGGTGTTTACACGTTCCGTCATACATCGGAGGCTCATGCCGGGCTTCCTGATCTTTGCGCATAGTTTCCAAACGTTGTGGTGTACAGAAGCAATAATATGCGTGGTGCTTTGCAACCAATTCCAATGCATATTTTTTATAAAGCGACAACCGCTCCGATTGCCTGTATGGACCGTATTTCCCACCTTTATCCGGGCCTTCGTCATGGGTAATGCCAAGCCAGGAAAGGGAGGAAAGAATCCGCCCCTCGGAGCCCTCAACCAGCCGTGTCCTGTCCGTATCTTCAATACGGATAATAAAATCCCCGCCGTTTTTTTTGGCAAAAACGTAATTGATCAGCGCCGTATAAGCATTACCGATATGAAGATCAAGTCCCGTCGGTGAGGGTGCAATCCGTGTCCGTACCCGTTTCATATCCCGCTATTGTATCATGCCACCTACCGTTTCTTCCGTCTATTTCGTATACTTACTAGTATTACCGCAACAACCGCTATGGGGTCGCTTACAGAAACCGCATATCATACCCGAAAAGCCATCAATTGGTTTATCCTTTTTGTGATCTTTTACTTTATCCTCCGCATTGCCTGGGGGATTTTGACATCACTGTGGCTTACGTTTTTCCCTCCGGCTCCCATACCGCCAAACCACTTATTCAACCAGCTTCCGGTCATTAAGTTTCCCCCTCCGATTGCCAGCCCATCCGGAGAACTGACATTCCGGCTCGAAACGATCGAGGGATATGTTCCCCACGCCTCGGAATCGGCAAACGTATATTTCATCAAGAAAAATGCGGCCAATTACCTCAATCTTTCCAATGCAACCGATTTTGCCAAACGGCTTGAGTTTACGTCCGATCCGCAGGAGGAAACCAAAACACAATTTCTGTTTATTGATCCCAAATATCCGCTGCGGTTCATGCGGTATGACATTGTGACAAAAAACTTCATCCTCCGGTATGCCTATGAAAAGGATCTTGGGGTATTTTCCGAACGGTCGCTACCCCTTGCCGATGCCGCCCGACGGGAAGCATCAACTTTCCTTTCCACTTTCGGGATTGATCAGGACGATCTTGCCGTTGACCAGGGAGTTTTGACCCCCCTGAAACTTCAGGGCGAAAAACTCACGACAACAACAGGATTTGCCGACGCCGACGCCGTACGGGTGGATATTTTCCGGACGGCAATCGGTGAAACGCCCATCGTTACCTCCTATCCCGATGAAGGAGAAGTGTCGTTCGTGTTTTCCGGTTCGAAAAACATCAAGAAACGCATCCTTCAGGTTTCCTATTCCTATGCCAGAATTGATTTTGAAAATACCGCCACCTATGCGCTCAAAACCAGCAACGATGCGTGGATGGAGCTACTGGGCGGAAAAGGCTATATTGCCCGGTATCCGAAAAATAGCCTTCAGGCAATCATCCGACACGTGTATCTGGCATATTACGATTCCATCTATCCCCAGACTTACCTTCAGCCGGTATTCGTATTCGAAGGAGATAATGGATTTCTTGCGTATGTTCCTGCCGTTGCGCCGGAATGGGTTCAGGGATATGTCGCGCCTTCAATTTCACCGGCAACATCCACAAACCGGTAATTATAAAATGCCCAATCGATAAGTTTTATCGTATCCCCAAACCGATCCAGACTATGGAGCACGACAAAGATAATCCTTCGTCCTCCCCGGTCAACCAGTGTTATCAGATTTTCCCCTGCTTCTTCCGTCCAACCGGTTTTTATTCCCGCCACACCGGGAATTTTCCCCAGCAGTTGATTTACGTTGGTTAATTTGTGGAAGATGCTGTGGGTGACGTCGGAAATCGTAATTTGGGGAATGGCAACCATTTTCATGATCGTCGGATTGGAAAGTGCCGCAACGGCAAGACGTGATAGATCCAGAGCCGTTACTTTATGGGTTTCCCCATCATAACCAGCCGGATTGGTAAACGAACTTTGTGCCATCCCGATGCTCTTTGCTTTCCTGTTCATTTCCGCAACAAATGCACTCCTGCCACCGGGATAGTAATCGGCAAGTGCATAGGCGGCATCGTTCCCGGAATGGATGAGTGCACCATATAAAAGATTTTCCACGGTAATTTTTTCTCCCGGTACAAGCCCCATAACCTGACCATCGTCTTCCACTTTCCCAATCTGCACGATATCGTCGAGTTTATAGGCATCAAGGGCAACCAATGCCGTTAAGATCTTTGTCGTGGAAGCAGGAGACAGATGCATCCCTTCGTTTCGTTTATATAAATACACCATGCTGTCGGCATCCAGCACGACAATACCCGATGCGCTGATGTCTTCCCCGGGATATACCCCCGTAACATTAACCGGATACGGATGGATGGGAGGAAGCGGAAGCTCAGTATGTGATACCGTTGCAGGCGACGTGGAAAGCAAAATGGAAATAAGCGGATTCTGACCGGGCGAAAAAAACAGGACAAAAAAGAGTACTCCAAGAACAGCCATTTGCCACCAATGGGCAGCAAGAAATCCTTTATTGGTATTCTGTTTCTTTTTTTGTTGTCGTTTCATCGGGTACCCTATTTTTCCACAACCGATATTCCAAGTTCGGCTAGCTGTGATGGATCAACGGGAGACGGAGCATCCATAACGCTTGTGACACCGGATGATGTCTGCGGAAATGCCTGCACTTCCTTAATGGATGTCTCCCCGCGCATGCACATAACAAACCTGTCTATCCCGAGGGCGATCCCGCCATGGGGCGGTACGCCAAAAGAAAATGCCTTCAACATGTGTCCGAACTGGGACTCTATTTTTTCCTTCGAATGACCCAAAACCTCAAATACTTTAGAGAGTATAACCGGATCCGTATCGCGGATACTTCCCCCACCGGCCTCAAATCCATTCCACACAAGATCATACTGACTCGTCATGATCCCTTCAATCTGACCACCCAAAAATGCAGCCTTTTGATCGCTTCGGATATCTGAAAAGGGGTTATGGGTGTATGTCCACTTCCCATCCTTGTCCTTTTCGAAAAACGGAAAATCGATAACCCACGCAAATGCGTGAACGCCGGCTTCCTTTTCTTTTTCACTTCTCATATCAAACTTATCCGCGCCGTAGGTTTTGATTGCATCCGCATAGGATATGACGGGAAACGGTTTTTTAAGGATTTTCCCTCCCAACCCTTCAACAACATCTATCGTCAATCCTTCAATGAGGCCCATCACATCTTCCCTCGTAACGAAACTCATTTCCAGATCAAGCTGTGTGTGTTCAAACCCGCGGTCGGCACGAAGGTCTTCATCCCGCATACACCGGGCAATCTGGAAATACTTTTCAAATCCTGCGACCATCAGGAGCTGTTTGTATTGCTGGGGAGACTGCGGTAACGCATAAAATTCACCAGGCTGAAGGCGCGACGGCACCAGAAAATCCCGTGATCCTTCCGGTGTCGATTTGGTAAGCATCGGTGTTTCAATTTCCGTAAAATCATGCCCGAATAAATATTGGCGCATCCGGTCTACCATTTTGGAACGGAACCGGATATTTTCATGAAGCCGGTCACGGCGTAAATCCAGATACCGGTATTTAAGCCGTATTTCTTCAGAAATTTCCCTGCCATCGGAATCGATGGGAAATGGTAAATCAGCAGCTTTTGCATAGATCGTGATGGTTTCCGCCTGGACTTCCACCGTTCCCGTTTGAATTTTGGGATTCACCATGGATGCGGGGCGCTGACTCACTTTCCCCTCCAACACAATACAATCCTCCGGCCGGACATCCGCTGTGGACTTGCTTGTAACCACCTGAACAATTCCACTTTGGTCACGGATATCCAAAAACATTATTTTCCCGTGATCCCGACGTGAATTGACCCACCCGTTGATCCGTATTGTTTTCCCTATGAAGTTTGGAGTTTCTGCCACCAGTATATATTCCATATACGAGGATTGTAAAATGACCGTGCGATAAAGACAAGGAAGAGGATAGAATTGGTATCTTCGAGGCATCGAAGCATCGTATCTTCGGAAATACGAAGGGACGAACCACGAACTACGAATCACGAAGATACGAAATACTTAATCATCGTGGGGTTTTATGTCACGAATTTTAAGTTGAAGCGAAGTATGGCTGTTCCAGGTATTCATGTCGATCGTATAGGCAATATCAACGTCGCCTGATATTTCGAACATTTCCTTTTGTCCGGCAAATCCGAATGCCACCATCGGGAATGATGGCCCCGATTCGCCTGAACGAACAAAGCCCTTGAGGTGTTTTTGGTTTTGCCCGATCACACGGATATCGGTCGTACGCACTGCACGGGACACAAATACAGGCTCGGGATTTCCGATGCCAAACGGAGCAAGGGAGTCAACCATAGTCCATACGGAATCCGTAACCGAGGATAGCGGAAGGATGGTATCGACAAGAATTGACCGTTGTGGCTGTGCGGATCCCAATTGTTCCCTGGCAATTGCACTAAATTTTTGTGTAAACGCAGGGATTTTATTAGTTTCCAGCGTAAACCCTGCCGCCATCGGATGGCCCCCGACTTCCAGAAGCTCATCCTGACACTGCCGCAGCGCCTCTATAATATTGAACCCCGGAATGGAACGGGCAGATGCTTTCGAAACAGATTCACCGATACTTACGACAATACTGGGCTTCCAATACCGTTCGACCAATTTCCCCGCAACAAGTCCGATAATTCCCTGATTGTATGATTCATGTGCAGCCAAAATAATCGGTCCATCGGTGGTCTTTGCATCCTCCACCATCTCCAGGGCATGAACCGTCGTATCTATCGTCAGCTGCTGGCGTTCCTTATTGATCGACCCCAATTTCCTGGCAAGATCGGAGGCACGGGCAGCATCTTTGGTACACAGAAGTCGGAGTGCGTCGATTGCATGCTCTATCCTGCCGGCAGCATTCAGACGGGGTGCCAGAATATGGGAAATATCCGTTGATTTTATGGCTGTCTTATCCAACCCAGCCTCTTCCACCAGACACACAAATCCCGGCCGTTTCGTCCGCGTCATTTCCTTCATTCCATACGTCACCAGAGAACGATTCACACCAACAAGCGGCATCATATCCGCAACCGTTCCGATTGCAGCAAGCGGCAAAAGATCGACAAGCGCATCCATATGGGATTTTTTCAAAAGTTCCCGCGCAACAAACCATGCGATTCCGGCAGCACACAGCGTTGTCGTATGGACCGTTATCGCCTTAGGAACAACCGAAGGTTTTACATGATGGTCACACACGATAACATCCATTCCTAAAGACTTTGCATAGGCAACCTGCTCCGCGCCGGTTATCCCGTGATCGATCGTGATTAAAAGCGCCGGATGATAGGAATCCCGTACCGTATCTATTCCCTTTACCGACAATCCATATCCTTCCTCTACCCTATGGGGAATATAAGGCATGACATGCGCCCCCAACGTATAGAGCGCTTCCCACAAAATTGATCCTGACGTGACGCCATCGGCATCATAATCGCAGTACACGACAACGGATTCCTTATCTTCAACTGCCTTTTTTATCCTAGTTAATGCGGCATGAAGCTCATCCCTCTCTATTCCCGTTTGTGATACTGCAATATCAATCGGATTTGTCGGATGAAGGAATTCCTCACGGTCCGCATCTGTAACAATCCCGCGATTTCCCAAAAGAATGTTCCTGATTTCCCCGGGCGTTGCCTTCTTTAGAGATTCTTTTGACTGTACGTTCCAAATATTCATAGGCTCTATGCTATCATATGATGGAATGATTTCCTTACCAACCCATGTACAAACCGTGATATCCGCATGTACCAAAAACGGATATGAATGTTATGCCGTCGGCGGTGCCGTGCGTGATCTTCTGATGGGAAAACCAGCCGGAGACTGGGATTTTACGACCAATGCCCCGCCCGAAGCCATCCTTTCCCTTTTTCCCGACAGTTTTTACGATAACCAATTCGGAACGGTCGGAATTAAAGTATACGACGAGACTAACGATCCACTCCACAAGGAAAAACCGCTGGAAATATTCGAAATAACCACATACAGAAGCGAACAGGGCTATAGCGACCGGAGACACCCGGACTCCATCACCTGGGGAACATCACTCCAAGCAGATTTATCCCGCCGTGATTTTACAGTCAATGCCATTGCAACAGACGGAAAAACGATCATCGATCCGTATGGCGGACAATCCGATATCGACAAAAAAATCCTCCGGACCGTGGGGGATCCTATGGAACGATTCAGTGAAGACGCACTCCGAATGATGCGGGCGATACGGATTGCATGCCAACTGGGCTTTACCATAGAGGAACACACGCTGAGCGCAATCCAAACGCTTGCCAAAACCCTTTCCCATGTTTCCAATGAACGGATACGGGATGAACTGATGAAAATCCTGGCATCCGAGTATCCGGCGGACGGGATCAGACTGCTTCATACAAGCAATCTTCTTTCCGTTATCATCCCTGAATTATCCGCATGTTACGGTGTTGAGCAAAAAAGCCCGAAACGGCATCATGTCTATGACGTATTCAACCACTCCTTAATGGCACTTCACCACTGCCCGTCAAAAAAACCGGTTGTCCGGCTTGCGACACTACTCCATGACATCGGAAAACCGCCAACGCAAAAAAAGACGGATGAAGGCGTTATTACCTTTTATAATCATGAACTCGTGAGCGCCAGGATGGTAAAGCAGATCAGCTACCGGCTCCGTCTTTCCAAAGACGACGCGGAATTACTGTACCGCCTCGTCCGGTGGCACCAGTTCAGTGTTGACGAACGGCAAACGGACAGCGCAATCAGGCGGATCATCAAAAATGTCGGGAAGGAATCGATGGATGACATGCTGGCACTTCGTATCGGCGACAGACTCGGTGGCGGCGCTCAGGAAACGTCCTGGCGGTTGGAATTATTCAAAAAACGCATCATCGAGGTGCAAAAACAACCCTTTACCGTTGCGGACCTGGCAATAGACGGATTTGACGTCATGAAGGAATTTTCCATACAACCGTCAAAAAAAGTCGGTGACATCCTGACAGCTTTGTTTGGGGAAGTTGAGGAGCAAAAACTACCCAATACCAAGGAAGCACTCCTATCCAGACTCAAGGAAATTCACGAACGGGAAGCTCATGCTTAACGACTTCCAGAATGGATCTTACGCTTCTCCCACCGGTCCCACAACAGCACGATCGGCGTTGCCACAAACGGTGACGAATAGGTTCCCGTAATCGTACCGATGAGCAGTGCCACCGCAAACCACCGCACGGTTTCCCCACCCATAAGGACAAGCGCAAGCAACATGAATATAATCGTGAAGGAGTTGACGAGTGACCGTCCCATCGTTTCCGTTAGTGCACGGTCCGATAATGCATCAAACGGTGTTTTGGTATCCCTGCGGCGATATTCCCGGATACGGTCAAAAATAACAATCGTATCGTGAACCGAAAAACTCATGGTTGTCAAAAACGCCGTCACAAAGAGCGTATCCACCTCAACCCCCGCCAACGCACCCAGGATGGAAAACGTACCGAACACAACAAGAATATCGTGGATCAGCGCAATGATGGCACTCATCCCGAATTTGAAATCCTTGAATGCATAGGCCACGTAAGAAAAAATACCAAACATCGCAACAATGGCTGCGATTATTGCCTTGGACAACAATTCCTGCCCCAATACCGGACCGACCGTTTCCTGTCTGACTAAGGTAATTTTCCCTGCCGGCGTTTTTTCCAACGCGGAAACATAACCCGAAATCTGCGTATCCGATGACGACTTGAACCGGAGAATATAGGATTTCCCCGTATCCGTCTGGCTGATAAGCGGCAGTTTCGTATCGGAGGAAATTTTGTCAAACACGCTTCTGTCCAGATTCTTTTTGGAGCTGATTTCCAAAAGTGTTCCGCCGGTAAAATCAACGGATGGTTTAAACCCAAACCGGACAAGGGAATAAATCCCGGGCAACAGGATACAGGCTGAAATTGCAAAATACAGCAGAATATATTTACTGAAGCGGATCATTTCGCTGCCCCCTTCGGATGATAGAACATTCTGATAAGTGTGCGCGTTACGACAATGCCGGTAAACAGACTTGTCACGACTCCCAGAAACAGCGTTGCGGCAAATCCGCGCACCAGACCGGAGCTTGGGAAAATATTCCAGTTTCCGGGGTTAAACAGAATAATCGAGGTTAAAATCGTGGTGATGTTTGCATCGCGGATGCTGTCCCACGCCCTGCCGAAGGCAAGCTCCATGGCAATATCCCAGCGTGTTTTATTACGGAGTTCTTCCTTGTACCGCTCAAAAATCAGAATATTGCTGTCTACCGCCATGCCGATTGACAGGATGAATCCGGCAATCCCAGGAAGCGTGAGCGTTATGGGAATAATCCTGTACAGGGCGATTGAGATAAGACTATACAGAACCAGTGCCATATCCGCGATAAGTCCAAGCCATCCATACCGGAGGATCATAAAGACCGCCACGAAGGCAAGCCCGATAAGTCCGGCTTTTATGCTTTTCTGTACAGACTCCGCCCCAAGAGTTGCCCCGACGGTCCGTTTTTCCACAACCGTGACCGGAACCGGAAGCGCACCGGCGTTGAGCTGCAGTGCCAACCGTTTTGCACTATCCACCGTAAAGCTTCCCGAAATAACCGCTTCCCCGTCGGTAATTGCCGTATTCACCTTTGGGGCGGTAATGAGCATGTTATCCAGATAAATTGCCAATGGTTTTCCGATAAGCCGCGTTGTTATATCACCGAATTTTTTTGCGCCTTCGGCAGAAAAGGAAATGGCAACTTCCGGTTCCCCATTCTGGGAATTAAATGTGAGCTGCGCTTTCTTCAGATCCTTGCCGGTAAGGCCCGTTGCTGTCGTGACCGTCATATCGGGGTCAAAATACGCGGCGATTGATGCTTCCTGTCCGGGTTTGAACTCACGGAAATCAAGCTTTGCCGTCTGACCGATGAGCGATACCGCTTCTTCGACATTGGTGACTCCCGGAAGCTCGACAATAATCCTATATGAATTGCCGCTTTGCATCGACTGTACAAGCGGTTCCGATACGCCAAAAAAATTCACCCGTCGTTCGATAACCTGTTTGGCACTTTCCAACGCATTCACTCGCTCGGTTGCTGCAATATCTTTCATATCCGCTTCCAAACCGATATGGGTTCCGCCGGCAAGATCAAGCCCAAGACGGGTTTTGAAATTCCGTTTGATAGTGATGCCAAATATCGAGGTATCAAGAGACGGCGGGTTAACGGTATAGGTAGGCTTGCCCGGCAGAAAGGGTACCGTCACTTTCCAATTTTCCGGTAAACTGAATACGCCACAGATAATGGCGAGAATACAGATAAAAATAAATACTTTTTTTGGATTTTTCCCCATACGGATTTTTGTCTTAATGCAACAGTTCTTCTTCGTCACCTATGACCATAATACGGGATCCTTCCAGAATCGAAAGGACAAACGGATCCCTCCTGCGTTTGCGGAACTCATATTCTTCCTCTGTCATGACCGTATAATTCAGTTCCCTTTCCCTCCGCACTTCCTCCGCTTTGACAATCTGGGATAATTCCGGCAGGACTACGGAGCCGACCAATAATAAATCGACATCCGTCTGTCCCAGTCTCGGAAGTCCCCGCATATACCGGCCGCTCATCATCGCAAATTTTATCTTCCCGAGCTTTACCCTGTTTTTGAGCAAATCCCGTCCAAGCCCTGTTGTCTTTGCGATCAGCTCCAGCAATTCATAGTACAGCGGATACTCTTTCCTGAACCCGTAATACAACCTATTTGCGCGTTGCTCCTTGGAAACCATACCGGCTTTTTCCATATGGAACAATTCACGCCGCACTGCATTGATCTCTTCATCCAGTTTCCGGACGATTTCGCGTACATGATAGATCTTCCCCGGATTTGTCAAAAACAATTCCAGCATTTTTACCCGCA
>CAZVTJ010000005.1:0-32458 GCA_964630015.1 uncultured Gammaproteobacteria bacterium | reverse complement strand
ATGACTGCTGCCAGAAGATCTTGGATGTGGCCGTTCGTACGGGCGCACGGGTTCTCGGACCCGTTCCGCTTCCGACGGACAAGGAGCATTTCAATGTACAGCGGGCGACGTTTATCGACCGCAACAGCCGGGAAGATTTCATGATCACAACGCATAAACGCCTTGTGGATATTATGGAACCGACGGATAAAACCATTGATCAGCTTATGCATCTTGATCTTCCTGCCGGTGTCGATGTAGAAATTAAAATGTAAAAAACCGGACTCAGGCGCATTCCGTAAAAAGAGCGCGTTTTAATCCGTTGAAACTGAAGGGATACTCTGGTATACTTTGAGGTTACCAAAAGTCTCGGATAGGGTAAAAAACAACCTTCATCCGAGGTTGTTTTTTGTTGGTAAATTTCTATGGTTGGATTTATCTTAGCAACAAAAGTGAAACAGACACAAATGTTTACACCGGAAGGTGTACGCATTCCGGTGACCATCGTAACGGCTGGTCCCTGTTTTGTGACACGGATTGAAGAGCATGCGACCCATCCGACCATTCAGATTGCATACGGTACTAAAAAATCCCTTCCGAAAACAACGGAGGGGATTGTTAAAAAAGCGGGGATTGATGCGAAACCGTCAACATTTCGCGAACTTCCGGTAGAAACCGTAGGTGAAGTGAAGGTCGGGGATGTTATTACCGTTGACGGACAATTTGCCGAAGGTGATGTTATTCGCGTAACGGGAATATCAAAAGGTAAAGGTTTTGCGGGTGTGATGAAACGCCATCATTTCCGGGGTGGACCAAAAACACACGGTCAGTCAAACCGCGAGCGCTCACCCGGTTCCATTGGTCAAACCACGACACCAGGACGTGTCTATCGCGGAAAACGGATGGCAGGCCGGATGGGCAGCGATACCGTGACGGTACGGAACCTGAAAGTTGTGAAAATTAATCCGGAAACACATGAAATGTATATCAAAGGGTTAATCCCGGGTGGGAAGAATGCCCTTGTCGTCATACGAAAAGAAAAATAACTATGGCAGTTACTAAAAAATCAGCAGTAAAGAAACCGGCAGTAAAAAAAGCAACAGCTGTTAAAAAGCAGGTGCAAAAAATTGCGGTCAAAACACCGGTGAAAAAAGCGGAAAAACCGGCGGATTCCAGCATGAAAAAGACCGTTTCCGTAAGCGGGTTTTCCGTTCCTATGGTCACGATAGAAGGGTCCAAAGCCGGAGAGATGACGCTTCCGCACGGTGTATTCGATGCGAAAGTAAACACACAGCTTTTGCACATTGCCGTACGGGTCAACCAGGCAAATAACCGGGAAGGTGCAGCATCAACAAAAACACGGGGTGAAGTGGAAGGCTCGACACGTAAACTATTTAAACAAAAAGGAACTGGGCGGGCACGGCACGGATCGGTCAGAGCTCCGATTTTTGTTCATGGCGGTATTGCGTTTGGTCCAAAACCGCGTTCATACCGTCTTTCCATGACGCAATCGGCAAAACAACAGGCATTGGCAAGCGCATTAACAGCAGCATTTGGCGATCACAGTATTACGGTTGTCAAGGATTGGTCTGCCGTCGGCGCCAAAACAAAAGATGCCGCGAGTATGTTGGGTAAACTTTCCCTTACGGGGAAAATTACGGTTATTGTCAGCGGAAAAACCGATGTATTGGTAAAACCGGTGCGCAATATTGCAGGGGTTACCGTTTTGGATGCAAAAACGTTAAATACCTATGATGTATTGACGTCAGGAACCCTGCTCTTTTCGAAAGAATCGCTTGTTGTAGTTTCACAGCGGATTATCCGTTCATAAATTATATGAATACACTCGTTAAACCATTGATTACGGAAAAAACCATGAACCTCGTTTCACGGGGATGGTTTACGTTTGCCGTTGCACCTCACGCCCGCAAGGAAGATATAGCCCGGGAAGTGGAAGCGGTGTATAAAGTGCATGTAATCGGTGTACGGACGGTATCGATGCACGGAAAAATGCACCGTGCAGGACGAAAACAAAAAAAAGTCCAAAATCAGGATTGGAAAAAAGCAATGGTGGAACTCAAGCAAGGCGAAACGATTGATGCGTTTTCAATCGGCGGCGGAGAGCAGCAAAAATAAGATTGGATTATTACTATGGCACGAATAAAACATTTACATTCAATACTCAAAAAACAATCGGGACGCGATGTACGCGGCCATGTGTCGATGCGCCACCAGGGTGGTCGGGAAAAGCGGTTTTACCGCGCCATCGATTGGCTTCGCACAAAGGATGGGGTTGAAGGAAAAGTTGCATCGATTGAATATGATCCGAACCGTTCGGCAAGCATTGCTCTTATTGTGTACAAAGACGGGGATAAACGCTATATTCTTACTCCGGTCGGATTATCCATTGGGGATAGGATCATCAGCGGAAATACTGCTGAAATTAAAGTCGGACATAATCTTGCTTTATCACGTATTCCTGTTGGAACAACGGTCCATGCATTGGAAATCAAACCAGGTGCGGGAGCGCAAATGCTCCGGAGTGCCGGTGTCGGTGGAATGATTTTGGCAAAAGACGGAAATATCGTTCAGATTAAATTGCCTTCCGGAGAAATCAGACTGTTTGATGCAGCATGCCGGGCAACAGTCGGGCAAATCGGTAATACGGATTGGAAAAACAGAGTCATTGGGAAAGCGGGAAGAAGCCGCCATATGGGCAAGCGCCCCGCAGTCCGTGGTGTTGCACAAAACCCCAGGAGCCATCCGCATGGCGGTGGGGAAGGCAGAAGCGGCATTGGTATGCCATCACCGAAGACCCCATGGGGGAAACCGGCACTTGGCAAACGGACACGAAAACGGGTAAAGTATTCCGATAGCAAAATCGTATCACGGAGAAAATAAAGGAGTTCTATGGCACGAAGCAGCAAAAAAGGACCATATATCGACCCACGCTTACTTGCAAAAGTGAACAAACAGAAAGCAGGCGGTGATCGCTCGCCGATTAAGACCTGGAGCAGGGATTGTCAGATCCCGCCGGATTTTGTCGGTCACCGGATTGCCGTACATAACGGGCGGATTTTTACGGAAATATTCGTGAACGAATCCATGGTCGGACACCGGCTTGGTGAATTTTCACCAACCCGAACATTCCGTGGACATGGACAGGTAACGAAGCGGACAATGGATAAAACATAAGGATATCTATGGAATATAAAGCAACAGCAAAATATGTCAGGACAAGCACACGAAAGCTCAGATTGGTCGCGGATGCGATCCGGAAGATGGACGCGGATCATGCACTTTCGTATCTGAAAATCAGCACGAAGCATGCAGGCGATCCGATGGCGGAAGTAGTAAAATCAGCTGTTGCCAATGCAAAACAGAAGAATGTGGAGAGTTCGACATTAAAAATTGCGCGTATTGAAGTTATGGGTGGACCTGCAATGAAACGGTTTCATGCGGTATCCCGTGGTATGGCACATGCATACAAAAAACGGATGACGCATATCACTGTTGTATTGGAAGAAAAACAAATACAACCGGAAAATCCTGTGAAAAAAGGAGTTAAATAATATCGTATGGGACAAAAAATTAATCCAAAAGGGTTTCGTGTCGGGACGGTTTTTTCATGGAGTTCCCGATGGTTTGCGGACAACAAGCGGTATAAGGAATTACTGCTGGAAGATGTTGCGCTGCGGAAATTTTTGTCCAAGCGGTTAAAAACAGCGGGTGCGGAAGAAATCGAAATAGACCGTTCCATTAACAAAATGAAAATTACGCTCCACGTGTCCCGTCCCGGTATGGTGATCGGGCGCGGAGGATCGGGGTTGGAAGAGCTCAAGAAAGCAATTGAGGCATTTTTGGCAAAATACCGGAAAGCCAGAAAACTCAACCGCCAACACGGAGTACTGATCGATACGACAAAATCAAAAGTAGAGTTATCCGTGGAACCGGTAAAGGAACCGAATTTGTCGGCATATCTTGTTGCAACAACAATTGCAGATCAGCTTGCCAAACGGCTTCCGACCAAACGGGTATGCAATCAGGCAATAGAACGGGTGATGAATGCAGGGGCAAAAGGAGTAAAAGTTGCACTTGCCGGACGGATTAACGGAGCGGAAATTGCCCGTCGGGAAAAATTTTCCCAGGGAACGGTCCCACTTTCCACTATCCGGGAAGAAGTTGATTTTTGTGCATTGCCGTCACTTACGAAATCAGGGTATATTGGCGTAAAAGTGTGGATTTGCAAAAAAGGAAAATAAACTATGTTGGCACCCAAAAGGGCAAAACATCGCAAACAATTCCGGGGAAAACGAACCGGGATGGCCGTGCGCGGAAATACCGTTGCATTTGGTGATTATGGGTTAAAGGCAACAACGGATGGATGGGTTTCCAGCCGCCAGATAGAGGCTGCAAGGCGGACGCTTACCCACTATACCAATCGTGGTGGTCGTATTTGGATCCGGATTTTTCCGGACAAGCCGGTTTCCAAGAAACCGCCGGAAACCCGTATGGGAAGCGGCAAAGGTGATATTGAAAAATACGTATGTGTCGTTAAACCAGGACGGATCATGTTTGAAATGGCGGGAATTACACGCGATCAGGCAGTGGAAGCTATGCGGCTTGCTACGGCAAAGCTTCCGGTGCGCACGAAATTTGTCGAAAAGGAAACAGTATGAAACGTAAAGACATTGCACAATTACACGAAACACAGATAGCGGAATTAACGAAACGGGCTTTCGATTTGAAGGCAAAAATTGCGGCAGAAAAAATTAACCGTCACACGAAGCCATCAAAAAATGTCCGTGAAGCAAAGTTCTGGAAACGGGATTTGGCAATCATTACGACAATTATACGTGAAAAAACAATGATGGAGGAAGCATAACGTCCTATGAAATCAACAGCAAAAACACCGGAAAAAACAAGTGACCAACCAATAAAAACTTCCCTAGGGAAGGTATTTGAAGGGACAGTCGTATCGGTAAAAATGAATAAAACAATTATTGTTGCCGTAACGGAAGTATCGCGCCATCCGCTGTACCGCAAAACGATGAAATCAACACACCGGTATGCAGTGGATACGGCAGATAAAACGGCAGCAGTAGGGCAAAAAGTACGGATTATGGAGTGTCGACCCGTAAGCAGGACGAAACATTTTCGTCTGCAGGAGGTCATACAATAACCTATGGTACAACGACGCACAAAATTAACACCGGCAGATAATTCCGGGGTACAGTGGATGACGATTACCCATATTTATGGGGCATCACGACGCGATTTTGCAACAGTAGGGGATATTGTTCAATGTGTCGTCAAAAAAGCCGATCCGATTGGAATCGTGAAGGATGATGAGTTGGTAAAGGTTGTTATTGTCCGGACAAGAAAAGCATATCGCCGCAAGGACGGCAGCTATATTCGGTTTGATGATAATGCCGGGGTGATCATCGACAATCCGACGGATAAGAATCCGAGGGGGACCCGGGTTTTTGGCCCGATTGCACGCGAAGTGAAGGAAAAAGGATTTGATAAAATCGCATCAATGGCAATGGAGATGTATTAACTATGAAACTTAGGAAAAACGACGAAATCATCGTAACGGCAGGAAAAGATAAGGGGAAAAAGGGGAAAATAGAAACCGTATTTCCCGGTGAGAATAAGGTATTAGTGCCGGGCGTCAACATGTATAAACGCCACATGAAGAAAAAAGACGAAAAAACACCGGGAGGAATCATTGATAAACCGCGGGAACTGCCGGTTTCCAATGTTGCCCTGATTTGTCCTAAATGCGGCAAGCAGACACGCATCGGATATCTGGTATCAAAAAATCAAAAAGACCGTATCTGTAAAAAGTGCGGGCAGAAAATCTAAACGACTATGTATACACTGACACAACAATATCGAAAAACCATTATTCCGGCACTTGAGAAAGAGCTTGGAACAAAAAATCCGATGGCACTTCCGCGTCTTGTGAAAGTCGTCATTAACTGCGGAATGGGTGAGGCGATTAAGGACAAGAAAACGATCGAAAAAATGGCGACTCAGCTTGGAGTTATAACAGGACAGCGTCCGGTTATCACAAAAGCACGTAAAGCCATTGCAACGTTTAAAACCAGAGAAGGCGATCCGATCGGAATTAAGATTACGCTCCGGGGAAAGAGAATGTCGGATTTTGTTATCCGGCTAATTAATGTTGCTCTTCCGCGTGTGCGTGATTTCCGGGGAATTCCCAAAAGGGGATTTGACGGCCACGGTAATTATACGCTTGGAATCAAGGAACAGACGATATTCCCGGAGTTGGATTTTTCCATGGTAGACCGGGTGCGCGGTTTTGAGGCAACATTTACGACGACAGCCAGAACGGATGAAGAAGCAAAACTGCTTCTTACCCTTCTTGGTATGCCGTTTGAAAAATAAGGGGAAATATCTATGGCTAAAGCATCAGATGTCAACAAATTCGAAAAAAAACAGAAGTTTTCGGTGCGGATGCACAACCGGTGCCAGATCTGTGGACGGTCGCATGGATATATGCGCAAATTCGGAGTCTGCAGAATTTGTTTCCGGCAGCTTGCGCATAAAGGGGAATTGCCCGGAGTTGTAAAAGCATCCTGGTAAAGGTGAAAAAATAAAAGGAGGATGATACAAAGAAGCTTACGGATTGTATAAACGATACCAAAAGAACCTTTGTGTCAACGAAAAAAACGTTATGGTTACAGATCCAGTTGGAGATATGTTAACGCAAATCCGCAATGCGGGTATGGCCGGCCTCGATACGGTTTCATTGCCGTACTCGAAGTTGAAATTTGAAGTTGCCTCCATAGTATCGCGTGAAGGATTTTTGGGAACAGTGAAAAAAGAAGGTCAGGATCCAAAAGCCAAACTTGTCCTTGAAGTGCTTTATGACGGCCATGAACCGAAAATTAAAGGACTCAAGCGGGTCAGCAAACCCGGACTCCGCTGGTATATCGGACACAAAAATGTAAAACGGGTTCTTGGGGGGTTGGGTATTTCGATACTTTCAACATCCAAAGGAATCATGACGGGCAGTGAGGCAAAAAAACAGGGTATTGGAGGCGAAGTACTTGCCGAAATTTGGTAAAGGAAGAAACGTATGTCACGTATAGGAAAATCACCAATTACTATTCCAAGCACTGTAACACTCACCCAAACGGGGAGTACGGTTACGGTGAAAGGGCCGAAAGGCGAATTGTCATGTATGATTCCCCACGGCATAGAATTGTCCAACACAAACGGAATTGTTACGGTTGAAAATAAACGTACAGGGAAAAAAGCAAATGCACTGCATGGATTCATCCGTGCACACCTCGCCAACATGGTAACAGGTGTAACAACGGGGTGGACAAAAACGCTCGAACTGGTGGGCGTTGGGTATAGGGCAAATGTTACAGGGGTTAACCTTGTACTGTCCGTTGGGTATTCGCACCAGGTGACTATAGAACCACCAACCGGTATTAGCTTTGCTGTTACGGAAGGCAAGATCGTAGTTTCCGGAATTGACCGTCAGGCAGTTGGTCAGATTGCGGCAAACATCCGCAGCGTGAAAGCGCCGGAACCATACAAAGGGAAAGGTATTAAATATTCCGGAGAATTCATCCGAAGGAAAGCCGGTAAGTCGGCAAAAGCGGTCGGTGGAGCCGGAGGGAAATAACCTATGATTACGAAACAGACTATTCATCAGAAACGGGGCAAGCGGGTAGCACGGATCCGTGCAGTTGTGAAGGGGACGGCCAAGCGGCCGCGTATTTCTTTCCTTCGCTCCCATTATCATCTGTATGCACAGTGCATTGATGATGCATCCCAGAAAACAATTACGTCGGTTGTGGTAAAAGGGACAAATGTCGCTTCGGCAAAAGACCTGGCAACACAAGTGGTAAAAACACTGAAAACCAAAAAAATAATGGAAGTCGTCTTTGACCGGGGTGGGAATAAGTATCACGGTGTTGTCAAAGCGTTTGCGGATGCAATCCGTGAAGGAGGAATGACGGTATGATGGATCAACGAAAAATACCATCGGAATTTGACGAAAAGGTCGTTCAGGTGAACCGGGTATCCAAGAAAACAAAAGGCGGCAACAAAATCGGTTTCTCCGTGTTGGTTGTCGTCGGAGATAAAAAGGGACGCGTCGGTGTCGGTCTTGGCGGTGCACCGGATGTTGCTTCATCGGTACGCAAAGCAGTATCGTATGCCAAAAAACATCTGATTACCGTCCCGATGAAGGGAACCACGATTCCGCATGAAGTTCGGATTAAACGGGGTGCTGCACAAATACTTATCAAACCCGCTCCTCCGGGCACCGGTGTTATCGCAGGCGGTGCAGTGCGGGCAGTTGTGGAAGCAGCGGGAATCCGGGATATTGTCAGTAAAATTTTGGGAAGCAAAAACCAGGCATCAAACGTCTACGCAACGCTCGAGGCACTCAAAAAGCTTCGTGCCGTCATAAAGACACAAAAGCCGGAACAAAAATAACAAAGGGAGTACGGTATGAAACTGCACGAACTACACAAAATAGTTGCTAAAACAAAAAAACGCATTGGTCGTGGACACGGATCCGGACGGGTAAAAACCGCCGGACACGGTACAAAGGGCCAAAATGCCCGTGGAACCATGAAGCCGGATTTTGAAGGCGGACAACTTGCGCTCACCAAACGGTTACCGCTTCTTCGTGGGAAACTACGGAATAAGGCCCTAAAGGGAAAAGCATTTCCGTTGTCGGTTGGAGCGCTTGCATCACTTCCGAAGGGATCGGAAGTCACGGTTGCACTTCTCAAGAAACAAAACATCATTCCCGGTAATATCGATCAGGTAAAATTGTTGAGTGGTGGTACCTTGTCTGTTCCCTTGACGGTTTCCATTCCTGCTTCACGATCCGCACGGGAGCAGATCGAACAAGCAGGCGGAAAGCTGACCGTTGCATAAGTGGGGATAGATACGGTATCGTACTATCGTCATGAACAGTATCCTTTCGCCGTTAACAGCTAGCTGGAAAACTCCTGAACTTCGAAGGAAGATTATCTTTACGGCACTCATGTTTGTCGTTTTTCGGTTGTTTGCCCATATTGCTATTCCCGGTGTAGATACAAGAAAGCTTGCCGCACTTTTTGCACAGAATCAGTTTTTGGGACTTTTGGATGTGTTTTCCGGTGGAACGCTTGTTAATTTTTCCATTCTTGCACTTGGGATTAATCCTTACATCAATGCATCCATTATTTTGCAGCTTCTGACGATTGTTTTCCCGAAGTTGGAGGAACTGCAAAAAGAGGGGGAATACGGACGGGAAAAAATCAACCAATATACACGATTTATAACCGTTCCGCTTGCTGCAATCCAGTCAATCGGTATGATTGCACTTCTTCGTAATCAGGGAATCGTGGCGACTACAAATCCGCTTACGCTTATGACAATGATCGTTACCATGACGGCAGGTACTATGTTTGTCATGTGGCTTGGGGAGCTTATAACGGAATACGGAATTGGAAACGGCATATCGCTTATTATTTTTGCCGGGATAGTAGGGAGAATGCCCGTACTGTTTGGACAGTTATTCTACTCGGCAACAGCGGAAAATGTTATGAATTTGTTGCTGCTTGCAGGATTGGGTATCGCGGTTATTGCGGCGACGGTCGTCATTAATGAAGCGGTCCGCAGGATTACGGTGCAGTATGCGCGCCGGGTCCGTGGAAATAAGGTGTACGGTGGCGGCATGTCGTATTTGCCCCTCAAGCTCAATCAGGCAGGGGTTATTCCTATTATCTTTGCCGTATCGCTTGTGCTTCTTCCGTCGCTGATAGGAGGATTCTTGGCGCAGGTAAAAAATCCGGCAATCGTGGGTCTTGGAAAATTCCTGACAACCGTGTTTAACACGAGCGGTCCATTTTACAATATCATCTATTTCTTTTTGGTTATTGGGTTTACCTATTTCTATACGGCCATTACGTTTAATCCCAAAAAAGTGTCGGAAGAAATCCAAAAATACGGTGGGTTTATTCCGGGAATCCGTCCGGGGACACCTACGGCCCAGTATCTGAACTATATTTTGACGCGTATTACGTTTGCAGGCGCACTGTTTCTTGGAACAATCGCGATTCTTCCTTCCATAGCCAATGGGATAACCGGTATGTCATCGCTTCTGATTGGGGGCACGAGCGTGCTCATCGTCGTTTCCGTCGTGCTGGAATCCGTAAAAGCGCTGGAAGCCCAGCTTGTCATGCGCAACTATGACGGATTTCTGACACAATAATTAATTTACTGGGGGAAGTTCCGGATTCATTGTAACGATTCCTGCTATGGAAAAAGTTCCATGATACGGACTTATTATTCGTATGCATATAGTCTTTTATGGTCCGGAAGGTTCGGGAAAAGGAACACAGGCAAAGCTTCTTGCGGATGAACTTCATGTTCCAATACTTACATCCGGTGATCTTGTTCGTGATGCGGCGGCAAACGATAAGGGGATTATCGGTGAAGTATGCCGGGCTGCACTTTCCGAAGGGAAATATGTAGCGGATTCGGAAATGCAGGTGCTGTGGAAATGGCGGCTGAAGGAAGATGATGCTAAAGGTGCATGGATCATGGACGGCTTTCCCAGAAACATCGATCAGGCAAAATTTCTTGATGATAAGATCGATAAATATGGCTACAAAGTAGAACTTGTGATTTATTTAAACCTTCCGGAGGAAGAGTCCATGAAACGGCTTCTTGCCCGTGCACGTCCCCTGCACGAAGGCTCAACAGAACTTCATGATTCGCCCGAGAGGATCAAAAGCAGATTGTCACTGTATAAGGAAAGCGAAAAGGATGTTATTGAGTTTTATCGGCAAAAAGGCGTGCTTGTGGAAATCGATGCAAACCGTTCCGTGGAAGAAGTGCACAAGGCAATTCTTGAGTCAGTCAACGCTGTAAAAAATAACTGAAGTATGGGGAAAAAACCGCTTCAAATCGCAATCGATGGGCCAGTTGCGGCAGGAAAAGGCGACATTGCCGGTAGACTTGCCAGACAACTCCACATTACCTATATCTATACGGGTGCAATGTATCGGATGCTGGCGCTTTCCTGCATAAAAAAGGGTATTCCGCTTAAGGATACAAAACGGGTTACGGCAGAGCTTTCCAATATTTCCATGGAACTTGCACCACCGCCAGTCGGCAGTACAGATAGGGTAATAACGGCAATTCTTGACGGTACGGATGTGACTGACCGGATTATGGCTCCCGATACGGCACTTGGAGCATCCGATGTGGGTGTTATTCCCCAGGTTCGTAGCCGGATGGTTGCACTCCAGCAGGAGATGGCAAAAGGGAAGGCAGTCGTTATGGAGGGTAGGGATATCGGTTTGCGTGTTCTACCCGATGCACAGTTGAAGATTTTTCTTACGGCTTCCGTGGAAGAGCGTGCAAAACGAAGGCTTGCCCAATGGAAAACCAAAGGGATCGAAAAAACCTATGATGAAGTGCTTGCCGATACGAAAATCCGTGACGAACAGGATTGTACACGGGAAACGGATCCACTCAAAATCCTTCCCGATTCCTGGATATTGGATACGACAACCATGAACCAGGATGAAGTTATCGATGCAATTTTTAAGGAGCTTGCCAGAAGGAAGTGTCTATGACAAAACCAAAAACGGAAGATGAATTGATAAGTATGCGGGAAGGCGGGCAAAAAATTGGTCGTATCAGGGAGGAACTTCTGGCTGCCTCGGTTCCCGGGGTGAGCCTTCTTGATATCGAAGCACTTGCGCAAAAGCGGATTAAGGAAGAAGGCGGAATTGCTTCGTTTGCGACGGTTCGGGATTATAAATGGGCAACGTGTTTATGTATAAATGAGGAAGTCGTGCATGGAATACCGTCCGGGAGAGTGCTGAAAAACGGTGATGTGTTTACGGTTGACGTCGGAATGGTCTACAAAGGATTCCACACTGATACGGCAGGAACAATTGTCGTCGGTGGCAAGGATCATACCTCCCCTGATGTCAAACGTTTTTTGGAAACCGGGAAACAGACGCTTGATGAGGCAATATCCATTGCAATTGCGGGTAACCGGATCGGCAACATTTCGGAAGTGATCGCAAAAAACATTACCCGGGCTGGTTATAGCGTTATTACCGCCCTTACCGGCCATTCCATCGGGAAAAAGCTTCATGAAGACCCCATGATTCCGGGGTATCTGGATCGTCCTATAGAGCGGACTCCACTTTTGGTTGCGGGCATGACGATTGCAATAGAAGTCATCTATGCGATGGGGAAAGGCGACATTGTGTACGCGAATGGTGATGGATGGACGCTTTCATCCAGGGACCGTTCCCTGACAGCTGTTTTTGAACATACGGTCGCCGTTGGGGAAGGCAAAAGCACAGTGTTGACCGCAGAGCGCCCATAAGGTACAATAACATTCTTAATCACTAAAGCATACAGAAGAGTTCGTATGCTTTTTTACCCGCCAATGGACAAAGTGCGAGGGGTTTTTCTTGTCCAAGGCGGGGATAGTGTGTTTATTGTCGTATGGCACATCAGGGAAATCTCGAAATTGAAGGCGAAGTAGCGGAGTGTTTACCAAATACGTTGTTTCGGGTAAAATTGCCAAACGGCAGAATCGTATTGTGTCATTTATCCGGAAAAATGCGGTTGAATTATATCCGGATCATGCCGGGGGACAAAGTAAAAATTGAAATGACTCCCTATGATCTTACCCGCGGCCGGATAACCTACCGGGTGCGATAAAACTATGAAAGTACGGGCAAGTATTAAAAAAATGTGCAGTGATTGCAAAATAGTCCGTCGGCGTGGACGGGTGTTTGTGATTTGTAAAAATCCCAAACATAAACAGCGCCAAGGGTAACCTATGATTCGTATTGCAGGTGTCGATATACCGGTAGAAAAACGTTTGGATATTGCCCTTACGTATATTTACGGTATCGGAAGGGTGAATGTTGCCAATGTGTTAAAATCCGCCGGAATCGACGGTGCACGCCGCGCAAAAACCCTCTCGGATGAAGAAGTCAGCAAAATCGCAAAAATCATCGAAAAGAATTTCATTGTGGAAGGTGATCTTCGTCAATCCATTGCCAATAACGTCAAACGTCTTCGGGAAATCAGCTCATACCGTGGAATCCGTCATGTCAGAGGACTCCCGACCCGTGGCCAACGGACAAAATCAAATGCCCGGACCCGCCGTGGCAAGCGGTCAACGGTTGGAGCACTCAAGAAAGAAGATCGTATTAAACAGGAAACAACAGCAAAAACAGCTGCACCAGCTGCAAAGAAATAACATAAAGGACGCATATGGCACAAAAAACAGCAAAAAAAGCAGTTGAAAAAGGAAAGGTGTATATCAGTGCAACTTTCAATAATACGCTGGTTACCATTACGGACGAAAAGGGAAATGTGCTGTATTGGGGATCATCGGGAATGTCCGGATTTAAGGGTGCCAGGAAATCAACCCCCTATGCCGCAACCACGGCAGTGGAAACGGTGGCACGGAAAGCCATCGAAAACGGCATGCGCGAGGTGGAAGTCTTTATTAAAGGTCCCGGAGCAGGCCGTGATGCATCGCTTCGGGCACTGAAATCAGTCGGACTTGCCATAACGCTTATTGCTGATGTCACTCCGATTCCGCATAACGGTGTCCGCCCAAAGAAAAAGAGGAGAGTATAAGCATATGGCACGATATACAGGACCACGAAACAGATTATCCCGCCGTGAAGGGGTCGATATCGGACTCAAAACCGTCGGGAGTAAATCCCATGCGGGACTTCTTCGCAAACTCAATGTGCCCCCGGGTCAGCATGGACAGAAAGGGAAACGGAAAGTAACCGGATACGGTGTCCAGCTTCGGGAAAAACAGAAAGTCAAACGGATGTATCAGGTACTGGAAAAGCAATTCCGCATCGCATTTGCCAAATCTAAAAAAGATGTCGGGAATACGGGAAACAAGCTTATCGAACACATGGAACGTCGTCTTGATAACGTGATATACCGTCTTGGACTAGCCCCGACCCGGCCCAGTGCCCGGCAATTTATTTCCCACGGCCATGTGCTTGTAAACACGAAAAAAATGTCGATTCCATCCTATGAAGTACAGGTTGGTGACGTGATCGTTTACAAGCAGAAAGTGCTTGAACTTCCGGTTATCAAAAAAATGCTGGAAGATAAAGCCTATCAGCCGCCTGCATGGCTGGAGCGCAAAGGCCCGGTGGGAAAAGTAATCCGTGCCCCGGAGCGCACAGAAGTAACGGAAGATATTAATGAACAACTCATTGTTGAATACTATTCCAGATAAGGAAGGAGTTTCCATGCAAGAACCAACATTTATCGTCAAAACAGATCATACATCCGCTGATTACGGAGTATTTATTCTGGAACCGTTAACCCAGGGGTATGGGCAGACGCTCGGAAACAGCCTCCGGCGTGTTCTGTTAACGTCGCTTCCGGGAGCCGCAATCAGTTCGGTAAAGATCGAAGGGGTCAAACACCAATATAGCGCATTTGCGGGACTTAAGGAAGATATTGTTGAACTGATACTAAACCTCAAAAAAGTGCGTATTGCATACAAAAATACGGAACCGATTACGATCTCTGTGGATAAGTCGGGTCCCGGAACGGTAACAGCCGGCGACATTGAAACCCCCTCAGGGGTAACGATTGCCAACCCCGATCTTGTCTTGGGAACCCTTGCGGATAAAAAATCAAGCCTCAAGATGGAAATGACGGTGAAATCCGGATATGGCTATGTTACGTCGGATGAACAGCCGATCGATGAAGTCGGGGTTATCTCGATGGATTCCCTGTATTCTCCGGTTACGCGCGTGAACTACCGCGTGGAAGCAACCCGTGTCGGCCGCATGACGAACTTGGATAAGCTTGTCATGGAAATCTGGACAGACGGAACCATTTCCCCCGAAGATGCATTACACAGCGCGGCAAAACTCTTGGTTTCCTACATCACGCAGATTTACGAACCAAAAGCGGTTGAAGTCGTGAAGGAAACGGTATCAACACCGGCAGTTTCGGATGAAATAGTAAAAATGCGTATAGAGGAACTCGATATCCCGACCCGTATCGTGAATGCTTTAAGCAACGGCGGTATCGATACGATCGGACAGATGATGGCAGCGCCCAGAAGCGATCTGATGAAAATCAAGAATTTGGGAGCAAAATCCCTTTCCATTGTAGAAGAAAAACTGAAGGAGAAAGGTATTGTTCTTCAGGCATAATGCCTGAACGGGGATAAAGGAATCCTATGAGACACGGATATTTCGGCAGGAATCTATCGAGGTCAAGCGACGAAAAGAAGCAGTTGCTTCGGATTTTGGTCAATGAGCTTGTCATGCATGGTTCCATACAGACGACGATCGCAAAAGCAAAAGCGGTCCAGCCCACCGTGGATAAACTCATAACCCGTGCAAAAAAAGGTGAAGAACAGAAAAGAAAACTCCTGATGGATCTTCCGTATCCGGAAGCCGTCAAAAAGTTGCTTGCAGATGCGCAAACACGGTTTGGTGCGCGATCGAGCGGGTATACGCGGATTATCAAAACAAATACCCGTCGCGGGGACGCAACACAGCAAGTGCTTTTGTCATTTGTTGATGCGCCGGTGGAAATCATTGCGCCAAAAACACAAAAAGACAAAAAAGCGGAGCCTGCCAAACAGGCAAAACCGGCAGCAAAAAAAGAAGAACCAAAAGCGAAAAAACCCCGCAGTGTAAAGAAGGATAAATAATCCATGAATAACCAACTCTTAACCAAACCAACAAAAGCTTCCGAAACGGTCCGTTCCTGGCATCTAGTGGATGCGGATGGCAAAATCATCGGACGGGTTGCTACGCAAATTGCCCAGCTTCTGATCGGAAAATCAAAGCCGGATTTTTCCCGGAATATCGATGGCGGTGACATCGTTGTCGTTGTGAATGCCTCAAAAATCCGTTCGACCGGAAAGAAAGAAAAAACTAAACTGTATACGGCATATTCGGGATTTCCCGGTGGGATGAAAGCAAAACCCCTTTGGAAAATCCGTGAAGAAAAACCAACGGAAATTATCCGCCATGCGGTATGGGGAATGCTTCCGAAAAATAAGCTGCGACACAGAATGATAACCCGGCTTCATATTTATGAATCGGATACGCATCCATATGCGGATCGCTTTATGACGAAAGGAAAATAAGGAAAACGGTATGGCTCCACAATCAACAAAACCAGTCAAAGAAGAATCGGTCCAATACTACGAAGCCGTGGGACGGCGCAAAACCGCAACCGCACGCGTGCGTATGTATGTGGTCAAAGACGAAGCGGTAACGGTTGTCGGTGTGCAGATTGCCAAAGGGGCAATTGTCGTGAACGGTCGTCCGGCGGAGGAATATTTTCCCGGAGAGGTATACAAAAAAATGTATATGGAACCGTTCCGCACAACCAATACGCTTAACCGTTTTGCGGTATCAATCAAAACGGTAGGCGGCGGACTCAATGGACAAATTGCCGCAGTCATTCATGGCATATCACGGGCACTGGAAGTTGTGGACAAGGAAAAATATCGTCCGATCCTCAAGAAACGCGGATTCATGACCCGTGATCCACGGGCAAAAGAACGCCGCAAGCCAAATACCGGCGGAAAAGCACGCCGCCAGAAGCAATCCCCGAAGCGGTAAACTGTAAACTGTATACAGTTAATGGTAGCTCAAATAGAAACATACTTCTTGGGCATTCCTATTGGTGGTATTAACGAAATAAAAATTATACAGTAGTACTATATGGTAACGTCGTTTGACGGTTCACAAAATTTTGGAGTGTGCATTCTTGTTACACAAGGTACATTGGTATTAGTTGGTAAAAGAAAGAATGCATACAAATCGGGTTTCTATGGACTTCCGGGTGGAAGATTGGAAATAGGCGAGCCCCTTGAAGTGTGTGCCCGGCGTGAACTTGAAGAAGAAACTGGAGTAACTGCCATAAAACTGGAATACCGGGGTGTTGTACGGGAATGGCAGGAAGACTATGACTTTCTTCATATAGTATTTATGTGTTCACGGTGGGATGGTGAACCAAAAACAACAGAACCGGATAAATGTGAAAAATGGGAATGGGTTGATCAGGCTCAACTACCATCGCCAATGTTGGCAGGTCACATTGCAGCGGTTTCACTTCTTCATTCGGGTGAAGGGTATAAGGATATATCAAAATAGTAAAAATTTTATCGGGGTGTATGTCAAAAAGAATACCACATTCCCTTTTGTTCAAATTCTTAAAATTATTGCCGTTCCTTCATTGCTTCTGAATATATTGTTATTACTGAATATATCTCATAATTCAAACATAGGTGTTCCTGTTATTGGCGTAATAGATGGTGACACCTTGGTGCTGGAGGGAAAATCCAGGATCCGGCTCCGGCATGCGGATGCACCGGAGCTTGAATTTTGCGGTGGAAAAGAGGCAAAAAATGAACTGGAATCGCTGGTAAACGGAAAACGCGTGCGCATTGATGAGCAAGTAGCGGAAAAATATGGCCGCGGTATGGCGCTTGTCTATGTCGGGGATGTATTAGTAAACGAAAAAATGCTTCAAAGCGGATGGACACGGTACCATTCCGATATATCTTCAAAAGAAGATGAACTTAAAGAAGTTTCTCGGACCGCAAAAGAGGGAAGGTTGGGTATTTATGGAAAGTGCCAGTCGACCGATATACCCGACAAAAAAGGGTGTGTGATCAAGGGGAATTTCGACAGCAATTCCGATGCGAAAACATACTATACACCTGATTGTGCACAGTACCGCTTTACCGTTATCGAAAAGGATGTTGGTGAGTCGTGGTTCTGCAGTGAAAAAGAAGCATTAGAAGCCGGCTTCGTGAAGGCAAAAACGTGTAAATAGAATCAATATCAATAGTTTTACAGCGATCCCATGTAGTCACGGGAAACCGCAGGGGATAGCCTTTATGGTCAACAATTGCTTAGTCAGTTTTCCCGCCGTAGCTTCTGTTTTTCACGTGTCATTCCCGCGAAGGCGGGAATCCATCTTTGCCTCGCCGACTGTGTCCTCCGTAGCTTTAGCGAAGGAGGAAGCGAAGGCGGTGTATATATAGAATGGCTTGGTCGGGATGTGCGGACTTGACGTCTGGCCAGTTATCGAGTCACCGAGATTACTGCCAGCGATCCCGTGTAGTCACGGGAAACCGCAGGGGGATAGCCTCTATGGTCAACAATTGCTTGGTCGGGATGTGCGGACTTGACGTCTGGCCAGTTATCGAGTCACCGAGATTACTGCCAGCGATCCCGTGTAGTCACGGGAAACCGCAGGGGGATAGCCTCTATGGTCAACAATTGCTTGGTCGGGATGTGCGGACTTGAACCGCAGACCTCACGCACCCCATGCGTGCGTTCTACCAACTGAACTACATCCCGACTAAGCAATCCTTTTCGTTTCCCTCGTATTTCTTCGCTTGTATTCTACCATTTCCTGTGTAAGAATGGGATAGAAAACAAAGAGATTTTCTGCCCCCGAAATATATTCGAAAAGGAGTGTTCTATGGCCCAACAGGATGCAAAACTAACCGCAATTCGTCTCGCAATGGAACAGATAGAAAAACAATACGGGAAAGGTGCCATCATGCGCCTTGGCGAGCAGACCGTCAACAGGCTCGGTATCGATGTTATTCCGACGGGAATATTACCTCTTGATCTTGCTCTTGGTGCCGGTGGTCTTCCCCGCGGAAGGATCATTGAAATCTACGGTCCGGAGGCATCGGGAAAAACAACCGTGTGTCTTAACGTCATTGCGGAAGCTCAAAAGGCCGGTGGGACAGCGGCATTTATCGATGCCGAGCATGCTCTTGATCCGCAATGGGCACAGATTCTTGGGGTAAAATTGGATGATTTATTGATTTCCCAGCCCGATACCGGTGAACAGGCACTGGAAATTGCCGAAACACTGATCCGTTCCGGCGGGGTGGATGTCATCGTGATCGATTCCGTTGCGGCACTTGTCCCACGGGCAGAGCTTGAAGGGGATATCGGTGATGCGATGGTCGGCGTCCAGGCACGGCTTATGTCCCAGGCTCTCCGACGGCTTACTTCCGTCATTTCAAAATCAAAGGCAGTCGTCATTTTCACCAACCAGCTTCGCCAGAAAATCGGCGTGATGTTTGGCAATCCCGAAACGACCCCAGGCGGATTGGCGCTGAAATTTTATGCATCCGTCCGTATGGATTCGCGCAAAATCGAAAGCCTTAAAGATGGGGATAAGGTTATCGGCAGCAGACATAGGGTGCGTGTGGTTAAAAATAAAATTGCACCGCCGTTTAGGGTTGCGGAATTTGACGTCATGCACGACGGTGTATCAAAGGAAGGTGCGCTGATTGATGTCGGGGTCGAGTTTAACGTGCTTACCAAATCCGGAGCATTTATCAAATACGGTACCCAGATGCTCGGACAAGGCAAGGAAGCAACGAAAATGGCTATTCGGGAAAATCCGAAATTGGCAAAGGAAATAAGCGAAGCGATATGGAAAATAGTCAAATCCGGACAGGCACAGACAAAAGTAGCCTTGGGAGTTGATGAAACGGAAGAATAATGTGGGATCTCCGCTTGAAACACTTATAGCCAAATCGATTGGATATGTGTCATTTCGCCCCCGAAGTTCCGGGGAAATTCATGCGTATCTGAAAAAATATTCTGCCCGGTATGGTCAGGAAACGTGCGACAAGGCATACCAGCGACTCAGTGAATTGGGGTATGTGAACGATCCGGAGTTTACCCGTTTATGGATCGAAAGCAGGATGCGCTCCAGGCCAAAAGGGAAAAGTCTTCTTATTCTGGAACTGGTCAGGAAAGGGATTGATAAGGAAGATGCGATACTGGCTGTAGAGGGATATGTTTCCGGTAAAAGTGATTCATATTCGGAGTTATCACTTGCCAAACAGGCACTTGGAAAAAGGCTGGAACGGTGGAAAATCCTTCCGAAAAGAGACCGGTATGGTAAGATTGCCGCATTTTTACTCCGCCGTGGTTTTTCATCATCCGTAATTTCCCCGATCGTTGACGGTATGGGTCAAACCGGATACAATGAGGAGTAGTATTTTCGGAAAGTATGTTTTTGCCGGATCCGACCGGCACCGTTTTTGAAAGATTTTATGTGTATAAATATCCAGGATGTAGCAACTCATTGTCCTGTAAACAATAACGTACACAACGCCGCATAAATCATGCGGTCTTCTTTCATGCACGGGATTAGGATTATTCCGTCACATACCTCCGGAAAATAGAAAAAGTAGGGAGATTATTTGAATATTGAATGTGTTCAATAAAGGAGGCATATGTTTGATGTACTAAAGACGTTATCAACCCTGGTAAAAACCAAACCCACCCAAACGGTTACGCCGAAAATCCAGAAAAAACCCGAAATTATATCTGTTCCCGAAGAACAAAAAACGGCGCCAGTTGAAGATAAAAAAGAATTGAAACGGCTGGAAAAGGAAGAATCGTCTAAATTAACGGAAATCCGTGCGCAGATTAAATTGGCTGAAGCCAAAGCACGCGAAATTCTGGTGGAAGCAAAAGATGAGGCCTTCAGAATCCGTCGGGAAGCCGAAGACGAACTCCGCAAAAAGTTTGAAGTCATGGACCGGAAAGAAGGGGCGATCGAAGAACGGGAAAAACATATTTCGGATTTGGAACGTGATGCACAGAAAAAATATGAAGATGCACAAAGGCTCAAACAACAGGTATCGGAAAAACTCGAAAAAATTTCCAATCTGACGGCAAATGATGCACGCAGCCAGATTCTGGAAGAAACAAAGGAAAAACTCAAAGGTGAAATTGCCAAAGAAATCAAGGAAGCGGAAATTAAGGCACGTGAAGAAGCCGAGATCAAGGCACAGGAAATATTGATTGATGCCATGCGGCACGGCGCCAATGATTATGTTGCCGAATATACAGTGTCGGTTATCAAAGTGACGGACGAGGATGTGAAGGGAAGAATTATCGGAAAGGAAGGCCGAAATATCCGTGCATTTGAAACGGCAACCGGCGTCGATGTGGATTTGGATGAAGAAGGAGTGATCCGGTTATCCTGTTTTGATCCGGTTCGCCGGGAAACGGCACGTGTTGCCCTTGAACGGCTGCTCAAAGACGGTAGAGTCCAACCGGGACGGATCGAAGAGGTGGTTGAACAGGTGAAAAAGGAACTTGAACGGATCATGTTTGAGGAAGGGCAAAAACTTTGCCACGCGGTGGGGGTATACAATCTTCCTTCCCCGATCGTTGCACTTCTGGGACGGTTTAAATACCGGTTTTCCTATGGCCAAAACATGATTGCACATACCATGGAGGAAACGAAAATCGGTATCGCCATTGCCCGGGAAGTCGGTGCGGATGTCAATATCGTCCGACTCGGGTGTTTGCTTCATGATATCGGGAAGGTCATTACCGATAAGGAAGGCAGCCATGTCCAGCTTGGTGTCGATATGCTCAAAAAATACGGCATTCCCAAGAAGGTGATTGACTGTGTCGAGCAGCATCATGAAGATACTCCCTTTACAGCAGGGGAATCGATGATCGTCTATATTGCCGATGCGATATCCGGTGGTCGACCGGGTGCACGGTATGAAAATTATGACGAATACGTCAAGCGCCTAAAGGACTTGGAAGTGATCGCAACATCCAAAGCCGGTGTAAAGGAAGCATTTGCCTTCCAGGCCGGACGGGAACTGCGTGTTGCGGTGGATCCGGGGAAAGTCGATGACGCTACGGCAATTATCATGGCACAGGAAATTAAGGAAGAAATTGAAGAAAAAATTACATTCCCTGGCCAGATAAAGATTTCGGTCATCCGTGAACTCCGCGCAACCGAAGTAGCGAAATAAGAATTCGTTACTTCGTTATTCGCGGTTCGTATCTTCGTAAAACGAAGACACGATGCTGCGAACTGCGAAGACGCAATTCTGATGCCTTGAAGATACTAGTTCCGAAGACACGATGCTTCGAACTGCGAATATACGAATTAGCCCATTCTGTAGGCCCGTAATATTTTACGTCTTGACATGACGCGCCGGAATTACTATGTTGCTTCGTAGAGATTGTTCGAACAATCTTTCCAAATACAGTACTGCCCGGGAGGAGGTGAATACCACCACTATGACAAAAGCAGATTTGGTCGAAATCGTTGCGAAAAAAGCATCCCTGACGGCAAAAGCATCCCGCGAAGCAGTCCAGGCAGTTTTCGGTTCCATTACCGACGCAATGAAAAAAGGCGACAAAGTCGTCGTTACGGGATTTGGTACATTCATGGTTCGCTCACGCAAATCACGGACAGGCCGCAACCCGCAAACAGGAAAACCGATCAGCATTCCAGCTCGTAAAACCCCCGGGTTCACAGCAGGAAAAGCGCTCAAAAAAGCAGTTCGGTAATCTATTTCCCGTACGGGAAGATTGGGAAAAGACTCCCACCCCAAGTGGGAGCTTTTTCCGTTATTATTGATCTATGGACTCCATTATTGTCGATCACCTTCAGAAGGACTACAGTGTTTTCAGAAAAAAACCGGGTTTGAAAGGCGCACTTTCCTCATTGTTTTTCCGCAAATACGAAACAAAGCAGGCAGTCAATGACGTTTCATTTTCCATCGGGGCGGGGGAACTTGTCGGGTTTATTGGGCCAAACGGCGCAGGAAAAACGACGACACTCAAGTGTTTATCGGGATTGTTGTATCCGACCCGGGGGACGGTGCGCGTCCTTGGGTTTGATCCGTGGCAAAGAAAACGCGAATTCCTAACGCAAATATCTCTTGTCATGGGTCAAAAAAACCAGTTGTGGTGGGATCTTCCGGCTATGGATACGTTTCTTCTCAATAAGGAAATGTATGCCATTGACGATGCGAAGTTTAAAAAAACGGTATCGGAGCTTGTCGATATTCTGGATGTTTCCCGCCTGTTAACCGTTCAGGTACGCAAGCTTTCCCTGGGCGAGCGGATGAAAATGGAAATTATCGCTGCGATCATTCATACACCAAACATATTGTTTTTGGATGAACCTACCATTGGTCTTGATGTCGTTATCCAAAAACAGATGCGGGATTTTATCCGTGAATATAACAAACGGTACAACGCAACAATTGTCCTTACGTCCCACTATATGGAAGACGTAAAACAGCTTGCGTCACGGATTATCGTCATCGATCATGGGGCACTTCTTTTTGACGGATCGCTCGTAAAATTTATCGATACCTATGGGAAAGACAAGATCTTATCCATTGTGCTGGACGACCATGTGAAACAGGATCAGCTGAAGCGGTTGGGTGTGGTGTTGTCGTATGAATATCCCAAAGTTACCATCCGCGTTCCCCGGGAGAAGACAAAAGACATTGCTGCACTCCTTCTGCGAAAATTCCCGATAGATGACATCAATATCGAAGAACAGGATATCGAAGATGTTGTCCGGACGGTATTTTCAGGAAAAACAGGGGAATAGTGTATGAAATACATCCGTATTTTCTTACTGTATTTCCAGCAGGCATTCGTATATCGCGGTCGGTCCGTCGTATGGTTTTTTATTTCGCTTTTTAATCCGCTCATATTGTTGCTGTTTTGGTATGCAGCCCTTACCGGCGGGAAAACAACCGTTTCCTGGTCGCTTTCCGATGTGACGGCATATTACGTACTCCTTATCATTTCGGCATCGTTTTTGGATATTCACATAGAGGAAACCGTTGCGGTGTATGACATTTCGGAGGGTGGATTGAATGCATACTTGGTAAAACCGATATCATATGCGCTTGTGAAACTCTGCAATGAGTTACCGTATCGTCTGTTGCAGGGAAGTTTCGGGATCATTGTTTTCTGCATCATCCGGTTTGGTTTGGGGATTAGCTTTTCATTGGTGAATGGTATTTTTGAAATTATCACCACGGTGTGCATGATCCTCTGCGCATTTTGCGTATCGTTTTTATTCAAAATGATAGTCGGACTTTCGGCTTTCTGGACAACAGATTATACGGGACTTGCTGAAATGACCGGCGTTCTTATCCTGTTGTTTGGGGGGTTTGTAATTCCGCTGGAATTTTTTCCGTCGTTTTGGCACACGGTTGCCACATATACGCCATTTCCCTACGGCACATACTTTCCTGTTCTGGCCGTTGAGGGGAGGCTGGCACTTGGGGAAATGTGGCGGATAATCGGGATACAACTGGGTTGGATATTCATATTGGGAGTAACCTATCGATGGATGTGGAAACGGGGAGTCCGGCTCTATACGGGGGTAGGAATATGAAACGGTATTTGAAGGTGTATAGGCAGTTTTTTCTGATGAATATTTCCCGGCTTCTTATTTACCGGAGTAATTTCATCAATAATCTTGTTTCAAGTCTCGTCTGGGCGGTATTTGCATTCGTGACGATCATTCTCCTGACTGGCAGGACGCAAACTGTCGGGGGATGGAACAGATCTGAACTCATGCTCCTTACCGCAATGTACAGCATTCTTATCGGGTTATTCCATACATTTCTGACAAGGAATTTTGAAAGGATGCCGATCGTGATCGATAAAGGATTGCTGGATACCGTCCTGCTTGCCCCTCTGGATGCCCAGTTTATCCTTACCACCCGGTATATGAATTTTACCAGTCTTATCCGCGTTATTGCGGGACTCGTATTTATTGCCAGTATTGCCTCTTCCGCAAATATACACATACATATCGTGGGTCTTTTGGGTGCGCTTATGCTGTTGCTTGTTGGGTTACTGTTGTTGTATTCACTCTGGTTTCTCGTTTTGATTTTTGTGATTTATAATCCGCAGCTTTCCAATCTTGTCGATCTGATGTTTACGGTATCAAGTTTCGGGAAATATCCGCGGAGCATGTTCCAGATCCTTCCCCGTGAATTTTTTCTTGCAGTATTGCCCTTAACGTTTGTCTCCGTCCCTTCGGTTCAGATGCTGCTTGGTCGTATGACACCATATGAATATTTCGGACTATTCGGGTACTGTTTGGTTTTGTTTGTGGTAACCCGACTCTTTTGGCTCTATTCCCTTCGTCACTATACCAGCGCGAGTTCATGATACGTCACTTCGTGTCTTCGTAATTCGTAGTTCGTATCTTCGTTTTTCGATATTATTACTTTATATTTACGAAGATACGATGCATCGAAACGCGAAGATACTATTGAAGGTTGTTGAAATAGCAAAAAAAAGAAGGTACACTCAAATATACTATGCCAAAACGGGCATCGTTTTCTGCTGTATCGTTCCCCAAAAAACCTGATGATCAGGTGTTTTCCGATGATGTGGAAGAAGAAAAACCATCGGAAAAAGTTAAAAATCCGTTTGTTGTGGAAGTAGAGGAATCGGGAAAACCGGTCATGCATACGGTAGAGGAAGACACTGATAATACACCCCAACAGGAAGAAGAAAAGGTAATCCCGGAGGAGCTCCATGAAGAAGCAATTCCAGAAGTACCGGAGGAAGAATCCCGCCAGGAAGAGGAACGGAAAGAGGTTAGGGATGATATTCCGGCTACACGACAGGAAGAGCCGGTTTACCAAGAATCGCCAAAACCGACGAAGGAACACATAGCTATAGAAGAGGATATTCCACTGCGCAAACCAAATGCGGAAGTGAGTGATTTATTTAAGAAATCCCAGGATTCCCAACCCGTACAGGAGGAATTTGCAAAGTATCCCGAAATTACCATTTCGGAAAAAGACGGCCTCAAACCGATAGTTTTTTGGGCAATTGCCCTTGTTGTTGCGGTTTGTATTATCGGTGCGGCGCTTCTTGCAATGAAGCGCGGGACGATTGGTCAGGGTGTTGTTCCGTTCCTGCCCCGTCCGACTCCCACGGCAGTTCCAACTCCGACGGTTGCGGTAACGCCGACGCCAACCCTTCCGCCGATCGTGAAAAAAGACATTAAAATCAAGGTTCTTAACGGTTCGGGTGTTACGGGTGCGGCAAAAACACTTAAAACAAGCTTAGAGGAAAAAGGCTATACGGTTCCGACCGCAACGAATGCGGATTCCTCTTCCTACGAAAAAACACAGATTCGGGTGAAAGCCGGGAAGGAATATCTGATCCAGCTTCTGACAACCGAACTCAAAGGCACGTATACCGTTGGTGAATCAAAATCGGATCTTCCCAAAACGTCCGATGTGGATGCGGAAATCACAATCGGAAAATCCTGAAACGACTCCCAAATTCTTCGGGTAAATTTGATACAATACGCGCTACGTAAAGGATAGGTTTGTATGACATATTCCATTGTCGTATTCGGATGTGCAGCCAATACTGCGGATGCGCAGAGGCTTGCCGGAATGTATGAATCCCGCGGATATAAGCGCTTGGATCCGGATTCTTCCGATATCGTCACGATAGTGACTTGCATGATCCGCCAATCGGCGGAAGACAGGGCGTATGCACTCATCCGGAAGCTTACGAAAGAAAAAGATAAAGGACGGAAGGTAAAAATCGTCGTCACGGGGTGTCTGACTGGTATGGCAATTCATGATGCATCCGGAATTGCCCTGACAAAACTTCATGCACGTTATCCCGGGGTAGATGAATTTCTTCCGATAGGTGAGGTTGGGTTTGAAAATCCAAGTATCCGTACGCATAAAACCCATGCACTTGTTCCCATATCGAACGGCTGCAACAATTTTTGTACCTACTGCGTCGTTCCGTATGCGAGGGGAAAAGAAGTAAGCAGGCCGTTTGATGCCATTACTCAAGAGTGCCGTGAATTGGTTAGGAATGGGTATACGGAAATTACGCTTGTGGGGCAAAACGTAAACTCGTACGGTTCCGACTTGGTGATGGGCGGATCAACAACGGACGGGGGTTATCGGATTGGCAATACAGAGATCCGTCCCGTGTACGTAAAACATTTAGGGAAAAACCGTATCCCGACGCTTTTCCCGTATCTTCTTGATGAGGTAGCCAGGATTCCGGGTATTGTGTCGGTAGATTTTATTTCCAGTAATCCGTGGGATTTTTCCGATGAACTGATCAGTGTTATAGCCAAAAACCAAACAGTATCACGAGTTATCCATTTACCGGTACAGTCGGGCGATGCGGGAATTTTAAAAAAGATGAACCGATGGTATACACCCTCCCAATACGTACACCTTGTCCAAAAAATCCGGAACAGTATTCCCGGTGTCGTATTTTCTACGGATATTATCGTCGGGTTTCCGGGGGAAACGAAACGGGCGTTTGAAAATACGGTTCGTCTTGCCCAAACAGTTGGATTCGGGAAAGCCTATGTTGCCATGTATTCGGTTCGTCCTGGGACCGTTGCCGCAAAAACCATGAAAGACACCATTCCCTACGAAGAAAAAAAACTCCGATGGACGGTGCTGGACGATATGATCAACAAGAACAATCTTGCCCGGGGTCTGTACCCGAAAACAAAAAAATGACAGGAAATAAAGTATTGGTAATTACGGGTCCAACAGCAACGGGAAAAACCGCAATGGCTTTTTCCTTGGCCAGGAAATTCAGTGGCGAACTCATATCCGCTGATTCCCGCCATGTGTACAAAGGCATGGATATCGTGACGGGGAAAGACCTGGAGGGCTGGGAAAAGGATACGTCGGCAAGCATTACGGTCCATAGCGGGAACCATACCTACACTCTCTCTCCGTACAGAAAAGATTCGGTTTTGCTATGGATGTACGATGTTGTGGCACCTGATGAAGATTTTTCGGTTTCTTCCTGGGATGACTGTGCACACGCGGCATATAGAGACTGCATACAAAGGAAAAAATTGCCGGTTATTGTGGGTGGAACGGGTTTGTATATTTCATCGTTTTTTCATGCTGCACCATCATCTTCGGTTCCTCCCGATTGGGAATTCAGGAAAGCATCAGAAGTGATGGATGTTGACGAACTTACTTCGATTTTGTCTGACCTTTCCGCGCAGACCTACCGGCAAATGAATGATTCCGATCGGCACAATCCCAGACGCCTGATCCGCCGTATCGAAATCCTCCGTGCTCATGGAAAAATGCCCCAAGCGGACCTGAAAGGGGAATCCTATTCATCCTATGATGCGTTATGGATCGGATTAACAGCCCAGAATACATCGCTGTATGGACGGATTGATCGTCGTGTTGATAATCGCATTCACTCTGGTGCCATGAGGGAAATTGAATCACTCTTTGCGCGGTATTCACAGGGCCTTCCGTCAATGAGCGCCATCGGATATGCACAGTTTACCGATGGGGAGTCGCGCAATGAAAATAGTCAAAGGTATCTTAAGGCCGTTCAATCATGGAAATTTACGGAACATGGGTATGCCAGGCGCCAGAAAACGTGGTTAAAAAAACAATCCCGTATCCGGTGGTTTGATGTTGATGACTTGGATTTTAAGGAACAAGTGGAAGCAGTCGTTGGGCGATGGTATACTAAGGGGTAATCTATGCCGTCAAAGATAGAAATTTCCCATAAAACAATCATTTTTACGGCAGTTTTCCTGATCGGACTGTGGTTTTTGTATTCCATATTGGATATTGTCCTTCTTTTGTTCGTGTCGTTCGTGCTCATGTCGGCACTGCGTCCGATGGTGGAATGGCTGGCTAAACGCCATTTTCCGCGCGCGTTGTCGCTTATTTTGACGTATATCGTATTTTTCGGTATTTTCGGCGGGACGCTTATCAGTGTCATTCCGTCTTTGGTGTATCAGATGACCAAGTTTTCCCAGGCGTTTCCGAGTCTAATTTCCCAGATTATTCCCAATCTGTCTCTTGATGTTGCATCCATATCCAAACAATTGGCTCCGATCGGCGAAAACCTCATTAAATTAACGGTAGGGATATTTTCCAACATCATTACGGTCATGACTATTCTCGTCTTTACGTTTTATCTTTCCCTCGAACGTAAGAAAGCGGAAGATCATGCGAAAAATCTTTTCGGAAATACCTGGGGCGAATCGATTATGCAGCTTCTATCGTCCATCGAGAGCCGTTTGGGATCGTGGATACAGGGCGAATTTATCCTCATGCTGACGATTGGGGTGCTTACCTATATCGGACTTACGGTATTACGGATTGATTATGCACTGCCCTTGGCGATTATCGCCGGATTTTTGGAAATCGTTCCCACAATCGGACCGATTCTTTCGGCAGTTCCATCCGTTCTTATTGCTCTTACCGTATCGCCGATTCTTGCTGCGTCTGTTGCGGCCATGTATTTTATCATTCAGCAGTTGGAAAATAACCTTATCGTGCCGCTTGTGATGCGCTCATCCGTTGGTTTATCTCCCATCATCACAATCATCTGTCTGATGGTTGGCGCCCGGATAGCAGGTGTTGGAGGGGCAATTTTAGCAGTTCCCATCTTTCTGGTCATGCAGGAAGTGTTCGTGTGGTTTCTCAAAAATCAACAGGATAAATCCTAAGAAGGATATACGCACCGGATACCCCATAAGCCGGATTCTGTGTTTCAAACACCCATTCATCTTATGCCCGCAGTCTTTATGCCGCGTCCCGTCTGGCGGGATATTCGTGCGTGCCTGTTTTCGCGGCAAATTCGTCGGTTGCAGCGGGTGGGATTGTGTCGTTGCACCCCGGTTCCTTCGGGTTTCCCCGGAGGGAATCGGATCGTCTCTGTAACTCTCTCAACCTGTCGGTTCAGGTATCGTTTCCGTAAGTTTTCACTTCCGGAACACCGTCAGTATGGAATCCATACTGCAGCACCTTTCGGTGGTTCCCCGTGCACGCTGCTGTCCGGACTTTCCTCCGGATGGAATCCATCCGGCGGGTGTTTGGAATACCGGTGCGCGTATGGAGTATATCACGGACCCCCTTGTGGTTGCGAAGCCACTCTGCTGTAATGGATATATGGCACAGAATTCACCCGTTGCGCCTATTTGTAAGGTGCAGAAAATACTCCTTGATTCCATGGATGTCACGATGATGGTGCATCAGGTAATGGACACGCTGGCGTTATCGTTTGAGGATAACGGTATCCCGGCACCGCTCATATATCTTCTGCTTCATGATAGGGAAACGGAAAGCCTAAAACGTGATTATTTTTCCCATTCCCGGGGAACTGCGGAAAAAATCGGTCATTCTAAAATTCCCCTGCTTCCGGTCGATATTCCCTTAACCGATACCCAAAATGCATGTGTGCGTTCCTTCATTACCGGCCAAACGGTTGTGACAACGGATTGGAAGGAAATATTTACCCCGTTTTTACGTCCGGAAGAAGCATCCTGGAGTCAGGAAGCGCTTGGAATCAAATCGGTATATATCATTCCGGTCATTTCACGGGAACGGCAATTCGGCGTTTGCATGATCCATTCGACCGCAGAAAGCTCCGATTTATCCGAAATTATTAAAGAGTCCTTTGAATCGGCAGTAAATATGGTTGCGGTATCGCTTAAATACCTTCGCCTCCATGTGGGGACGGAAGAAACGAAAAAACGGCTTTTGGACTCGGGGAAAAAGATCCAGGAGCTGGATAGGCTAAAAAATGAATTCGTGACGATTACGTCACACGAGCTCCGGACACCGATGTCGGCAATCCGTGGATCACTTTCAACGATTTTAGAAGGGTATGCCGGTGACATTAACGCAGATGTACGGGAATTCCTTACCGCGGCATATAACGAAAACGAACGCCTGCTTCGGTTGGTGAATAATCTATTAAACATCTCGAGGATC
Source organism: uncultured Gammaproteobacteria bacterium (assembly GCA_964630015.1). GTDB lineage: Bacteria > Patescibacteriota > Microgenomatia > UBA10105 > UBA927 > CAZERT01. The sequence goes on along the minus strand of CAZVTJ010000005.1, from coordinate 1,836 downwards.
GAATCCGGCAGGTTTACTTTTACGATCGGAACGGTCAATATACAGAAAAATATTATTCAGGTAGTAAAGGATCTGGAAAGTTCCGCACGGGAAAAACATATAACTTTGTCCTATGATAATACCGAAGATTTACCACAGGTACTTGGGGATGAAGATAAACTCCATGAAGTGCTGATCAATATTATCGGGAATGCCATTAAATATACCCATCAGGGCGGGGTGACGGTAAAAGCCGTTAAAAACGATGATATGGTTATTGTGTCCGTAACCGATACGGGATCCGGTATTGCCCCACAGGATCAGATGCGGTTATTTAAAAAATATTCCCAGGTCAGCAGGGATTATAGCCGGCCGGCAGGGGGAACGGGTTTGGGGCTTTATATCTGCAAATCCATCATCGAAGGACTCAAAGGGAATATCTGGCTTGATTCAGCGGTAGGCAGGGGAAGTACATTTTATTTTTCGCTGCCAATTGCGGGAAGCGATACGCTATAATACTGCTATGGCAAAAGTTCTGCTTATTATTGAAGATGATCCGCTCATCGTGAAGATTTACTCCACGCGGCTTAAGGCTGATGGGTTTGAGGTATTTTCTGCGGAAAACGGGGAAGATGGTATTGCCCTTATTGGGGAAAAAAAGCCGGATGTCATTGTTTTGGATGTTATGATGCCTAGGGTTGATGGATTCGGGGTACTGGAGGCAATCGCACGGCAGGGTGATGCAAAAAAAATTCCGGTTCTTGTGTATTCGAATTTGGCATCGGAGGAAGAAATTGCCCGTGCAAAAGCAATGGGAGCAACGGAATTTATCGTAAAAGCCGATATTTCTCCGACGGAAATGGTTGCGAAAATCAAAGGGTATTTGGGGAGTGGTGGGAGCGCTGTGCCGGCACAAAGCAGTGCGCCAACACCATAGGATAGGTCCATATGATCCTGCCCGAACAGCTTCGAGATATTATTCTCAAATCGGGGTTTATTACCCCGTCCGATTTTGACGGAGCGGTCAAAACATCCCAGGAACTCGGAAAATCCCTTACCGATATATTGATTTACCGCGGGCTCATCAGTGAAGACGTCCTCGGGCAGTTGATAGCGGAATATTATTCGGTTTCCTATGTGAAGCTTTCGCATAAAATTATTCCCCAGGAGGTGCTGTCCCTTATCCCCGAAGAAGCCGCAACATCATTCCGGATGATTCCCTTTTCCCGGGAAGCCGATACGCTGTTTCTGGCAATGGAGGACCCGTCGGATCTGGAGGGCAGGGAATTTGCCAAGCGTAAAACAGGGCTGAAGATTCAGATATTTTTTGCCACACCTGCGGATTTATCCTCGGCAATCGGGCAATATAAACGTAATATCAAGGATATTTTCAAAAGTATCATTTCGGAAAATATTTCGAAAACGTCATCCATTGTCGATGTGGAAAAACTTGCAACGGATGTTCCGGTCGTCAAAACGCTTGATACGATCCTGGAATACGCATCGGCAGAAGGCACTTCGGATATCCATTTTGAGATTTTGGAAGATGAATTTCTTGTCCGGTTCCGTATAGACGGTATTCTTCATGACATGCTTTCGCTTCCCAAATCAATCCATCAGGCAATTGTTGCCCGCATCAAAATCCTTTCAAAGCTCAAAATCGATGAACACAGAATACCCCAGGACGGGCGGTTTAAGTTCCAGATTAAAAATTCCTTTATAGCGCTTCGGGTTTCCATTTTACCCGGATTTTATGGTGAGAATATCGTTCTTCGTATCTTGCCGGAATCAGCCCGTCCGTTATCACTGGAGGAATTGGGACTCGCGGGGCACAGTCTGGAACTGGTGCAGAAAAAC
>CAZVTJ010000004.1:0-33339 GCA_964630015.1 uncultured Gammaproteobacteria bacterium | reverse complement strand
AATCCCGGCCTTAAGTTTCACTGCTCAATGTCGCAAATGTATCTTAACTTATTCATACAGCGTCTTCCATGTATCGCGACGTATTCACGAAGCAACGAATCCCAATCTACAATCTGCTATCTACTAACTACTGCGTCCACCGTAACTTCACGCAAAGGTAAATATTATCTATCCTTCATTTCACCGGAAATGACTTCATCACGGGCAATGCCGAAGGTGCTCGTCCCATGGCGCAGAAGAAAATACTCGGTGTTGGGCCGATCATCGGTAACGGCAGGCGAGTTTCCGGCAAAATTGGTAAGAATGGTGCGGTCGCCCCAATACAGGCTTGCCAGCTTGTATCCGTCCCATAACCCCCATTCCGTAATGTCTTTTTTTGCTGTCGGAATGGTTGCCAGTCGTTTGTCCCACAGTGCTCCATCTGCTTTGGGGATTGGAGTCATGGAACCAACCAGGTAAATCCCGATCCGGCGGGGTGAATGGAAGACGGAAACGTAGGGAAATGCATCCGTAAAGCTTTTAACCAGCATCCGGAAGTCGTCAGCCCGTGTGCCATAGAACATCCATTGCAAAAACAGCCCGTCAGGCTTCATGATCCGCTTGGAATCTTCATAAAACTCGCGGGAATACAATACGGTGGTCCCGGAGGCGTTGACCGGTGGCGGCGGATCAACTTGGATAATGTCATAGGTTTTGTTTGTTGTGCGCACATAATTCCTGCCGTCATTGATGATCACCTTCCCGTTTGGATTTTTCATGACGGTTGCCGCATCGGGGAAGAAGATGTCAAACATTTTGGGAACCGACGGAACCAGTTCCACCGCATCAACGGAAAGGTTGTAGGAAAGCGCGCTCCGAAATGTTGTTCCCATTCCAAAGCAGATAACCAGCATATCCTTGGGGTTCGGATGGGTCAGGATCGGTAAGTGCGCCATGAGTTTCGTTTCATCCACCAGTACGCTCATACCGATACCGTCTACCAGGAGCCCAAGGTCGGTATTATCTTTATTCTTGTAGGCAATAACCCCCGCTGTCCGGTCTTCCATGGAACGGGACACAAAGTCGGGAGATGAAATTTTTTTCTCCAGTTCCACGCGGGTTTTTTCCTGAAAGAGCGGCGAATTTCGGATGACAAGGGCGACGGATCCGGCACCAAGCGCAACGGCAACAAGAAACAGCGGCATGGTGCGAAGGCTTTTCCGGGTAATGAACAGGTATGCTGCCGCGCAAAAATTCAGCACCGCAAGAAATACGATGGTATGGGGCGTACCCAATAGGGGAAGCAGGATAAATCCGGCAATAATGGGTCCGATCATCGATCCCACAGTGTTTGCTGCATATGCTCTCCCGATAAACGATCCGGCAGTGTGGCCTTCGGTTGCCAGGGTAGAAACGATGGGGAATGTCATGCCCATACCGATGGTTGCGGGAAGGATCACCAGGATTTGGGTCAGTAGGGGGGAAAATGACGCGGAGACCGATGTGGCAACAAGAGAGCCGATACCCCCAAGCCCGATAAACAGTTGCACGATGCCAAATGCTGTTCCCGTGCGCCGTGTTTTTCCCACAAATATGCGCGACAGGAGGCTGCCCAGGGCAATTCCGGCAAGCACAAGTGCCAGGATGAAGGAAAATGCGTATACATACGTGCCGACCGTTGGGGTGAGCAGCCGGGTCCAGGCAATTTCATATGCCATGGAAATGCCTCCCGATACGGCAAAAACTGAAACTACCCGTTTGATGGTCGGTGTCAGGTGAAACTCGCCGGAACTGTCCTGCAAAATATATTCCGGTTTCTGCTCAAGTTCCGCATCGGGCGAATATCTTCCGGAAAGGACAAGAACCAGTGTTCCCAGAATCAGATTAATAATTGCCGCGCTATAGGCACTCGCCCGAAGCCCTACGGTTTCAATCAGGATATATCCGGTTACCAAAACGCCAAGAAGTGCCCCAAAGGTATTGATTCCATACAGCATAGAAACCGTTTGCGCGATTTTTCCGCCGTGGGAAGATTTTTCCAGATAGTGGACAATAGTGGGAAGTGTTGCGCCCATCGCAATCGTCGGGGGCAGGATAACGGCAAACGTCAGGATGAATTTGACGAAGAGAAGGATCCAATCGTAGGGAGCGGTTTGGGCAATCGTGCGGTACAAATTAGGAAGGAAGGAAAGAAGTGTTGGAGTCAGTCCTGCGGAAATGCCGATTGCCAGCTCAATGATTCCATACACCCGGAGCGCGTTGGTTTTTTGGTGGAGCAGCTTTCCGATCAGGAAGCTTCCGATGGCAAGACCGGCCATAAATCCGCTGGTAACGGCAATAACGGAGTAGGTGGATACGCCAAAAATCAGGTAGAGCATCCGGCTCCAGATAATCTGGTACACAAGTCCCACGGCACCCGAGCAGAAGAAGATGATGTAGAGGATCGGTCGGGGGAGTTTCATGCGGATATCGTACGGGAATGGTTCTATTTTCCGCAAGAGGAAAAAGGCTAGAGGCTAGAACCACCCGGTAGGATACCGAAACGCAAAAAATGGAAATACCCATGCTGCCTACCACCTTGCACACAAACTGCCTGCAATCGGTGTGGTTACGAAAGCCCTGGGGCAGCACCGTTTTCATCCATGTGTTCAAAATAGTCGGGCTGCTGTGCCAGTACCTGCTTTTTTTCGTGTTTTAAAAAATAGTTTCTGCAGAGTCTGTGAATGGAAATACCGTCATCCCGGTATGTTTGTGTTTCATAAAGGTATCGGTAGAAAATCCGCAGAAAGAACGGGTGGTGGGCACCATCGTGGTGTCCTGCATCATATACATCTGCCATACTTGTTCACCTCCCGGAGTGGGCTGTTTCGTTGGAAGAAGTTCGCCAATATGCGGCTGTTGAAGTAGTTCGTCTATACACCATATTGCCCGAAGGTTCAGTATCACATGTCACAGTGGGGAAAAATATATGTCACGTCCGGACAAGCAAATGGAGGGAAAATGAATACGGATCAGCACTATGACAGCATCTTCATTCCCGAAGGTTTTGAGGAAATATGTTTTCAACACATACTGTTTTATAGGGTACTGGTATTGACGAATGTGGGGTGGGTATGGCTTGGAACGCATGAGTTTGGTACGATGAAAGAGTCATGCGTATTTATTACAGGAGATTACTTTTATGATTTCTGCAACCCGATTATTTTTAGATGGCGGTGACCCGGTGGAAACACAATCTATACAGGAGCTGCTTGGTGGGGCAGGGAAACCAGGATTGGATGGTCAAACCACGAATCCTTCCCTTATTGCCAAAAACTTGGCATCGGGCAAAGGGTTGGCGGAAGGGAAAAAGCTGACTGCGGTGGAGGCCGATGTGGAATACCGCCGTATCGTAACGGAAATGGCAAAGACCGTGTCGGGACCCATTTCCATTCAGGTAATCGCCAATGAAAATACGTCTAAAGATGATATGCTTGCCTCTGCTCGGGCGCGGGTACGCTGGATCCCTAATGCCGTCATAAAATTTCCCTGTATCAAAAACGGTATCGCCGCGGCCCATGAGTTCTGCCAGGAAGGGCCGGTCAACATGACGCTGGTATTTTCTCAGGCTCAGGCGGCAGCAGTCTACAGTGCAACGGATGGGGCAAAATTTCCGGTATTCGTATCGCCCTTTATTGGACGGCTGGATGACCGCGGGGAGAATGGCATGGATCTTATTGCCAATATCCTGAAAATGTATGAACCCGGTGACGGGCACGTGTCGCTCCTTTCGGCAAGCGTTCGGACCTCTGATCATTTTCAGCAGGCAATAGCGCTCAAAAGTCCCGTGATGACGGTTCCCGCGTCACTGGTTACCCAGTGGAAGGAAACAGGTTTTGCCATTCCGGACAGCTCGTATGTGTATCCGGTTGGCGAGCTCAAAGCAATTCCCTATGAGGTTGTGGCGCTGGATAAACCGTTTGATACCTACGACATCCGCCATTCGCTTACCGATGCGGGTCTTTCCAAATTCTGGTCCGACTGGCACCAATGGGTAGAGTAATCTTATAGGCCTTCAAGGCTAAGCCTTGATTTTTTCTGGAGCGTAATGGCGGCCTAAATAATAAATAGATCAAACTATATCATTTTTGTCTTGCGCATGTTTTGCTTCAAGCGCTTCCGGAATGTACTCTACGACAAAGGAACGGTAGGATTCCTTTTTGGGAAACTGATTCAAAATAGACTCTGTTTGGCATATCTTTTTGGGAATATCTTCACAATATTCCCTAAACGAAGACCACGGATATTCATCAGGAGACGATGAAAGTGAGGCAAGGACCGGATTCAAATGAATATACCGCGAAACATGGATTAGTTGCTCATCGGAAGTAATAAGGTTTGCCTTGAACGTCGATTCGAATAGTCGTCCGGTTCTTTTGTTTTGTTTGTTAAATACCATCGTATAACTGGTGTTTAAGTTATGCATAAATTCGGATATGCCATTTGCGGTTTTCTGATAGAGAAGAAAATGGTAGTGGTTGGGCATGAGGCAATAACAGAGAATATCAATTTTTTTGTCGAAACCTTCCGTCAAGGCGACGCCTTGATTGTGGGAAGGGCGTTGTGTCGCGCTTCCTGTAAGTAGCAGTGAATGGATAGTATGGGTAAAACGGCGATAATCATATGGATGGAGGAAAATATTGCGTTTGTCTACCCCTCGGGTATAGATATGGTAGAACGATTCAACTACGAGTGGTGTAATACGCATATATTTTTATTATATGAATAAATTTGTTCTATTCAAGGTTTTCCTTCTTTTGCGGTATTATTAATCCTATGCACTATTCCCATGCCGTCCTTGGCGGAACGTTTGACCGGATTCACAAAGGCCACGAAGCGCTGTTTCTTCATGCATTTTCAATCGCCGACCGCGTAACAATCGGGCTTACGACGGATGAATTCGTGCTTCGGATGAAAAAGGATCCCGGGCTTCTTCCATGCCAACCGTATCCGGTTCGTAAAGTAAAACTGGAAGAATGGTTAGCCGGAAAACGATTGTTGGACAGGGCGACGATAGTTCCGATTTTTGACCCCTTTGGTCCGACAGTCGTGGATGAATCGAAAAATCTACAGGATCAGGAACTGGACACAAAAGCGGCAGCAGGATTTTCCTGTATTGTGGTGTCGGATGAAACGTTTCCCGGTGCACAAACCATAAACGAAAAACGGAAACGTCAGGGATTACCCGAACTTGCTATTGAACGGATTCCGCTTGTGCAGGACATTTCAGGCGTACCGATTTCAGGCACCAGGATCCGTCGTGGTGACATAACACTTACCGGAACGCTCCTTATGCCGTCAACACTCAAATCTGCTCTGGCTAAGCCATTCGGCGTGCTTTTATCACCACAGGAATTCAAAGTACAGGCAAAAATCGATGGAACGGGTTGTGTGGTCGGTATTGGGGATAGAACGGTGGAAACACTCCTTTCGCTTGGTGTGTGTATGAAACTTGCAGTAATAGACAGGCTTTCCAAACGGAAACCACATCCATGGAGTACGGATCATGAAACACTGTTGGGAACATTTTCCCAGACAACCATCCAAAGCGGACCGGGATATATTTCCGGGGAAGCACTATCCTGGATTCGTGCATGGGGGGAGCGAAGCGGGGAACAATCCAAAGGGAAAACGGAACTTTTAATTATTGAAGGTGAAGAGGATCTTCTTACTCTTCCGGTTGCCTACCATGCGGTTGTTGGAACGGTAATCTATTATGGTCAACCCGGCCAGGGCGTTGTCCGGTTGGAAGTTACGGAAGAGGTGAAAAATCGCGCCGCACTGCTTTTGTTGCAGTTTCTTCAGCAAGATTCTTCCGGGAAGAGTGCATAATTCATTCTGGACTCAACGTGTCGGTAGTGTATAGTTAAAGTATGGCCAAATATGTTCCGGATTCCACAACAAAGCGGTGGGTGGTCATAGCCCCAACCAGAAGCAATAGGCCGCGCGATGATGGCCTCAGTGATAAAAAAATCCCCTTTCAGCCCGCAGTATGCCCTCCGGATCAGACCAGTGGTGAATCGCCACAGTATCTCCACTCGGCACCCCGCGCAATCCGTGTTTCCATGCCGGATCCTTCCATCCACCCGGCAAGCTCCTGCCCATTTTGCGTTGGAAATGAATTCATGACGCCGCCGGAAGTGTACCGGTTGGGGGAAGGGGAACCGGATACACCTGGATGGATGGCGCGCGTGGTGCCAAACAAATACCCGATTACGGATATCCATGAAGTAATAATCCATGGTCCAAGCTGTAGTGATGATATCGAGAAATTACCCGTTGATCATGTGGCGCAGATTCTTCGGGTATACCGTAACCGGTTTCGGGTCCATATGTCCCATGGTCATGTGATGATTTTCTGCAATCATGGTGTGCAGGCCGGAGCAAGCCTGAAGCATCCGCACAGCCAGCTTGTTGTTGTGCCGCGCCAAATTACGCTGGATGCACTTTCCCGGGAGCCGATTGCAAACATTGTGGAAGAATCGGAGAAATTCATTTCCTACTGTCCGGAATTTTCCCAGTGGCCTCTGGAAACCTGGATTGTGCCAAAAATCCCGAGTGGCACGTTTGCTGACCTTCATGGGGAAGACCTGCAGGCGCTCGCGCCGATGCTTTCAGGAACGCTCAGGCGTATGGAAAAAGCGATGGCACAGCCTAATACCCCGATTTCAAAAAAATCCACGGATCCGTTTGTCTATAATTATTATATTTCCCATTCGGACCATTGGTTTATCCGCATTACGCCGCGCCTGATCCACCGCGCGGGATTTGAACTCGGAACGGGATTATCCGTGAATATTTTGGACCCGGCCACTGCTGCAGAGCTTCTCCGAAGCGTTTAAAGCTCGCCTTTTTGTTGGAGTCCCAAGAGCCACATGACGGCTTCCTTTTTGTACCGGCGGTCACCACGGGAATTGATCCGGATGGCAGGAAGCTTTCCCCGTTTACCCCAGCGTTTAATCGTCAGTGGGGAAACACGCAAAATTTTTGCAACTTCCCGTACTGTTAATAAATCTGGCCAGGCGTCTCCCATTGCCATATGTTATTTCGGGTATGTAATGAAGTGTTTAGATTGTTCTAACGCGCTACATTCAATTTCCCGTCCATGATCAATCTATATCTAATGTAATCGCACCATATCACCCGTTGTCGTACATTGTCAAGGGTGATAAAAAAATTGTGGATAACTTTGGGAAAGAAAATACAATGTGCGACATAATAGACGTATTATTTTGACAAAGCCCTCTCTTTATGGGTAAGATGATGGAAGATGTTGTATGTAGGCGGTAGTTTTCCACGGTATGCAGGAAACGGAAGACAAAGCAGCGCTAAAAAAGTTTTTTTCCACGTATCCCACCGTACGGTGTAAAAAGGGCGATACGATTATCCGCGATTTGGATCCCTTTACGAACGTATATTTCATCAAACACGGGCATGTACGGCTCTACACCGTTTCCGACAGCGGAAAGGAAGTGAGCCTGTTTATCTATAAAGCCGGATGGCATTTCCCGACACTTATCGGATTTTCCAATACCGAAAGCAGATATAACTTCGAAGCGATGAGTACAGTTGAGGCATATTGTGCACCGTTTGGAGAATTCGTAACGTTCCTGCGGCAAAACCCGGATCTTCTTTTTGATCTTGTAGTGACATCGGGAAAAATGATGGACTCGTATTTTAAGCGGATTGAGCTTTTGATGACGGAATCGACAAAAAAAAGTTTGGCATTTATGCTTTTGCAGTTTTCCGAAGCATTTCAGGGAGGTGAAGATAAAGCGGTCTCGGCAGGATGGGTTGTGCCGCTTTCGCACCAGCAGATTGCCACCTGGATCAATACAAGCCGCGAAACGGTTAGCCGGTATCTGGAGGAGTTCAAAAAGGAAGGCAGTATTGATATCGCAAACAAGAAAATAGTTATCCGCAATAAAGGGGCTCTTCTTGCGATCGTCGAATCGACTTCATAATTCCCACCAAAAACCCCGCCGGAGCGGGGCTTTGGATTTTCATTGTTTGTATCTTCGTTTCTTCGTTGTCCGTAATTCGTATAAACGAAGGTACGATGCTTCGAACCGCGAAGATTCAAGAGCGTATGCTCTTACTTCAATTCGACTTTTGCACCAGCTGCTTCGAGCTTTTTCTTTGCTTCTTCCGCTGCTGATTTATTAAGACCCGTCAGAACTTCCTTGGGAGCTGCTTCCACAAGGGCTTTTGCTTCCTGAAGGCCAAGGGTCGGAACAAGTTCGCGCACTGCTTTGATTGCGCCGATTTTGTTAGCTCCTGCTTCCGTTAATACCACGTTGAAGACGGTCTGTTCTTCTTTTGCTTCACCTGCTTCTGCGGGTGCTGCTGCGGCTGCAACGGCAACCGGTGCTGCGGAAACGCCGAATTTTTCTTCAAGCGCTTTCACAAGATCTGCAAGTTCAAGAACGGTCATTTCCTCAACCGCCTTCAAAATATCGTCTTTTGTTAATTTTGCCATAGTAACTCCTTTTTTAAATGTTATGATTTTTTCTTTTGTACGTTACCCAATACGGTAACAAGTGACTGGAGGTTCCAGCGAAGGGCATAGTGAAGCCCCTGGACTGGCGCCATCAGTTGTCCGGCGAGTTGCCCTAAAAGGACTTCCCGGCCCGGGATTGTTGACAGTTTTTTAACGTCTGCATCGGATAATAGTGTTGATCCGATCATGCCGCCTTTTGCGCTGCCAACGCCTGCGGTTTTGAAAAACTTGAGCAACTCCTTAAGTCCAGAGACTTCATCGGAATAGCTGAAAATGGTTGCGGTGCTGTGTTTGAGCATCGGTTTAGCCGTTTCCGCTTTATCACCCAATGCACGGGCAATAAGCGTGTTTTTCGTTACGGAAAATTCTGCATCCACTTTTGCAAGCGATTTTCTCAGTCCCTCAAGTTGTTTGTGTTTAAGTCCCACATAATCGGCAAAAATCATGGATTTTGTCCGGCTGATTTTATCTGCGATCTGTGCGACTGCATCAATTTTTTTCTGTGTTGCCATTGATTTTGTATTCACCCCCTTTGCCAATAAAAAAAGCACTCCTGTATACAAGAAGTGCCCCAAAACCAATACCAACAATAGGTAATCTGCGGCACCCTCGGTAGGAAATTAAGTCCTTCGACTATGCTCGGGACACCCACGGTCTACAGGTACAAAATGGACTATACCATACGATCGGCGTATGTTCAATATCGTAGCTTCGTAGTTCGCATCTTCGCGATTCGTCATTCTTCGTATTTCGAAGACACGATGCCTCGAACCGCGATGCCTCGAAGATACTCTTTAGATCGCCAGTTTTATTCCCGGCCCCATGGTCGAGGCGATCGTTACCCGGCTGATTTTGCCTTTGCCGATAGCCCCAATCACTGCCTGAATATTTTCCGTAATTTGGGTTTCCGGGAAGCTGACCTTTCCGACCACCATGTGGATGAGCGGATTATCCGGTTCGGTCTTGAACGTCACCTGGCCGCTGGAAAGCTCTTTGACGCGCTTTTCGGTATCAGGTGTAACGGTTCCGGTTTTTGGATTGGGCATCAAGCCTTTAGGTCCAAGAATCCGGGCGACTTTTGCAAGCTTTGGCATCATGGACGGGTGGGCAACAAGGATGTCAAAATCGATCTTTCCCTGTTCCACACGGGCAATAAGCGCATCATCTGCTACAGCCACGTTGATCTTTTTGCCGGTTCCGTGGGGAAGGGACACTTCTCCGCGGAGGTCTTTTTTATTGTTGTTTGCCAGCACGTTGATCGTGATATGGAGCTCCACGGTGCCGTCGAACTTGGAAATGCTCGTTTTTTTCATGAGGGAAATAGCCTCGGCAATCGGGTAGAGTTTGGTCCGGTCCACCATTGCACGGGCTTCCACATATTTTTTCCCGTGTTTATGGACAACTACTTCACCTTCCTTTTTGGCCTTTTTTGCTTTTTTGCCGGTTTCTTTTGGTTCTTCCGTGGAGATAGCTTCCGCTTCAGCTTCCGGTTTTTCCGTTTCCTTTTTGGATTTTTTGGTTTCCCGACGGGCTTCCGCACGGCGTTTTTGCTCCATTTCCTGTTCTTCGTCACCCAATACTACTTTGCGTACTTTTCCCATATTATGCCTCCACCTGAACGCCCATCGATCGGGCAGTGCCTGCTACGACTTTCATGGCTGCTTCTACGTTTGTTGTGTTTAAGTCCGGTAATTTATCCGTTGCGATCTGCTTGACCTGCTCTTTGGTAAGCTTTCCCGCAAATTCCTTACCCGCTTTTCCGCTTGCCTTAGCAAGTGCAAGGGTTTTTTTGATCATGGCGGCAACCGGCGGGAGCTTGGTGATGAAAGTAAATGTTCGGTCTTCAAATACCGTAATGACTGCCGGAATGATCTGGCCTTTGAGCTTGGCTGTGCGCTCGTTGTAGGCTTTGATGAATTCCATGATCGGAACGCCGTGTTGGCCAAGTGCCGGGCCGACCGGAGGTGCAGCTGTTGCTTCGCCGGCTTTGAGGTTTAATTTAATGAGTGTTTTGACCTTTTTTGTTGCCATAGCAATACTCCTTTATAGACTCCTGCGTTGGGGAAGGAAAAACGGAGGATCGACGAAAGAAGAATTCAGTTGAAAGATATTCTTTGGTCGAAACGAGTATCCGTTTCTCCCTCACAAAATGCGAGGTAGGGGAAGTATAACAGAAAAACAAGGGTGTTCCAAGATGGGAATTACTTTTCCGTAGGATTTTGTGATTGTAAAAATTCAAGATATTCCTGAAAGGTTACTTTACTTGGATCTTTACCCAGCATTTCACCAAGTGCTGTTGCTGCTTCCTGAAAAGACCTCATCATATCGTCGATACCAAGTTTGCCTCCTGCAACAACATGACCGGTTGTTAGGTCAATTAAATGGCTAATTTTTGTATCGGGTTTTTTATTTGGATTATTATCAGGCGACATAATAAACTAATAGTAACATATATCCCATAGTCTTGACAAATTGAGGATTATAGCCTATAATACTTTTCATGTTTACCTCCTGCCAGAATTAAGCACGCGCCAACTGGTGCGTGTTTTGGTTTTAGTAGGAAGTACATCTATCGATGTTTTTGCCGATAGGCACCTTAAAAGGCATGCAGGAAAGGTAAATCGACATTGATCCTCTACGGATCGGTCGTGCAGTATGGGTTTAATTAGTTTGAATCCATTCCGTACGACCGATTCAGTACGTTTGAATCGTTAAATCATTTTTTAAACGATATCCTGAGGAGGAATATCATGTCGAAAAAATTGCTCGTATTGTTTGTGTTTGTCGTATTGGCCGCACTTGTGGCCGGTTGTGCCCAGCAGGATGTTAATGCTGGGGTCGTCACGCCGACGCTGGTTTTTCAAAAAGCAACTCCAGGGGAACCAAAACCCATTGCAACTTTGACAGTACCACCGGAACCATTGAACTCTCAATTAAGTTTTGAGGAGCTCCAGTATCTGGATTTAAAAGGGCAAACGGTGGAAAATGCGATGAAAGCGATTTACGGGCCTAACTGGTATTCTCCTTTGCGGGAGGCGAATGGTGTATGGTCAACCCTGGATTTAGAAAAGAACGGATTTATATCCGTTTACTATGATCCATCCGGCGCCATGAACATCGCCATTTTTCGATCCGGAAACGCATTCCGCTATGGAACTCAAATTCCAAATTTGGAAATTAAGCTTGGGCAAATATTTCATGGTCCGTCGTGCAAGCTTAATACACCTGAAATCAAAATGGGTGTAATTCAGATCTTTGAGTACAGACCATTTAAAGGTGACGAGTATATCCGTTACCTAAAATTCGATGTTTCTCAAGTCTGGAAGAAAAACTTTTGGAATTGGACGACTGTCTCAGAGAAAACAGAAGAATGGTTTCTGATCAAAAATGGGGAATTGATGTATATAGGCGAACAAATGCCAACCTCGCCCTAAAGCGAAAAACATAATGGTATGCGACGTTAGTCGTATTTTTTCAAAGCCTTTCCTGCATGCCATTATGTTTTTACGGAATAATTAAAGTTTACGATATCAACTTCAATTAATGAAAAATCGTGGTGACAAATCCAAAAACGGATGGTGACTGTTTTTTTATCGGAAGGCCTTCAAAAACTCTTTTTTGTATCATATCCATAGAAGGCTCCAGCGGGATGCTTGGTATTTTGGCAATATGGGGTTCAACAAGTGTTTTTAGGGCGTCTGCATCAGGTGCAAGTCTGGGATATCTGGAGAGTGCATAGTGGAGTGTTGTAATAAGCGTATTGAAACGCATGTTGTCATCAACAGGGTGCCTGTTTATGAATGGATACCGGTCTGCCGTGATACATGCAGGAATGACAACATTGGCAATTTCCGGTGTCCATGGAGTTTGGATGGAATATTGTGGCTTTACCAATCGCATAATTTTTTCGATTTCAAGTGGATCATTAAGTGCATTTAACTGCGTAAAATATTCCTGAACGAAACGTGGTTTTTCCCACAATTCATGGGGGATTGCTCCGTTTTGCAGCTCGGTAATTCTAACTGCCGGCGAAAATAAAGGATTCAAAAGAGCAGCAAACTGACTGGTTTCCGGTGTATGGCCAAACAAAAGACCACGAGAATTTCTTTCAAGATGTAGATTCATAGGCAGGATTTGTTTACAATTTTGCCACCTGGAGGAAGTCCAGTTCGACCGGTGTTTCGCGTCCGAAGATGGACACAAGGACCTTGATCTTGCCTTTTTCTTCGTCGATGGAATCAATGGATCCCAAAAAGTCGGCAAACGGGCCATCGGTGATTTTTACCGCTTCGCCGACCGTGAATTTCGTTTTGTATTTTGGAGCTTCCAGCGACATGAACTTCATGATCGCGGCAACTTCCGTTTCGGAAATGGGGGTTGGCTTGTCTCCTGCTCCCACGAATGCCGTGACACCCTGTGTTGTGCGTACTGCAAGCCAGGAAATGTCATCAAGCACCATTTTAACCAGTATGTAGCCCGGGAAGATTTTTTCCTTCACTTCTTCCTTTTTGCCGTGTTTGACGACCACGGTGTTGCGGGTGGGGACAACGATGTCAAAAATCTTATCCGCCAATTTCATTGTGTCGATGCGTTGTTTTAAATTCGTTGCGACCTTATTTTCGTGTCCCGAGTAGGTGTGGATCACGTACCATTTGGCATTTGGGGGTGCCACCGGTTTTGGTGCTTCTTCAATGACGGGGAGCGTGGCGGGGTGTGCTGTTTCTTCTTTTGTTTCATTTTTGGATTCTTCAACCGGCGTAGCGGGAGCGGTCTGTTGTTGCTCAATAGTTGGTTTTTGTGTTGTATCGTCCATAATTATCTCCTAAAAACTGCGGATTGGATTGCCAAAAACAGGGCATCCAGGCCACCGATGAATAATCCCACGAGTACGGAAATTGCAATCACGACGACGGTGAGTTTGATGGTTTCCTGCCGTGTTGGCCAAGTAACCTTTTTTAACTCCGCCAAGACTTCCTTAAAAAATTTTGTTGGACTTGCGACTTTGGGAAGTGTGGGCACGCGTGATTGTTCCATAATCAAAAACCCCTCCCGGGGTCAACAGTGATAATACCAAAACGGAAAAAGACTGTAAAGCACAAGATTATTTTGTGTTATTACTTGCATGATTGATACAGCGTCATCAAAGCCCGTGAAGGTGAACCGGTTGCAGCACATCCTTCGGGAAGCCCTGCTCTGCTGGTTAGGTGCGTATAGGCATTGAATATATTTGTGGCAAAGCAGGGGTTTTTATTATATGCCGGGTTAAAATAGTCTTTTCCGTCTCCGGAATAATTATAGATAAAACTTTGGAATGTGGGTTGGTTTGGATAGTCTATGAGGCAAGCAAGCTGTTCGCATACCGGTGATGATCTGTCCATTCTCTTCCAACCATTTTCATATGCCTCGTTATTGCGGAACACACAACCCATTTGGTGTGCTCCCGGGTAGGCACCTGCCGCAGATTCCTCAATCCATAGTGTCATGACAAAGGCAGGGCTCCAGTTATATTCCTGGGCATATTTTACGATCGTATCGAAGTTTTCCAGTACTGCACTTCTTGCTTTTTCATTTCCGCCAAGCCAGGCACTTGCATATTCGGCAACTGCCTCCTTGTTTTGAAATACACAGGACGGATTACGGAATGGTATGCCGTAGCCAAGCGGACCGCCGGAAGATGATCCACCGGTTTTTGCATCCGAACCAGGCGCAGGATTGGTGAAATAACTCCCGCAGTCTTTTGGTTGTATGGGTGCAGTTTCGGTTGTGGAACATTGCAGCCCGTATTGAGCCTGCAGTGAAGCGGGGATGAGCAGACACTTTGTCTGATCGGATTTTTTTTGGACCGCTTTTGTTTTTTGGTACACCAAATCCTTATCCGTATCACTTCCCTGTGTTTGCCCGTCGGTTTCTTTTGCCTTTATGGACTCGGGGAGGAAAGTATCCATCACACCGCCCGGTTTTAAGGAGTTCCGTTCGGTTTCCGGAAGATCGGCAAGATCCTTTTCCGTACAGTTGCCACCAGCCGAGCACATCGCCCGTGCATATTGGTCACCATTAATGCTTTCAGTTTTGGTTACGGTTACATTTCCGTCCGTATTTCCGGATCGGGAAAACCATCCGAGAATGGTGGAAAATAACCCGCCTCCGGTTGAACCCGGTGCGTTGGTATTGACGGTTTTTGAATCCTGTAGGTCGCCTTGTGAATCTGCGCCGCATTTTTCCGCAGGTCCGATGAGTTCGGTGACATAGTTATAATCGTAATTTCCCTGGTTATTTTGTATTTTTTCTCCTGTTCCATACAAACTATTCAGCGTGACTGATCCCGTGACAAGCGAGTTGATTGCAGGATCGGGATCGGTAATGACCGGCTGGTCACTTGTTGTTTCTGAACATTCACCGGTCTGGGTGTTGCACGCACAGTATCGGTATGACATAGAAACTTTTCGTGGTTTCGTGTCGCGTACAAGCTTTTCATTTACTGTTTGGGGCAGAAGTGCCTGTAGCGAGTTTTCCATCCAAACGGCATATTTATCCAATTTCGGAATATTTACCTGTTGTGGCGGGTGGAAGATCCTGCCCAGAAATGCATCGATTTGCGTATTTCCGGTGCTAAAAGGCAATGAATACGTATTGGACACCGATGTTTTTGGTTTGACGATAACGGATTGTTCCTGCGCCAGTACAACGTTTGGAACAATGGTCAGGAATAGGAAACCCAGGATGATAAACACAGCGGATCGTTTTCCCATGAATATAGTGATAATCATAGCAAATTGACAGGGCTTTTTCACGACAGCTACAATAGAGGGACCGTTTTCTTTTCTGTGGATAGGTCCCGGAGAAAAACGGAACAAGGAGGCATTCCATGACACATCGACAAAAAATCCGTAAAGCCGTTATCCCTGCCGCAGGGTTTGGTACCCGGTTTTTGCCCCAGACAAAGGCAATGCCCAAGGAGATGCTGCCGATTGTGGATAAGCCCGTCATCCAGTATGTCGTGGAAGAATTGGTCGATTCCGGCATTACGGATATCGTGATTGTGACTGGTTGGCACAAACGCGCTATTGAGGATCATTTTGATTACCCCAATGAACTTATCCAAACGCTCAAAGATCAGGGGAAAGAAAAGTTGATTGATGAAGTCAAACGCACTGCGGAACTTGCCAATTTCGTCTATATTCGCCAAAAAGGGCCGTATGGGAACGGTACGCCGGTACTGTGCGCCAAAAACGTCATCGGTGACGAACCGTTCGTCGTTATCTGGGGAGACGAATTTATCTACAGTAAACCTCCACGGACCAAACAGTGTTTGGATGTGTATTACAAATACGGTGACCCTGTGATTTCGGCAATCAAGGTTCCAAAGGAAGACGTTTCCCGCTATGGCATTGTGGAAGTAACGAAAGTGGAAGACCACATAGACCAGATTAAGCGGCTGGTGGAAAAACCGTCTGTGGAGGAAGCGCCAAGCAATATCGCCGCGCATGGATGTTATGTCCTTACACCGGATATTTTCCCATTGTTGGAACAGGCAAAACCGGGAAAAAGCGGGGAAATCTGGCTTACCGATGCGATCCGGGAGCTGATGAAAACCCGGCCGGTCTATGCCTGCGAAATCCAAAACGGCAAATATTACGATACGGGCAATAAACTGGAATACTTAAAAACTGTTATCGAGTTTGCGCTCAATCACAAGGATTTAAACGGCGAATTCCGGGAATATTTAAAGTCTTTGAAGTTATAATTCCATGCGGAAAACAACGGCAAAACTGCGGGGACTCGCATATATTTTCTGGCATAGCCGGCACATGGGCTACCACCTTCTGATTGGCCTTGCATGGATTTGGCTGCTTCGGGAAGTATGGAACGGAATCCATCCGTGGTGGATTCTGCTGAGTTTATTTGGGTCGCTGTTTCCGGATGCGGAACACATGGTTTTTTTCCTGCGGAAACGCAATCATGATGACTATGCCAAAATGGCGGTATCCCTGCTTCGGGACCGGGAATGGAGGACACTGGCCAAATTTATTGAAAAAGGGCATAAATACAATACGAAATTAGCCTACCATAATATTTATTCTATTTGTATTTTAGGAGTTGTATTGGCTATTGCACTTCGGGTGAATGCAAAAAGTCTGGCAGTATTTATCGGTGCAATGATTTTTCATTACCTCTTTGATATTTGTGACGATCTTGCAATTTTGGGCAAACTGAATCCCAATTGGTTCCGTTGGGGGAATGGAATAAAGAAACGCAGGAAAGCCGTTACTATGTAATCGGTGGTTGCCCCGGGGGTTGTGGAGGAGTCTGTTGGTCAATTTCCAGTATCTGCGGATATTGCTGCGGTGGTTGTGACGGGTCCGTTTGGGTGTTGAGCGGAATTTGCGGCGGCATTCTTCTTCTGGTGAAGCTTTTGATGATAAGGATAAAGATGATAAGGATAAGAAGTCCGATTCCGCCAAGGACCGCAATCCATTGCCATGGCATTGAAGACGTAGGCTGTTCTTCGGTTTTTTGTGTTTCGAAGTCGGTAGCTCCCAGATCTACCGGAAGCGGGGTCGGGGATTGGTACGGCTCAAGGGTGACGACAGGAATGGTTGGTGCCAGTGTGGGCGCAACTGCAAGCTGGGTTGTGTTTTTTGTTGATGTTGTTTTGGTTGTGGTTTGTACAGATCCCTGGGCAATCGGGTACGAGAGGGTGCAGATAGATGGAATATCCGATGTTGCATTGTCGTTGTCGATAACGCGGCATGCTGTAGTATACGTTCCTGTTTTTGTGTAGGTATGCTTTGCCATGATGGTTCCCGACGAGCCAACGATCTGCGATATTTTTTTGCTTGTTCCGTCACCGAAGAAAAATTCCGCATGGTAAATGGATCCGTCATTATCTTTGCCGGCACAGGAGAAGGTGATTTCCGAATTTGTTTTCCCACTGACTGCCGGCAGTGCGGAAATGCCGACACAGTCCGGTTTTTTGTTTGTTGGTGATCCGCCTGGGGTAGATGTTGCGGTTGGAGCCGTCGGAGCCGTCGGAACGGTGGTTGTTCCCGGTTTTGTTGGCACCAGAGTGTTTGTCGGATCAACGTTTGAGCCGCCAAAGGAAACCCTTAAAGTATTGAGGTTACCGCAGGAAAGGATATTGGTGTAATCGGTATTAAGTATTTGCGTGCTTGTCGAATTGGCTGTACACCGGAATCCCACATCGGATGTTCCGGAAGCTTTTGTTGCCTTAAAGGTAATTTTTGCCAGACTTCCCGTTCCGGATTTACCGCCATTTGCCGCGGAAAAATATCCCCGGATTTCGATCAATCCGTTATCAAACGGGGCGGTAAAATCCGGGAAAAACGATCCGTTTTCTATGGAAACAACGGAAAGATCGGCTGGGGTGTATATAACCGTTGCATTTGCGCCCATGGCATTTTGACCATCGGTATTAATTGTTACGTCGATGGTAAATGTCTGGTTATTGGTAACGGTTTTTGTGGCAGGTGAAAATTGCAGGGATGCTGCCGCATATGCAGCATTTACCCGTATGCTTAATCCAAGAAGCAATACGACGACAGAACCAATTAATCGGGCAGCATTAGTTTTCATCTGGGCGAGTTTCCAAAGATTTCCGCATTAAACCGATATCCGTTAGATCAACGACATTATTGTAATCCAAATCCCCAACAAGTTTATCCTGATCCGTTTGTTTAGAGGATAATTTTGCTGCCGCCTGTATTACCCGCGTGAAATCGGCTTTATTAGTAACATTATCCTGCGGGACTACGTCTCCCGGTTCGATGGGGCGGTTCACGTAACTGATGGTGAAATTAGTTGCTACCGGAACAGTAATCCATTCATTTACGCCACATGCCTGGTTCTGTCCTGCCAACCGGCAGATTTTGCTGGCAATATGTTTTTCTCCTTTAATGATAAATCTATATAATTTGGTGCGGTCAAGCGCCTGGGGGAGGGTAAACGATGCTTGGTAAATCCCTGTTGTCCCCAGAGGTTGAACCTTTAAGCTTGGCGTCCATAATTCCGTTGTAGGTGTAACAATGCCAATTTTTACGAAACCATTCGTAACCCGAGCATCGGGGATAGAGGCATACCGGAATTGGATATTGATTGTCTGTTTTTGTGTAATCGGGCATATTTCTGTACCGCAACAGGGAATCGTGCTGTTTGGCGGACAACTTGCCGGAGATGGCGACATCGTACATCCCTCTTTTGCCGTCGGACATGGTCTTGTTCCGTTTGTCGGAATCGGAGTTCCGATTGGAGGGCGTGTGATAGTTGGGCAGACAATGATCGGACAACAACCGGAAGGAGTTGTGCAATTTCCGGGTTGTCTGATTACGCATCCCGAATTTGGTGCCGGGGGAACAAGTTGCGGACAGGTGGATGGTGTAGTTCTTATGGGTGTAGGCGATTGCGGAGAAGCCAAGCGTACACATTGCTGGTTTTGGCAAACACCGGCATATGGTAGACATGCAAGCATTATGCAGTGATTCCCCGGAGGACAGTTTGGGCACGAAACACTTTCGCATTTTGTGCCGTTTGGTTTACCGATACAGCTTTCCGATGGGGAAACGATGGGAGTTGGCTCGCAATAGTAGGCATTTGGTTCCAACTTAATCGTAGCGTCTATCCGATCGGGATAGGCGATGGGAATACATGGTTGGCACCCTGGCATTTTTGGTCTGCCATAGGAAACCCAAAGTGCATATGCTTTTGTCGCTGAATCGGTATCAACCATATTGGAAAAACAAACAGAGGGGAAAAACGGGTTTATGCGCAGGTTATTGAAATATATGGTTCCTTGTCCAAGCGGAGAGCTGGGTAATGCCATTTCACCGTTTTGGATAAACGTTGATCCATTGAGAGTTTTAAAGAACGGTTTATTTGGATCTGAAGGTCGGTAATAAATCCAATCCCCATTTTTGTTTCCGTTATAGGTGCGGATTTCGTCTGACCACCAGTACACACCATCGGATTTGAAATAAATAAACATCCGCATTTCAACGATATCGTTTAATTCCGGATTAAATTCCTGCCATATCGCTTCAAGAGTTTTGTAAGTAGTACCGGGATTTGAATGAAGGGAAAGATTTGAATTGGCTGCCGTATACGCGGTTCTTCCGATTTTTATATAGAAATTATCCGCAGTAAGACCAACGGAATCTGTCATCCACGAAATTGCATTATTTGTAGGTGCTTCGCCTGAAGCTGCTTTTTTCCGGATTTCAAATTTGTTTGTTGTAATGATCCAGACGAATAAGGGGAGCAGAAGTACCAGAAGAAGAGGGATAAGCGTTTTGACGATTTTGTTGGTCTGTATTTTTGATGATTTCATGAATAAATCCCTCTGATACAATTTATTGTATGGATAGAAGTTGTGTTCGTCAAGGGTTAGGGAAACTGGAATCCGTTATCCGTATCATTATATATTTTGGAATGTGCATTCTTCCGTTGTTGGGGTACACCGGACATTTCGAATCGGTAAAAATTCAAGGAGTATATATACTGAGTGCGGTATCCGTGGTTGGTATTCTTCTATTACGGGAAAAGCAATTCGTTTTGACAAAAAGCGATATATTGTATGGACTGTGGGTTATTGTGTTGGGAATTTCCTCGGCAGTATCGTCATCACCGGTGGGTGCATTTGCTGGTTGGTTTGGTCGGGGGCAAGGAGTAATTTTTTTTATTGGCGTGTGGACTCTGTCATTTTATCTTCGCCATGTTTTGGACCGAGGGAACGTGCTGTTTTCTCGCCTATTTCTTTATGTTTATATTTCCGAAATCATTATCATGATCGCTCAATATGTCTTTCCGTCCCTTTTGGGCATTTGGGTACCGCTTCTTGAACATCGTGTAACCGGAACTTTCGGTGAACCAAATACGGCAGGCGCTTTTTGTGTTCTTTCACTCCCGTTGGTCGATCGGATCCTTCAAAAAACGGTTTATAGAAATGTGGTTTTTCTCCGATTCACTGTATTTTTTGCATCGTTTATAGCGCTCGTGTTAACCGGATCACGGATTGCCTTATTATGCTGGTGTATAGCTTTTGTCTGCATGGTTACTACCGTTTGGAAAAGGAAAATAATACGGTATATCCTGTTTACGATAGTATGTATTGGCGTAATCGGAACCATTGCATATATCTCTTTCATTCGGGGAAGTTCACCTGTCGAAAACAGGATGACGCTTTGGAAATATGCGGTCAAAGCCATCATGCAAAAACCTATTTTTGGCTATGGCGCGGAATCAAACGAGCTAGTATATGATAAGGCGTTCTTATCCGATGAAATCATCACATCGCCGCTTGTCATTGACCGGACGCATAATCTTTTTTTGGATATTGCCGTATGGTCGGGTGTTATGGGCCTTGGAATCTGGATAGGATTTCTTGTCCTCTTATTGTTTCACAGGAATCTATCAATTGAACATCTGGGCATAGGCCTATTTTTACTTTTTGCATCATTTCAGCCTGTCGGTGCGGCAATTTGGCTTCTGTTTACGGTGTATTGGGGTCTTTTAGTGGCGCAGGAACGTAAGAATTCCTGAACAGATTAATGCGGTTACGGCTTCATATTTAACCGTTTTTTTGAAATACCCACTGATAATATCCCGTATTGTGTCCGCATTATTTATTTTTTTGAGGAATGAATACTGGCGGTGATCAAATGGGGCAAACAGACGGATCCCACCGCTTGTATCTAATGTATCGAAGAAAAAGTGGCTTACTAATCCCCAAAATAACGCTAATGCATATTCTTTCGGGAGAGGAAAGGTGTGGAATAAAAATGCAATAAGAGGCGTCAATGCAATCCAAAAAAGCGGGAAATGGAAAACGGAGTACAGCCGGTGATTTTTCCGTTTCGGACCCATATAGATCATATCAAGGTCAGGCAGATTGGCGGAAAATATCGAAAACCACAATAACCGCTGTGCTTCAAGTGGAGATGCACCGGAAGGCGTAAGGACGGAAGCAATGGTAATGCCGACAAAAATATGGAGCGGGGTAGACATAAAAAAATCGTACGGAGTTTTTGTTCTGTATGCAAGGTATGAATCCTATACTTTGTTTACAGAAGGCCTTTTTGTTGGATGAGTGGGAAAATGAAATGATCAAATAGGAGTTGTACAGCCTCTCTTTTGCGTTCCCGTGATAATTGTCCCGGGATTTCGATTACTAGAGCGCGGAAATCAGGTGGTAATACTCCCTGATTTGCCAGATGTGCCGCAAATACTTCAAATGTTTTGTTGTCGCAATATGTTCCGTCTTCTTTTTTTACCGGCTGATAGACATACCCATTGTCTACATAATTTTGGAGCGCAGGGTCATGGGGATCATCATATCCGGTAAACAATGGGAATGCATGATTATGTAAATGGCGCTCTAAAATATTCATTTGATGTTGAATACGCGGGAATTCCAAATCCTTGGGAGCTGAAGGTGCATGGTCATAGACATAAATTCCACCGGGGCGGGTTGAGTAATTAGATCCGAACTCATGATCCTCGTGGATTGAAAGCAATAAACCGACTTGTGGAAATGTACAAAGTATATTTGAAAGAAGTATTGCGTCTGGCATGGTTAACTGTGAATTTGGATGATGCCCATCCGGTGCTAGCGGGAATTGGCGGTTTAAGTCGATGACATTTAATTGTCCATCCGGTTTTTGCATGTTCCACCCTCGTGTTTCAAACCATGCAGCATATGGATTCGCGCACGGAATGGCAATATGGGGAATGGTGGTTCTTGGAAGAATTTCTTCCATGAGGATGGTTGGGCCTTCAAGTTCATCCGCATGAAGACCTCCGATGAACATGGTTGTTGGTGTACGGCTGGTAGAAGTATGGATTTTGTAATGAATGCGATCATATGGATCGATTGAAGATATGCTGAACGGGTTAGGAGCAGATTCAAGAGGCGTATGTGTTATGGCTCCGTCCGGAAATATTGTGCTCGTATACCATGATTGATGAAAGGTATTTTCGGGTAGGGAGTATCGTGGGGTTTCGGTTAAGGTCATATTTATATGGAGTAGGTTTTTTTAAAGAAGAATTATATATCAATTAAGTAATAAGTGCATAAGAAAAGAGTGTGCAAGCGTGCACGCTTTCCGTCTTCTCCGGCTCCCAGTGTCTCCGGTGGCATTTGTAGCATATCCATCTGCTCCCGGATATCCGAAAGGACAGTCGGATCGTGTGGTACCAAGCGCATTACACACTCTTTCCCGGGCCTGTTTTCCATTAAAAAACCGGCCCATGATTCAGTTGGCCGGTTGTAATGCAAATTTTGGCAGGGAAAAGATGCTAGGCGTTGTAAGCTGATGACGCTTTTTCTATTTACTTGTTAAGTGAATGGAGTATACCATAAAAAGCTTGTTTTGACAAGCTATCTAAATGAATTGAAGCATCACTTTTTCCATGTAGCCCGTTGGTTTCGGATGGACATTGTCGTTTCTAAATTCACTACGTTCATGAAGAAACGTCAATGCAGGGATGTCAGGATTCGAACCTGAAAGAGCGGTTTTGCTTGCCCGCCGAAGCTTCACGCGTAGGCTGGGCTTGCCCGCCGAAGCTTCACGCGTAGGCTGGGCTTGCCCGTCGAAGCTTCACACGTAGGCTGGGCTTGCCCGCCGAAGCTTCACGCGTAGGCTGGGCTTGCCCGTCGAAGCTTCACACGTAGGAGGGTGCCCGCAAGTATAAACGATTAGCTAAGGCGGGGAGACCCTGTATTGCCACAGAGCAGGGCTGTCAGGATTCGTCCCGCCAGAGCAGGGCCACTAGGACTTGAACCTAGACGAAGGGTTTTGGAGACCCTCATGCTACCATTACATCATAGCCCTGTACCGGCGGGATTGGAGACCGCCATGATACCGTTTCATCACATCCCTTTGGTGATCAGATATGTATTATACCAAGAGATTGGGATTATTTGGTTATTGAAATTGTGGATGCAAAATCGACAAGTTCCTGCCCAAGTCCTGCAAGGTAGATGTCCATACCGTTTGTCGGATGGCGGAAAAGGATGATGTCAATCGGTGTTCCGTCTTTAGGGCTTGCATCGTGATAGAGTTTCGCCGATACGCTGGCCACGGATAAGGTTTCGGTTTTTTCGGTGGGTAATGCCGGTCGGGGAATATCCTTCTGGCAAGTCAGGGCAATTTCTTTGCCGGATTGTGTGGTAAAGGATACTCCCGAATCGGATGACTCCGAAAGCGTCAGGGTATCGGGATAGGAAACGGTTATGCCGCAATAGGAATTCGTGTAGAGGGTAATTTTAGGCGTTGGTTTAGTTGTTGGCATCAGGGAAACAACAGGTGTCGGTTGGATTGCATCCGGTGTTTTGGCAATTTTTTTCCCGAGATTTACCCCGACAACCAGACAGGCAAGGATAGTGAGGAAGAGAACCAGAAGATAGGTATTCTTATGCATACTCCACCATTATACCGCCGGGTAGTAACGCGGTTCAAACGAAAGAAGTGAAAGAGGGGGTTTAGTCCAATTTCGACGTTTCTTTGTGCGGCGTGTGCTTTTTGCAGCGCCTGCAGTATTTGGAAAGATTGAGCTTATCCGGAGTATTAAGCTTGTTGCGCATGGTAACGTAATTGGTCGTTTTACAGACCGTACATACCATTCCCAGAAGAAGCCGTTGTTCTTTTTTTGCCATACGTTTTGCCATTATAGCCGATTATTCCTATGGAAAAAAGGGGGGGATATTAGTTTTCCAGTAGTTTATTTTGTGAAATCGCCTCGGCTATTTTTTGCGCCATGAGTGTTCTGCCCGCGGGAGAGTAATGGATGTGGTCGCCGGTATTGATATATTCCAGTTTTCCATTCCCATCTGATCCAAGACTAGGGGAGTAGGCATCGGCAAGGGGGATACGCTCGCTTTTGGCAAACCGTATTGCATTGTCCAGATATTGTTTGATGACGGCAACACGTTGTTTTTTATCGTTTTGTCCAAAACTGAGTCCGGCCGCCCCGTCACCAAACACAGTATCGTTGGGGGCAATCGTTGCGGCAATGACGATTTTTGTGCTCGGAAGGTGGGCACGCACCGCATCAACCATGTGGGCAAGGGCCAGCCAATGGCGGTCAAGTGCTCCTTCGGGTTTGATAAACGGATTGTATCCGCAGGATTCAATAACGATAATGTCGGGTTTTTGGGTTGCAAGCGGCGGATAGGTAACCCCAAGATAGGTATGTTCTGCGGTAATCCGGGTAATGGCATCTTCAAGATTCGTTCCACCGACACCGTAATTGAGTATCCTGGTCGTCAGGTCGGGATAAATTGTCCGGACTGCACCAATAAGCTCTTTTGCGTCCTTTCCCAAGGTATCCGTCATGGAATCACCAAGAAGTGCAATCGTGACGGATGTTTTCTTCTTCTCCGTTTTTTTTGATGCAGTTTTTTTGGTTGGCGTTGGGGTATTGGATGGGGAAATGCTTGTCTGTGCCCCAAGAACTGCGGTGTTATTTGCCATCCAGATGGAACTGTGGATCGTATCGCCGCTTGGTTCAATGGCTTTCCGGATGGCAATGGGGCGTATTTTTGTGATTTTTTGGTCACGCGGAAGTGTCACTGTTTCAAATGGAATCGGTTGGACAGTTGTTTGGATAAAAAGAAACGCAGCAAGGAATGCGGACAGTGTCAGCATATCCGTATCCTACAAAAGCGGATGTGAAAATCAACTGGGGTAATTATCATAGAGTTTCCACGGAGCCCATCGGGTATAATTGCATCTGGTGCATATGACAAAACAGCTTTCCGAACAGTTTACCCGGGTATTGGGACATGTATATATAAGCCCGCTTGAGCGGTGTAATTTGTGCTGCAAAATGTGCTACACAAAAAAAACCACCAATATACTTTCGCAATCCGATATTTGTGAATTTCTTGACCGGTATGGGCAGGTTGTCCCCATCCAGACAGTAACGCTGTGCGGCGGGGAAGTGGGATTGTTGCCCTGGTTTACCGACCTTGTGAACGTATTGGTTGACCGGGGAATTTTCGTACAGATGATCACCAACGGCACGATTGATTTCCTTGACCGTATTGCCAACCCCAATAGTGTCAATTGTATTGTTTCCGTCGACGGATTGCCGGAGTATCACGATACAAACAGGGGGCCGGGCATGTGGGAAAAAAGTATGGGATTTTTGAAAAAAGCGATTCGGTTGGGCTTCCATACGGAAATATTTTCAATCGTCACCCGTCAAAACATCGGTGATATCGACACGTTTGAACAGATGGTGGAAACAACGTTGGGCCGCATGATTCCCGTTACCTATCATCCCAGAAAACCCCGCGAGTATCTTTCCCGTCACCCGGTTTCCAATATGCTGGGGGTCGTTGACGGGTTTGATTTTTTGCATCCCGATGAATTAACACAGATTATGAAATCCAGAAAAACATTTCCTCCGAAAGATCTGGGATGTTTTCAGGTTGCCCTGATGTCCGACGGGTTGGTGTATGGATGCTGTGAGGGGACGGTGCCGATCGGGAAAATGTTTGATTCACCGGAAATGTTAGTGAAAGCGCTGCGATCCCGTTTGGAGCAATGGGAAAAAGTGAGTGCACGTCCGTCGTGTTTGGGCTGCAGCCAGCCGGATTTTGTCTGCGGACTGCCGGGATATACAAAAAAGGATCTATGATATGAAAAATGACTTCAGGCAATTTGACGGGCTCCTTCGGACGATCAGACAATTTTTTTATAGTGAAAATTTTACGGAAATCTATCCGCGGGTTTTGAATAGTTCGGTTCCGCTGGAGCCGACAGTGTATCCGTTTAGTCTGAATTGGGATACGACCGTTGGGGTGGAACAATTATTTTTGGCTACGTCACCGGAGCGGGCACTCAAACATGCACTTGCCGGTGGAGTCGGGAATTGTTATGCAATCGGGAAATCATTCCGGACGATCGAGGCACCGTCCGATACCCATGCTCCGGAATTTTTCATGCTGGAATGGTATCGCAAAGGGGCGATATGGACGGACATCATGGAGGATGTGGAAAAACTCGTTACAGCCTGTTGCGAAGGAAAAACTGAACTGGATTATCAAGAGAAAAGCATTCATTGCGGTTTACCATGGAAGCGGGTTTCTTTGATCCGCTTGTTCCGTGAATTTGCCGGATGCGATCTGGAGCGGCTTTGTGATGATTCGGAAATGATCCGTGTGTGCAAAAGCAAAGGCTACAAAGTGGACGGCGCATCGTGGGAGCAGCTGTTTAACCAGATATTCCTCAATGAAATCGAGCCAAAAATCGGGGATGATCCGGTGTTTCTTATTGATTTTCCTGCCCGTATTTCGCCGCTTTGTGCACTGCAGGAGAAAAACGAACTGTTTGCCCAGCGGTTTGAGCTGTATATCGGCGGTATGGAGATCGGAAACGGTAATACGGAATCCTCCGATACAGCCACAATCCGCAGGGTATTTGAACGCGAGCGGACACTTCGGTTGGAAAAGAACATGGAAGCACCACGAATCGATGGGGATTTTTTGAATTCACTTGAGGCAATGAAGGGTACGTCCTATGCGGGAGTTGGTATCGGAATCGAACGGCTGGCAATGATTTTATGGAACAGGAAAACAATTGGGGAAATTGTTCCATAACAGTATTCGTACTGCCTCCTATTGTGAGCCTGAGATGGGAGTCGGACCCATAGTCTTGCCCTTACCAAGGGCATGTTTTACCGCTAAACTACCCAGGCTTTCAATTGCGATAAAGTCTCCATAAACCAACTTTTCAATTTTACGTTGCAAACGGTTAGTGTGCAAACACCAAATTTTGACTTTTTTAAATATGTTCCTTTCCCTTGTTGGGCTATCAATACAATTTTCCCAAAAACATTTTCGTTAACTTGGAGTGTTTTTGCCCAATAATTTTTTATTGTTGTTTCTCCAATATCCTCAAATCCAACAATACTGTATTTAATTTTGTTTTTTTGGATATGGCATTGATCAACAAGAAATTTCCGGAATAGAAGTATGACTCCTGGATCGGTATTTGTTATCCGTATTGCATGGGGTGACATTTTATTACCTTCACCCCAATATAAGCCAAGTGCCAAACCATACTGAAAACTAGCATCATTTTGATTTGGTTCAAGAGGGGTAATAAAGGGATTACCATGTGGGTTGTACTTTATGTACAATGCCTCACTCCTTGACCGCTTTTTAATAGTATATTTGTTCATCCAATACCGAATTTTGTGTACGGAACAATGTTTCAAGAGGGATATGTCTTGGAGGGATTTACCTCGGGAATACAAACCAATAAGTTCATTTTTATCCATAGCTATTTCTACTATAGAAACAATTATAGCTATTGTAGGGCATTTACTTATCGATTTATATATTCAAATGTGCATGATTATTTTTTAAATTTCCGACAATATATTCATATGAACACCATTCTTGTCACAGGAGCCTTCGGCCAGATCGGCTCCGAACTCGTACCGGTTCTGCAGAAAAAATACGGAAAAGACCATGTGATCGCCATGGGGCATCATACGATTCCATCTGATTTTGACGGTATTGTGGAAAAAGCGGATATGGCGGACGCGAAAGCCGTTGGGGATATAGTAAAGAAATATCGTGTGGACACCGTGTATCATCTGGTTTCCCTCCTTTCCGCCAAAGGTGAAGTCGATCCGACGCTGACGTGGAACGTTAATATGGGTGGACTGAAGCTGATTTTGGATTTGGCGGTTGAAGATAAACTGAAGGTTTTTTGGCCCAGCTCCATTGCCGCATTCGGTCCAACGACACCAAGGGTCAATACTCCCCAGCAGACCGTGTTGGAACCGACAACCATGTACGGAGTCACGAAACTTGCCGGTGAGGGTTTGGTCCATTATTACCATCTCAAATACGGTCTTGATGTCCGAAGTCTCCGGTATCCGGGGCTTATCAGCTGGAAAACTCCTCCGGGTGGCGGAACAACGGATTATGCGGTTGCCATTTTTTATGATGGATTGCAAAAAGGTGCGTATGAGTGTTTCGTGGGACCGAAGACGACGCTGCCCATGATGTATATGGATGACGGAGTTCGCGCAACGGTTGAGTTGATGGAAGCAGATCCTGCCAAACTCACGGTTCGGACAAGCTACAACTTGGCGGCAATCAGCTTTACGGCGGAAGAATTGGCAAAAGAAATAAATACCAGGATTCCGGTTGCGGTTAGCTACAAGCCTGACCATCGGCAGAAAATCGCCGATTCCTGGCCGCAGTCGATTGATGATTCCGTAGCCCGAGCCGATTGGGGATGGAAGCATGAATTCGATCTTGCCAAAATGACGGATGTGATGATCCGGGAATTAAAAAAGAAATTCGGGATGATATAATTGTTGGAGCGTTGTTTTTTGTTTTATTGGTTTTAAACAATGAAATCATAAGGCAATGAAGCAATGAAAATATATGGATCCACTGCAATTTATCGACAAAACAGTTGCGTCAATGAAGGAGAAAGGACTGTACAACAATATCCGCACGCTTCAGTCGCCGCAGGGAGCATGGCTTCGGGTTGACGGGAAAAAAGTGCTGAATTTCTGCTCCAACAATTACCTTGGCCTTGCGGCAGATACCCGTCTGTCAAACGCGGCAATTAGGGCAGTCAAAAAGTACGGTATCGGAAACGGTGCGGTCCGTACGCTTTCCGGAACCAACGCGCTTCATATCCAGTTGGAATCCGAACTTGCCTCGTTTAAGAAAGTGGAAGCGGCGATTGTGGTGCAGTCGGGGTTTATTGCCAATATCGTTGCCATCCAGACGATTATGGGGAAGGAAGATATCGTCATCTCCGATGAACTCAACCACGCTTCCATCATCGATGCCATCCGTGTGTCGGGGATCGGCAATAAGATGATCTATAAGCACAATGATATGGCGGATCTGAAGGTTCAGCTGGAAAAAGCCGCTGAACTTGCCGAAACGAAAAAAGCCGACGGCGCAGACCGGCTGATTTTGGTGGTGACGGACGGTGTATTTTCCATGGACGGAGATATTGCCAGACTTCCCGAAATCGTGGCACTGGCAAAAAAATACGGTGCAATAACGATGGTTGATGATGCACACGGGGAAGGAATCCTCGGATCCCATGGACGGGGAATTGTGGATCATTTCAAGCTTCACGGACAGGTAGACATAGAGGTGGGAACTTTTTCCAAGGCATTTGGGGTGATTGGTGGGGCCATCACGGGGCGTAAATCCCTGATCGAGTATTATCACCAGAAGGGCCGACCCTTTCTATTTTCCACGGGACTTTCCATTCCCGCAACCGCGGCAATGATTGCCTGTGTCCGTGAATTGTCCAAGTCCGACAAGCTGGTGAAAAAGGTATGGGACAATGCCGCGTATCTTAAGGCCGGATTTACCAAACTTGGATTCGATACCGGCCACAGCGAAACGCCAATTACGCCGGTGATGATCGGGGATGAAACAAAGGCAGCACAGTTTTCTGCACTCCTTTTCAAACAGAAGGTATTTGCAACACCGATTAAGTTCCCGATGGTTGCCCTTGGGAAAGCGCGGATTCGCGTGATGCCTTCGGCATCCCATAGCAAAAAAGACCTTGATTTCGGACTCCGTGCGTTTGGCCGCGTCGGACGGGAATTGGGAATCATCGGAAAATAACTGAGGTTTTCCGTTCCACCGTCACGTTGGGGTACAATAGTGGTCATGAACCGATGGCTATATATAGGTATTGGAGCCGTGTTATTTGTGCTTGGTGGCGTGGGCGGTATTGTGCTTTCGCGTTTTACCCTTCCGTGCCAGATCGTGTCTCCCATCGGAACTTTCGGAAAACAAGTCCGTCCATTGGATGAATATACGATAGAAGCGTTGTCCAAGCGGCAATTTACCCCGCAACCAATTACCTTTGCCGACCCCATCGCAACGGAATCGGGATTTGTGGTAAAGCCATTTTTTTACTCCCTTGGCACCAAGCGGATAAGCGGTCTTGCCCATATTCCAATGACAGCGGAGTCCAAAAAAATGCCCGTGATTGTCCAGATCCGCGGATTTGTGGATCCGACCATATATGAGCAAGGTGTAGGCACGAAGCGGAGTGCGGAAGTGTTTGCGAAAAACGGATTTCTTTCCCTGGCGCCTGATTTTTTTGGCTATGGGCAGTCGGATGGCCAATCAAACGATGTGTTTGAGGACCGGTTCCAGACATATACGGCAGTCCTTCAGCTTCTGGCGGATGTTTCCACCATTGGGTTTGCGGATCCGGAGAGGATTTTTTTATGGGGGCACAGCAATGGCGGTCAAATAGCCCTTACCACCCTTGCGATTACGGGTAAACCGATTCCAACCGTGCTGTGGGCGCCGGTAACCAAACCGTTTCCGTATAGCATTTTGTATTACACGGATGAATTTGATGATGGCGGGAAGGAACTCCGCCGGAGACTTGCGATTTTTGAGGCACAGTACAAAGCGGATTTGTATTCCTTCACAAACTATATAGAAAGGATTATGGCCCCGATACAACTCCACCAGGGGAGTGCCGATGATGCGGTGCCGCTTGTCTGGAGCCAGAATTTTGTAAAAAGCCTTGAGGACAAAGGAAAACAGGCGGAACTTTTCGTGTATCCCGGAGCGGATCATAATCTATCTGATGGCGCCGCGTCTTGGAATACGGCAGTAATTCGCGCTATTGATTTCTATCGATCTTTCATCAGATAACAAAAAATCCCCCGAAGGGGATTTTTTGGTGACGTCGTTTCCGCCTATGTTATTGAAGGTTCAGTGCACCTGCCGGGCACGTAGCCTGTTGACCCTGATCATTTTTGACTGTGATCGTCAGTGTAAGTGCTGTATTTTTTGGCAATTCAATTGCTTTTGTCGTACAGACAAATCTGCTTCCGCCCCGCTCAGGAGCTGGAGCGAATGTTGCGTTTGCTTTTTCCGTTAACACAACGTTTGTTCCATTGGTGACGGTGAAAACACATTCTGCCGGGTTTATGGAGTTTATGTCTCCTCCTTCGGCTGAAAGATAGTATTGTGGCCGTCCAATGACTGGGTTGTACCACTGTCTTTCACATACCAGTTGTGTAAAATTCGGTTTGTTTTCGACTGCTGGCTGTGTAACCGGTGACTGTGTTCCCGGTGTCGCTACTTGCGGCTTTGGTTTTGGCCATAAAAGAATTGCTGCAATAATAACGGCGACCACGACAATGGCCCCAATAACATATACGGTTGATGTATCGCCCTTTTCAGGCAGGTTGTGTTCGTTTTCCATATGCAATTTACTATATGACGCTCAAATGCCATATGCAAGGGATGAAAATATTATGGGCTCGTCAGGTTGAAAAAGAAGCGATACAATAGGGGGAAAGGATGCGCAATATGGCAGATTTACGGAGTTTACAAACGGATGTCGAAAAACAAATGAAAGACCTTGGCCACAGCCAGGATCCTAAAATCATCATGCTTTTTCTTTTGGAAGAACTGGGCGAATCAACGCGGGCGTTCCTGAAGGAAAACGGGTATAAGGAAAATAATAACAGAATCGCGGAATCGTTCCGGCAGGAATTGGGGGATGTGTTTTTACTGCTTCTTCGTCTGGCTGCGGTTACCGGAACGGATTTGGAAAACGAGCTTCACCACACGATGGATAAAATAAGCAAGGCTTCTGAAGAAGTGTAACGTATTTGGTGTCAGGACCAGACGATGACTGGTTGAAGAGTGTATTCCGATACACGAAGCTACCAGTCGATCGATCCCGCATGCGAAGCAAAGCGGGAGATTCCACATTGGTGTCAGGACCAGGATTCGAACCTGGGTAGCCCGTTAAGGCGATAGTTTTACAGACTATTCCGATTGACCGCTCCGGCATCCTGACAATTTTCACCTATTAATTTTTTAAAAGCATTTCCGTGTTTATATCGTTTTATAGCTTTCTCTCTTTTTAATGCTTCACCTCTTGTTTCAAAAGTTTCTATATGTACTAATTCATAAGGTCCATGATTTCGTGTACTTTTAGTTAGTCCATTATTATGCTGTTGAATTCTTTCTGTAATATTACCAGTTGATCCTATATAAAATCTATTCGTTTTAGTGCTTTGTATTATGTATGTAAAATACATATGCGATAGTTTTATCCCGCCATGGCGGGATTCCGATTGACCGCTCCGGCATCCTGACATTTGTTTTTCAAGAACAGACATTTATTATAGCGTAAAGTTTTTCGTTGGGTAACTCCCAGTTTCATCGTTTGCATATCTATGATATAGTAGGGGGTAGAGTATACATAAAATTTCCTGTCCAATCAGAAAACCTATGTTAACGGGAATAAAACTTCACCAAAAAATTGAAAAATATTCAGCAAATGCATCTGCAATTGCAAATAAACATCGCTTAGGCATTTTGTATCTTCTGGCATTCGGGTCGATGGCAGTCAAGGATATTTCAAAAAATATCGATTTACCTCAGGTTTTAACAACCCATCATTTGCGGAAACTCTATGCAGCCGGTGTTGTGAAGCGTAAGAGAAACGGCAGAATGATGATGTATTCTATTGTGGAAACAGGGTTGTTTGAATGGCTTGGCGCATTTGACGAAACGCCGTTTGGGGAAAATACTCTTCCGAAATTCTACAAAAAACCCTAACTTTTCCGCAGCTTCCACGTACCAAATGTTACTCTGTGTTTCATAGCGGCATTTGAACTTACCAGGGAAACCGTATCGATGCGGTATGGATCAAATGCAATCGTACTGGATATATCATTTACCATGTGAACGAATTCCGCTGAAGGAGGTTGTCGAAACCGGGCAAGCGTCATGTTAATAAAAAAGTATTTCGTATTAATGTAGG
>CAZVTJ010000003.1:0-37050 GCA_964630015.1 uncultured Gammaproteobacteria bacterium | reverse complement strand
GCAATAATCGGACGTGCATTTACCAGTTGCGTCGGTAACAGATCCGTAGCCTGCGGACCGGCAATACTCATTTTTTCCCTAATAGAACGCTCCAAACGAAGCACTCCCACACGGAATGCATTGGTAGCTACAAGTTCACCCACCCGCCGTACCCGTCGGTTTGCCAAATGATCAATATCATCAACATCGCCCTTACCGTTGGCAACATTAATGAGGTATGAAATTGCACCGAACACGTCTTCTTTGGTAAGCATCCAGTTATTCCGGCTATTTTCCACGCCAATGCCCAATTTTTTATTCATCTTGTACCGGCCAACCCGTTCAAGGCTATATCTGCGGTAATCAAAAAACATCGTGTTCAATAATTCCTTTGCATTATCCAAAACAATCGGTTCACCGGGCCGTAATTTTCTATACAGTTCCAAAACAGCCTCATTTTGGGATGATGTCGGATCTTTTGCCAACGTCGCATCAATGTAACGATGGTCGGGATTTACGTCAACTTCACCGAATGTCTGTTTAATATCTTCATTGGAAGATAGCCCTATTGCGCGAAGGAATGTTGAGGCAACGAACTTTCGCCTTCTGTCGATGCGGACCATAAGAACATCATTTCGTGTGATGAAAAATTCAAGCCAGCTTCCGTGCATCGGGCGAATTTCCGCACTGTATAATGTACGCCCGGTTGTCGGATCAACTTCACCGGTAAAATAAATCCCGGGTGAACGGACCAATTGGTTAACCACACACCGTTCGATTCCGTTAACAATAAACGTTCCGTTTTTTGTCATTGCCGGAACATCACCCAAAAAGACTTCCTGGGTTACATGCTGTCCTGTCTGTTTGTTTGTTAATGTTGCGATTGCCTTGAGCTGCATGTCGTATGTCAATCCCTTTTCCAATGCAGTCTGGGGAGACAACCGGGGAGAGCCAAAAAAATAATCTCCGAATGCCAATTCCCAGTTTTTGCCCGTAAAATCAGTGACCGGAGAAATTTCATCCAATAAATCACGAATTCCCTGTTGAAGAAACCATTGATACGATTCTCGTTGGACTAATGTAAGATCAAGTTGAGGTATATGCGGATATTGGGATCCCCAATATAAACGGTTAGAAGAAGATTGTTGTTTTGCCATTGTAATGAATCCTTAAAAAATTTAAAAAAAGACCTTTTTAACAACGAAAAAAAGAAGCAGACAATGAACGTCCGCCTCTTTAGTTGGCTTAACTATTCCTAAATTATACTCATTTATTCTCTTTTGTCAATCAATAATTTATTTACTTGGAAGCAAGACTGTCGCCAGTTGCTTAGTCACCGGAACAACAACAATGACCTTCATCACACTCGCATTCAACTTCCTTACGTGATCCGTCGTCTTCATATATATATGTTTTATCTCCCTCGTCTGCAGTTTTTTTATGGGAACTATCACAAAACGGTTGATTTTTTGATAATCCGCACATACAAATCCAGTGTGATGTTCCGTTTGGATTTGGTTTTACTTCCTTTGGCCCTGTTGCGGTTTTTTTAACTAAACGTGCCATACAAACCCTCCTTTTTATATATTACCAACTACCTCCCCCCCCACCCCCACCACCACCACCGGAAAACCCCCCGGAAAATCCGGAGGAAAAACCGGAAGAAGAACGAGTTGGAGTGGCTACTGAAGATAAATGATTGGTCAATGATGACCCCAGGTGGGAAGCAAGATAGACTGAAGAAAAAGTACGTGATGAATCATACCCCTCATACCAATCGGGGGATTTGATGCCCAAGGTCTTAAAGCGATCCGCCCAAATCTTTTCTACTCCGAATACAATTGCGTACGGTAAGAATTTTTCGAAGAATATTTGTTTTTCAGCCTGAAATTTATATTGGCTCGATTGTGTAACAATAAAATTCCGGAGGGATAACGCAACGGCCTGGGTTTGTGATCCCAACATGGTTTTTCTTGGCATTGCCATCCCGAATGTAAATGCGGTAATAAGAAGCGGTAAATTACCGGTCATTATTCCCAGTGAACCAAGAACTATATACCGGGTCCTGACTTTCTCCGGACTTTCGGAAAAATACCCTTCATTGACCACTGCTTTATATAATTGATCCTTTGCCGTTGTCATGAGGGTAACAAACGAACCTGATTGTTCAAGCGCAACAATATCTTTTTCCGTGAATAATCCGGTAAGCAGTTTTGTCTCAAATGGTTCCAACGAATCGGGTTGTTTTGGCGTACGTTTTTTTAGGGTAAAAGATCCCTTTTTTTCTTCCTGAATACTAAGATACCCCCGTCGTGCAAGATCAATGATCGTTGCCGTTATGTCCCTGATATCCGCTTTTTCATCCACAAGCGTTCCGGTTTCCCCGGGTGTAAGCGGCCGCATTGTTTTAGTTTTGGGAACATCAAACCATGCACTCGCCACCCCCATAGGCGGCTTCGGATCACGACCCCTAGTAAACCATCGATAGACTACCCAGAAAGGCAAAGCAAAATACCATCCGAAAGAAAGAAGGGCAATTCCGATCCATAAAAGTGTTTGCCCGATTTCTTCCAGTTTTGTTTGCATCGGAATCGGATCAACGACATCAACACTCCTTTTGGGGAACCCAACAACTACCGTAATGCCATTTCCCGGAGACAGTATTGAATTTGGTACAAACACAATCTTTCCATCCTGTGTATTGATTGAACAGGCATTTGTATCAGAACCGTAAGAACCGACAAAACACTGTGTACGTGTCGGCTCTGAAATACCTTCGGGAAGATCTACAACAACGGAAGATGCAAGGATTGGAATACTCCAATCCGTACCGATGGCGTTCCAATACAGTTCATCATGGTCGGAAAAATACGTCAACGAACCCTTCACGATATAGCGTATGTCATATTCATGTTTACCATTTATCGTCGACGCAGCTCTCCCGATTTTTATTTTTCCTTCCGTTTTGCTCCCCTCAATGGAAAATGTTTCGGGAATTCCGTCCCGCAACACCGAAATTGAATCCAGTACCATTCTGAAGGATTTTGAGCTGTCGTTTGATTTCGTCAAAGGAATTGTCCTATAAATGCCATGACGTTCCACATTACCGAAATCATACATAATTTTTTCCTGCACCCGGATTGTCGCATCCTTCTGAATTGAAATACCGACATCATACGAATCGATCGTTTCCGCATGAATTTTTTGGGGAAACAAGTACAGGACAATAAAACCGAAAATTACAATACTGTTCCGGATGAAGAATTTCATGATTTACTGAATATATTTTTGGATATTGCGAGTATGCTCTTCAAGGGTTTTTCCATAATGAGCAACGCCATTTGCATCATGAAGGTAATATAAATACTCTGTTTTTTTCGGATATACGGCTGCCCGAATTGCAGACAATCCTGGGTTCGATATTGGGCTTGGCGGTAATCCGGGATGAAGATATGTGTTGAATGCCGAATCAATTTTTTTGTCTTCGTCATTCAATTCCTTTTTCCACCACGTCTTTTCCTTTGACTGATATCCAAGTGCATATTGCAGCGTTGCGTCGACCTGAAGCGGCATACCTATTTCAAGCCGGTTTTTCAGAATTCCGGCGATAATCGGCCTATCGGTATCATTTTTCCCTTCCCTTTCAACTAAAGACGCAAGAATAATTGCATTTGCCAAATCGGATTTTCCATTCGAAAAATCCGGGATCACCTGAAGAACCTTCACTTTAAAATTATTATCAAATGTTTCAAGGATGGCACCTGCCGTTGCATCGGAAGGAATGCGATATGTATCGGGAAACATATACCCCTCACGGGCAACTGATAAAAATTCACTCTCCGGAATGTTTAATGATTTTGCCACTTCTGTCGCAATTTCTTCTACTCGCCATCCCTCCGGAACGGTAATCCATACATCCTGGGTTCCATGCATTAACCGTTCGATAATCTGTGTTCCCGTCATTGCTTTTGTCAACCGAAAATCCCCTGCCTGAAGGTTCTTTTCCTTCCCCATGACCTTCACCAAAATGAAAAATCCCGTTGGCGATCGTATTAATCCATCGGAAAACAATCTATTTGTGATGGATCGTATACCCTCACCACTGTCGATAGAAAAATCAACAGGAGTCGTATCTTTATCATCTACTGAAGAAATTGCATCTTGCCACCAAAAAAATGCACCGCCACCGACAACAAAAACTGTAATAATAAACACAAGAAGCCGCACTCTTAAGGGTTTATTTGATTTCATCGAACGTTGCCCTCCGGAATCGTTTTACCTTGGAATCATACATATAAATCCGTCCGCATGTACAGGTAATCTGCACTAAATCACTCCCGCTCTTTTTCGGCAATAGTTTTCCGCACCCGACACACTTTCCCTGGGATAAAAGCCATGCCTGTACGGGCGCAATCATATTTTTAAACATAAATTTACTCCAATGTATACACGGGTTCGTGCTTGAGTGTTTCGACAGCCTCCTTCAAACGCCACGAATCCGAACTGTACAATGTACATAGTATATCATGCGCATCGACTTTTTCCTCTAATTTCCGGTTCAGATACATCCCGGATCGTTTATCCGTCGGACACCCCAGAATCTTGGATATGATACTTACCTGTTGATTATCTATTTTTGTCACCCTACCAGGGTGGTTTGTCTTCCACTCAAAAACAAATTTTCCGGGTTTTAATTTTTTGCTTTCTACATCAGGATCACCACCCTGCGCTTTGATAATTTCCCTCATTTTGGACAGTGCTTTTCCGGAAAGCAACATATCGCGTGCTAAATCCTCACCGCGAATTGCGCCGTGGTGTTTTTTTGAATCATCCAGGCAAATCGATAATAATTTCCCGGCTAACCGGAGTGCTTTTGCTTCAAGTGCAAGCGGACGGTCAGGATGCTGTTCCAAAACCTGAAGCACATCCTTTGCTTCCAATACGGGTCCAACACCATGTCCGGCATTTTCACGCGTTTCGTTGACATCGGTAACAACACGAACATTAAATTTTTCACCTAAATACCGAAACTTTTTGGCGATAATTTCCGCATCCTCAAAATGCTGGATCTTCATCGTCGGACCAACAGGAATATCCAGTACCAAATGCGTTGCTCCCGATGCAATTTTTTTTGCCATGATGGAAACAATGAATTTGTCGTACGATTCGAATGCAAGCGGTTTTTCGACCTGGATTAAAATATCATCTGCAGGTGCCAGTCCTATTGATCCTCCCCATACGATACAACCGCCTATTTTTTTTACGATCCGTTCTATCTGACGAATAGTAAATGTAACGGGAGCCAGGACTTCCATTGTATCTGCAGTACCGGCAGGCGCAGTAATGGCACGGGATGAATTTTTCGGAATGGTAAACCCGGCAGCAGCAACGATAGGAACCAAAATCATTGTCGTCCGTGTGCCCGCGACCCCTCCGGTTGAATGTTTATCCGCGACAATTCCCGGAAAATACAACCGTTGTCCCGTTTCCACCATGGCTTTCGTCATAAAATACAATTCTTCCGTCGAAAACCCTTCCGTAAACCCTGCTGCCGCAAAATACGTCGTCAGCACTGGACTTAACCGCTCATGGGAAATATCATCCATGATGGAAAAAACTTCGCTGTATTTTAACTTTTTCCCAAGCAATTTTTTCTTGATTGCATCGATGGCATCCTGGGTATCTTGTATGCTCTGTTTTTGTTTCATAAGCGTTCCAGCTTTGCATGGACGTTAAGCCGTTTCCAATAGGTACCGGGCGGAACACAGGTTACCAGCGTCAGATATGAATCATCCGTTTGCTGTTCCAGTGCCGTCAGATCATTTGCCGCAACAATTTTCGTGTCATAAATTTTATATGTATACACCGTTGAATCGGCCGTAAGAATAATAGTATCACCGACCGATAACTTGGGAAGCGTAGAAAAAATACTTTTGTAATTGGTTTGATCGAAAAATTGCGGAAGTGTCGAATGGCCAAAAATAACCGATGTCCCGTTTTGTCCGGGAAGAGACGTACCGCCATAATGAATAAGGCTTTTTGCCAAATCATCTCCGGCAACCATTACACGGGCATTTTCTATGGATAATTTCGGAATGGACAACGTATATTCCGATAACAATGTTGCACTTCGCTTCTGTGGCCTATTGGGGTACCAACGGTTTACGTCGGAAAGCGATTCGTCATTTGACGATGCAAATACCATCGGGGCCAAAAATCCCTCAGTCGTGGGGCTTGAGCTCCACACCCCCAATACATCAGGCATCTGATGAACCGCGAAAAAAGAAACAATCGGCCAGAAGGTCCACGCCAAAATAAGAAAACCTCCTCCCATAAGGAGATAGGAAAATATCGGAGGCGCCTTTCTTTTCTTCAATGATGAAGCATGAACATAACGGTAATACGGCATAGGAATATCCCCTGTTATTTTGAAACCGCAATTTTTATGGTGATGTTGGCCGGATTTTTCGGAAGTTTTCCGCTTGAAGACGATTTTCCGATAAGGACAGATACATTGGAAATACCGGGAATATCTTTCAGTACTGCCTTTATATCATCCGTCGATTTTCCGGAAATTTTCCGTGCCGTATCACCCGCATCCACAACAGGAAGCGCAGCGCTGTGGATGCTTGCGGCAATAGTTATGGTTTCGTCTTTTGCAACTTTTGGCGTACCGATATCCATCGATTCCCGCGTTTCATTCACGACATATCCTTTGGGAACATCGGCGTTTACCTTTTTCCTCAGGAGCGTCTTGATGTCATCCGGATTATATGCAATGCCCGTTACGGTAATTGTCACTTTTCCCGTTATATTTTTTGCTTCCTGGTCTAGCTCCTTATCGAACGTTTTGGAAACATCCTTGGATATTTCTATTGTCGAATCGATTAGCGTCAAACCACCTGACGAATCGGATGCAATATCTTCCTTTGCCTTTGTGGATAATTCCGTGGTTAATGCCGCTACCAGCTTATTCATATCAGCACTGGTAACGACAGTCACGTTCCGACTTGTCCCACCCGATAATGCCTGTTCGTTACGGGCAATAACGACATTGCCGCCATATTCCTTGGATACAAATTCGGAATTTGCACTGATATTTGATTCTGGCCCTATTGCCGAAGCAGTAAGTGCACCATTTGCCTTTCCGAACGTTATCGATCCGATCGACTCGGATGCCGATGCAATCGTAACCTCCGCATCAAGCGTAAAGGAAAGTGATCCGAATGTGAAAACGGATCCTTTTTCAAGCGTCTTTGCGGAAAGCGATTTATTGTAAAGCGTTACCGTGCCCCGTGCAGGATCACCGACTTTCTTCGTTCCCGAAACGGTAGCCGTTTTTTCCCCTGATACGGTTTTTTCAATTTTCTTCCCCGGTATAACCGATTTTTCGGCATTTATTTCTGTACCGGTTGTGGAAACGGTCACTGTTTCCGACTTATCGATCATCTTCGGGACAACGGATATCGTTACCGTTGCTTTAGGCACAAACCATTGCCATGCACTATATCCCGCAATACCCACAATAAGAATTAATACACCAATAATCGCAAAAATGACTTTCTTTTTTCCGCCTGTTTCATTTGTCTGTCTTTGGAATAATCCTGAAAGGAAATCCCGTAGTTTCACAAATGGTGAAATCCGCTCCTGGTCCTCCTGTTCCTCTTGTTCCTCTTCATCCGGCTGGCTATCCTGGGGTAATTCCTCCGTTTCGTCTTCTGCAGGTCCAAATCCAAGCTCCGTCGGATCAACAATCTCCACATTTTCCAGTTCTTTCCGTTTTGGAGTATGTTGGGAAATCACCGTTTCTTCTTTCATATCCATAGCGCTCTCATCTTCATCTTTCACCAATTCTCCTACCTCTTCATCATGCTCATCTTCGCTGATTACTTCCTCACTTTCATCACTCTGATCCTCTTTTTGAATATCTTCTTCTACGACTTCAACGTGTACCGGAGTAGTTTGCCGTATTTGCGTGGGTGACGCTTCCGTTTCCTGTTCTTCTTCACTGGTTTGTTTTGTCTCACCGGATTCGTCCTTATCGCTTACCGCATGGACAAGTTCACTTGCACCTGCCATAACCACCGATTTTGCCAAAACTTTTCCCGGAATGCTTTCGATTTTGGGAAAATGCAAAAATTGAAGCTTTGCCGTCCACGGATGCTTCATAAGGCTCCGCCTGAATTCCTCCAGATCCTGTTCGCCCATCCCGTAGATCATGATCCGTGGGGGAAGAATTTCCGATTGGGCTATCTTTTTCATCGCAGCTTCAATATCCAATACTGTCTTTCCTGTTAATTTCAGATGTTCCCGTCCGATCTTCTGCCCGACGCTATAGAGCGTCACATCAACCGTTGATGTTCCACAGTGGATAAAAATACAGCTTGGGGGAATCCCTTCCGTTTTTTTGAAATAAAACGACAAAGCGCTGTCGAGTCCAACATACCCAAGGGCCGTAAGGCCAAGGGAGGAAAGTATTTTCTTCAGCGGTCCCCGGACGTCATGGGCGACTTCCCCTTCGGGGGTTAAATATTCTTCCGACAAACCCAAAATAACATTTTTAATTTCCGACGGACCGGCTTTTCCTTCACAGGAAGAAATAACATGGTCGGAACTCACCAGTCGTTCATCCCACGTATCGGCAACAACACTGTCGGAAGCCGTACCGACAATTTCAACGTGACCATCATCCCCCATATTCCACACGGCGGCGAGAACTGTTGAAGGGGTTAAAACGAGAGAAAGATACACCGTTTTCTTTTCAGGTGTTTTTTTCGTGAATCGCGTCAGGATGGTGGATAACGGTTTCATTGGTTACGTTTGCGTAAATCCGGCGGACACCGGCACTTACTGCCTCTTCCTTTATTATTGTAAAGTGCCCCAGTTCGCCTGTAAAGGAAACGTGCGGTCCACCGCAGATTTCCCTGGAAAACCAGGCTCCATGCGGATCACCGACTGTATATACCTTTACCTGATCCCCGTATTTTTCCACAAAAAATCCAAGTGCACCGCTTTCAAGTGCTTCTTTTTTCCCCAGCGTCTCCATCGTGACGGGGTAATTTGCCGCAATGGCATCGTTGACCATGGCTTCAATTTTTTTCAACTCCTCAGGAGTAATTTTTGCCGGATGTGAAAAATCAAACCGGAGTCGTTCAACCGTAATGTTGCTTCCCTTTTGTGACACGTGTGTTCCAAGAATAGTGCGAAGGGCTTTATGCAACAGGTGTGTTGCCGTATGTAGCCTGGTTGTCTGCACACTATGATCGGCCAGTCCACCCTTAAACATTCCGGCAGCTGCGGTACGTGATAATTCCTGGTGCTTTTTAAATTCTTCTTCAA
Organism: uncultured Gammaproteobacteria bacterium; assembly: GCA_964630015.1. Classification (GTDB taxonomy): domain Bacteria; phylum Patescibacteriota; class Microgenomatia; order UBA10105; family UBA927; genus CAZERT01. The sequence goes on along the minus strand of CAZVTJ010000003.1, from coordinate 27,732 downwards.
ATTGGTGTCTGTTCACATCCTGGCCCCTGCCGCGGGCAATTTCTTCCGTCAGTTCCCAGGGAAATCCGTACGTTTCATACAGGATAAATGCCTGTTTTCCGTCTACTGCCGGCAGTTTTTCTATCTCCCGCAAGCCTTTTTCCACGCTTTTTCCGAACCGCTTCGCCTCATCCTTCACAACGTCTTCTATCATGTCCTGTTGTTTTTGTACGGTCGGATATACATCGGCATACATACGTGCAACCGGAGCAACAAGGCCTCCCAGATACTCCCAATTCCCCCATACGCCCAAATCCCGTCCGTATAGGAGTGCCCGCCGGATAAGACGCCGCAAGACATACCCTTGGGTTTTATTTGATGGAAGAACACCGTCGGCAATCATCATGACGGATGCACGCATATGATCGGCAATAATCCGCATGGCACGGGTGCTTTTTGCATCTGTTCCGTATTCCGTCCGTGCCGTTTCCTCCAATTCATGCACAATGGAAGAAAACGAATCCGTTTGGAATACATCCCGGATATTATTTACCGCAGCATTTAACCGCTCCAGACCCCCGCCAAAATCAACATTTTTCTGCGGTAATTCAACAAGGGAACCGTTTTCCGTTTTCTTGTATTGCATAAACACGGAATTTCCGATTTCCAGAAACCTTCCACAGTCGCAATTCGGGTGGCATGGTTCCTGGGCCCATGGAGAATGTTCATGCAAATGCAGTTCTTCCCCAAAATCATAAAACACTTCGCTATCGGGCCCTCCCGGTTCACCCAGTGCCATATGATCCGGTTCTCCCGATCTGCTCCACCAATTCTTTCGTGCGGGATACGTAAAAATCCGCTCTCCGATCTTTGCATCGATCCCCTCGCTTGAAAACAATTCTTTCCATATCGCAATCGATTCTTCGTCTTTGGGAACCGTATCGTTTCCTTCAAATACGGTTACGAACAGGTGTTTCGGATCAAGCCCAAGGTATTTCGTGAAAAACTCAAATACCCACGGAAGCTGTTCCTTTTTAAAATAATCACCCAAAGACCAATTACCCAGCATTTCAAAAAAAGTCTGATGTCGGTTATCACCAACTTCTTCAATATCCTGACTCCGGAAGGATTTTTGGGAATTGACGAGTCGCTTTCCCAAAGGATGCGCCTGCCCCAATAGATATGGAATCAGGGGTTGCATTCCTGCACTATTAAAGAGTGTCGTCGGATCATTTTCCGGAACAAGCGGCGCAGACGGAATAACGGCATGGCCGTGATTTTGGAAAAAGGAAATATAGGAAGAACGGATATCGTTTGCAGTCATAGAAGGATTATATCATCCATAAATGGATAATCTATGAAGCCCACATCAATCAAATCGAATATATTTAGATGTTTATTTTTTCGGAGTATTGCGGAAAAACTTTTTCCTGATCTGTTGCGTGGATGAAAGTCCCTTTTCCTGGACTTTTTCCACACTTTCAAGTGCTGTATCAAGCCGTTTTGTTGCTTCTTGGGAAATATCATCCTTTTTTTCTTCCAACTCCTCTATAATCTGGTCCTTCAATTCCTCTCCGCGTTCCAGGAGTTCCCTTCCTTTTTCTTCCAATTCTCCGATTTTTTCCTCTACGGTTCCGATAAATGTCTTTCCCCGTTTAGCAACATCCTTCTGGATCCTTTTACCACCCTCAGTTCCGATCAAATACACAAGACCGGCTCCGATAAGGCCACCAAGAACTGCTCCTGCGGCAAATTTAACTTTTCCACGATCGCATGAATCACACATGGGAATCTCCTTTCCGACGAAACGCACTGATAATACCTGAAATAGAACGAATATTTGACAAAGCTGCCGATAATCCTTCCGCACCATTCCCGACTGTTTCTGTCACGCGTCCTGTATCATCAAGGATTTTATTCATCCGGATAACGGTACCATGAAATTCCTTCAGGATATTCCATACTTGGATGGAAAGGATCACAACAACAAGAGTAAGCGTCAGAAGTACGATAACGATGGTGACAGGTATTGGATCCATAGGCAGGTCAACTTTCCCTTAGACTACAGGCAAAACGGACCTCTGTCAATCGGGCATTTTCACTGCATGAATCCGACTTTCCGGATTACGGTTGTTGATTTTCCAAACCGGCTTGTTGCCACAATCGTAATGGTATTGACCCCGGGCTCAAGGGTTACCTGATCAAAAAACTTTCCGTCCTGACGAACCAAAACTGAAATACCGTTTACCGTTACCGTGGCATCGTTATCCGTTGATCCGATAACATCGGTCTTTTTTTCCGTCGCAATACTTTCGTTTTGGGGTTGGTCAACAACAAGTATGGGCGGCCGGTCAAGCCGTTTATATTGAAAGAAAAAATAAAACAGGAATAATCCGATGAGACCGGCAATAAGTATCACGACAAACCGAGCGGGCGTCAGGGTAAAAAACGGCGTATTGAGTGGTTCCGCCATCCCTTTAGGCATCACGGAACCACTGCTTCTGTCTTCCATCTGACGGCGGAAAAACGCAAGCATGACGGAGCTGTCAAGCGACAGGAACGAGCTGTAATTTTTAACGAACCCCTTCGCATACGTCACCGACGGCAATGAAGCAAAATTGTCGGTTTCCATTGCAAGAAGGAATTTTTTTCTGATCCGCGTTACGGATTCCGCCTGTTCGATGGTTATACCTTTTGCAAGCCGCGCTTCACGAAGCATTGTTCCAACCGTTTTCATGGGGTAGACGGAATTATCCGTTTCCTTCCTGCTGGGATTGATTTTCCATGACTTCACTTGCGTTTTTCATGAGCACATCACGGGGTTTTGAACCCTCACCCGGACCGACAACACCCGCTTCTTCCAGTTGATCAATAATCCGTGCGGCCCGTGCATAGCCGATTTTCAATTTTCTCTGCAACAGCGATGATGATGCCTTGTCCATTTGGCACACGACGGAAAGGGCTTGTTCAAAAAGAGGATCTTTTCCTTCCCCGCCTTCACCGCCTGCAAATCCGGTGCCCTTCTTCCCGGAAGGAACCGGTGTTGTGATGACTTCTTCCGTATATTGAACTGGTTGGTTATGGGTTTTTAAAAACGCCACTACTTTGTTGACTTCCTGTTCGGAAACGAATGTTCCCTGGATACGGCTCGGTTTACTTTGTTCCGGCGGGATAAACAGCATGTCCCCGCGTCCAAGCAATTTTTCGGCCCCCGGCATATCGATAATCACGCGGGAATCGATCATGGAAGATACGTTGAATGCGATACGCGTTGGGATATTTGCTTTCAATAGTCCGGTAATAACGTCAACGCTTGGCCGTTGTGTTGCCAACACCAAATGGATTCCCGTTGCCCGTGCCATCTGGGCAAGCCGGCAAATAGAATCTTCTACGTCTGCGGGTGCATACGCCATCAGGTCCGCAAGTTCATCAATAATAATCACGATATAGGGCATTGCCTGGAATCCCGATTGTTCATTAAATCCATCGATATTGCGAACTCCCACTTCCGCAAATTTCTTATATCTATCTTCCATTTCCTTGATTGCCCAATGCAGCGACGACAAAATCTGGTCCGGTTCAACAATAACCGGTGCCAATAAATGCGGGATTCCGTTATATCCAGTTAATTCAACCCGTTTGGGATCAACAAGGATCAGGCGGACCTCCTGTGGGGTTGTACGGAATAAAATGGAGCAGATAAATGCATTTATCAACACGGATTTCCCCGAACCGGTCGTGCCGGCAACCAGACAATGGGGCATTTTGGCAATATCGGTCACAACAGGATTTCCCGATACATCAAGCCCGAGGGCGACCGTCAACTTTTTCTTCCCCGGTTTCATGTCCGGCGAACGAATCATTCGTTTCAATGTTACAAACTCAAGACCCCTATTTGGAATCTCTATACCAACCAAATTCCGTCCGGGAATTGGCGCTTCGATACGGACTTGTCCGGTGGGTGCCGCAAGAGCAAGGGCCAAATCGCTGGATAATGATGTAATTTTTGATAATTTAACTCCGGAGGCTATCCGAAGCGCATACTGCGTAACTGCCGGACCGCGATTTACTTCTTCAACATGAGTACGGATTCCAAAGTCGGCAAGCGTATCATAAATCGTTTGTGCGTTTTGATTTACATCCCCCCGATCAGCCTTTTCGTTGGGTCCGTCAGATAAAAGGGTATCCGGAGGATACTCCCAAATTTTAAGTGCCTGTGAAGATACCGGAGAAACGATTTTTGAATCAGCCGTTTGGACCGCATTTGCCGCAACCCCCTGTTTTCCTGCTGCGATAGTCGGTTTATTTTCTTTTCCTCCAGTCTGGGGAACTACCATATCCGGTTTTCCCAAGGGCTTCTCCGTATCCATCCCCTTAATCACAAGCGGTGCTTTTTCATTGGGGAACAATGGCTTTCCGATTTGTTTTCCCTTTTTTGCACTAAACAAACCCTTTATCCATTTCCACAGTTTTTCGCATGCAACTAAAAATAAAGATACGGCCTTATCCAGTGAAGCATTAAACGTCAGCACCAGTCCGACGATAAACAGGGAAATAAACAATATATACGTAAATTCCGCCGATACCGAAGTCGTAAGCCAGGTCATCAGCGATTCCCCTACCATTCCCGTCTGGGTAAGCGGAATCAGGGAACAAAGCATCAGGATTAAACCGAGTGATACATTCGGCTGGGCGATCGGATGTTTGAGTTTAAAAAACAACAAACTCATCACGACCAATATACCGGGGATAACGTACGTCGCCCATCCAATCTGCCCAAAGAGTTCATCATGAATCATATGGATCGGTGATCCGCTGCCGAAAAAAGACAGAAAAATTGTTGCAGCAATAAGCCACATCCAGATTGCACCGATTGTCTTCACGGTTTCTTTCTTCAATTTAATTTTGAAATGACTGCGGTGGCGGTATTTCCGTCTCTTTGCCATATAGACTAGTATACGGTACACTCCCTGACTTTTTCAACCGGATCTGATATACTTTGTATACGTAGAAGGCCTGTATGAAGGGGCTTGGTATTTTTTTGCTCCGATCGCAGGCATTTTTCTTTGGATTTTATATATGGATATCAGAAATATCGCCATTATCGCCCATGTTGACCACGGAAAAACAACGCTCGTGGATGCGATGCTTAAGCAAACGCATACATTCCGGGATAACGAAGCGGCAATGACGGAAACAACCATTCTTGACAGTAATACACTTGAACGGGAAAAAGGCATCACGATTCTTGCCAAAACAACTTCCGTTTTCTATAAATCCACAAAGATAAATATTATCGACACCCCGGGACATGCCGATTTCGGCGGTGAAGTCGAACGCGTGATTAACATGGCAGACGGAGCACTCCTGATTGTCGATGCGGCAGAAGGCCCTCTTCCCCAAACGCAATTCGTAACCCGTAAAGCGCTGGAAAGGAATCTTCCGATACTGGTGCTGGTCAATAAAATTGACCGCGCGGATGCACGGCCCGAAGCGGTTGTGAATGACATAGAAGACCTGTTCTTGCGTCTGGCAACGGATGAATCCCATCTGGGTTTTACCACCCTCTATGGAATCGGAAGGGCTGGAAAAGTCTGGAAGACATTCCCCGCAAATCCAAATGAAAACGGTTCATTGGAACCGCTGTTTGAAGAAATTCTCCGCGTCATTCCCCCGCCGTCTACTGATGCTGCACTCCCGTTTTCCATGCTGGTATCCAATCTTGATTTCGATGATTACAAAGGCACCTATGCAATCGGAAAAATTTATCAGGGGACAATCAAATCCGGCCAGCAGGTAGCCATCATGGATGAAATGAAGAAAATCGGGTCGGGAAAAATCGAACACATATATACGAGCAACGGACTCAAACGTGTCGAAGTCCCCCAGAGTGAACCGGGAGACATTATTGCCGTAACCGGTATTGCCGATATTGCCATCGGCCAGACGCTGTGCGATCCAAACCATCTTGTCGGATACCCGAAAATCACCATCCAGGAACCGACACTCAAAATTACCGTTGCGGCAAATACCTCGCCATTTTCCGGGAAGGAAGGACAGTTTGTAACCGTCCGGCAAATCGGAAATCGGCTCATGAAGGAGAAAAAAACTAATCTTGGTCTTCGTATAACCGAAAACGCCGGAGGATCAAGCTTTATTGTGGCAGGCCGGGGGGAACTTCACCTTGCCGTTCTTCTTGAGACACTGCGGCGAGAAGGATATGAACTTCAGGTGGGAAAACCGGAAGTCATCATGAAGGAAATCGAAGGGGTTCCCTGTGAACCGTTCGAGGAACTAACCATCGAAATCGACCAATCGTTCATCGGCATTATCACGGAAGACCTCGGACGAAGAAAGGCAGAGTTGGTTGATACCCACACCGACGAACGCGGTATTACCAGAATGGTCTATAAAGTCAGCAGCAGAAACCTTCTGGGATTTAGGGGCGATATCCTTACGAAAACCCGCGGAAACGGGGTATTTGCCACACAAACCATCGGCTATTTCCCGGTTGGATCCGTTATTCCGAAACTTCGAAACGGCGTCATTGTCTCGCTTGAAACAGGAACGGCAACCGCCTATTCGCTCGAACCAGCCCAACAGCGGGGAAAAACGTTTGTCGTACCCGGAACCGCTGTCTATGAAGGTATGATCGTTGGCCTCAACAGCAGGCAGGATGATATTGAAATGAATATCTGTAAAGGGAAAAAACTCAATAACATCCATTCCGCCAATGCCGATATCGCCGTTCATCTGGATCCTCCCGTCATCATGACGCTTGAACAGTGTCTGGATTTTATTGAAGACGACGAGCTATTGGAAATTACGCCGGAAAACCTGCGGCTCCGGAAAAAATATCTTACCAAGACCGCGCGAGACCGCGTAAACCGCGGACTCTCTCCCACTGTATAACGGGGTATTAAACTTCCAGAATGACAGGAACGATAAGCGGTGCGCGTCCTGTTTCCTTTTTCAGAAATATCTGAAGATTTTCTTCTACCTGCTCGCGGACAAACCGCCAATCGGTAATCCTTCCTTTTTTCGTCACGATAGAGCGTGTCACTACATGTTTTGCTTTATCCAGGAGCGGTCCCGATTCCTTGATATAGACAAATCCCCGGGAAATAACATCCGCCTCCCCGACGACTCTTCCCGTCTCCCCATCAATAGGTACAACAACCACAACGATTCCTTCGGAGGCAATCGTCTGCCTGTCTCGGAGTACTACATTCCCCACATCGCCGATTCCAAGTCCATCGACCATCACATTTTCCAGACTGATGGTTTCCACCACCCTCGGTGGACGGTCCGGATATAATTCCAAAACTTCCCCCTGATTCGGAATCAGAACCGCTTTTTTGGGATATCCGTATTCCTGGGCAAGCATCCGGTAATTCATGACATGCCGGTACGTTCCGCCAATCGGAAGGATATATTTGGGACCAAGTGCGGACAGAAGCAGCATTAAATCAGCCTGACTTCCGTGCCCTGAAACATGAAGATCATCGGCAATCCCCGTATAGGTAACCCGTGCGCTGGAACGGTATATCTGATCGATAAGCGCATTAACCGAATTTTCGTTTCCCGGAATTGCATCTGCAGAAAACATAACCGTGTCCCCTTCACCAATAGAGACAAATTGATGCCTATCATTGGCAATCCGGGATAGGGCTGATTCCGGTTGACCCTGTGCTCCGGCAACGATCAGAAATTGTTTTGAGGGGGGTACCCGTTTTAAATCCCGATCCCGTACGATAAGTTCCCTGTGAAAACGCATGTAGGAAAGTTTTACGGACTCTTCAACATTCTGATGAACCGAACGGCCTAAAAACGTCACTTGCCTACCACGCGACCGGGCGATATCAATCGCCAGTTGGATACGGGATATATTGCTCGACTGCGTGGTAAAGAGAAATTTTCCGGGAGTATTGTCCAGATCACGGATGATCGCGTCACGGATTTTCTGTTCCGACGGGGTAAATCCGGGTCGTTCACTTCCTAGACAATCCGTCGTCATCAGCAGTACATTCCGCCTGCCGACGGCATTAATTGCGTCAATATCTGGTAATTTCCCATCAAGTGGATTGAAATCAAACTTATAATCTGCACCGTGATATATAATCCCGATCGGCGTTTCGATCACCAGATGTGATGGATCCGGTATTGAATGGGTCAACCGAATAAACGATACCCGGAATACGCCAAGTGTCAATGTTTTGTCATAGTCGACAGGCGTAACTTTTGCGTTAATTTTCACTTCACGAAGCTTTAGATTCGCAAATGCCGCCGTCAGCGGTGTTCCCCACATCGGTATCCCCCCAAGTTTCGGGTAAAGATACGGAAGTGCACCGATATGGTCATCGTGGCCATGGGTAAATACAAGTCCGCGGATATATTTGATTTTATCCGCAAGATAGCGGATATCCGGAATCACAAGGTCGATTCCGTACATATCCGGATCGGGAAAACCCACTCCGCAGTCAACCAGAAGAATATCCCTGATTCTTCCTTCTTCGCGGTACTCGTACGCATACATATTTTTCGTTACGTTTCCCGCACCGCCGAGCTGAACAAGTCGTATGGTTCCCCGACCTGTTGTTGCCTGGCCCGTATATATTTTTTTCCGCCCAAACGGCGAAAAATTCTTCATTGTTTGTACATTCATACTTTTTTTGGCTTACGAATAAACCAATTCCTTTCGTAAAAAATCTTCTACATGTTCCCGTGAGTCAAACGCATACGTTTTCATTCCGAAGCTTTGTGCCGCACGGATATTTTCCATCGTGTCATCGATAAACAGACATTCGGACGGATCGGCTTTGAGTGCTTTTGTTACAAACGCATAGGCAGCCGGATCCGGTTTTGCAACACCCATCCTGCAGGAAACGAACACATAGTCAAAATGGGAATATACACCCCGGTTTTCATTGACATCAACATGGATATCCACCATGTTGCTAAATGCCGAAACGGTATACCCAGACCGAAGCCGGTCGATGAGCCGCGTCATATCCTCGTCTATTTCGGAAAGCTGTGCATATGCCTCTGTGTACCTTTGCAATAGTTCTTCCGGTGATTCCTTCAGATTATATTGGAATTTAATACGGGCAATACATTCCTTACCGGTAATTTTCCCGATGCGCCAATTCCCGACGGTTGTCTGGTACAGCGACTGTGTCACATCAACCGGAAGTTTAAACGCAAGCGACATGACAAGCGGTGTCATCTGCTTTTTTGCCCGCAATACCACACCGCCTAAATCAAACAGTATATGGGCAACCTGCGCCATATGGTTAATATGTCTCTATGTACTCCTTCATAGAATACTCCGTTACGGTAAGCGGTTCGGTGACTCCCTGGGCAGTGCGAAGGGCAGCTTTACGTACGAGTGCATTGATTGTCCGTTCCAGACTCCTGATTCCTGCATCGTAACCAAGAGGCCGGACAAGTTTTCCCCATACTGCATCTTCTATCACCAATGCCGATGGCGGGAGTCCTGATGATTGCAGCAGTTCGGGTAATACGTAATTTTTCGCAATCGTTATTTTTTCCTCATCCGTGTAGGAGGGCATTTGGATCGGCTCCAACCGGTCCAACACGGCCGTTGAAATATTGACCGTATTATTGCTTGTGGCAACAAAAAGCGCTTCCGAAAGATCAAACGGATAATCCAGATAATGATCCGTAAACGCCTTATTCTGCTCCGGATCCAGAAGCTCAACAAGCACTCCCATAATATCCCCGCGGGCATGTTCCGCAACACGGTCTATTTCATCAAGCAGTATGACGGGATTTTTCGATCCTGCAGTCCGGAGACCTTTTAATATACTTCCGATTTCTGCATCGGGCCGTACCCGTGATTGTCCGCGAAGTTCGCTTGCGTCGCTCATTCCCCCGAATGGAATCCGGATAAATTTCCTCCCCATGGCAAGAGCGATGGATTTGGCCAATGTTGTTTTCCCCGTACCGACAAGCCCAACTAAACACAAAATGGGGGCACGCCGGGCAAGAATCCCGTGGGAAACTGCACTTTCCGGTGTGGCATTCTGGACCGACGTTCCGATCTGGATGGATGACTGCAGTTTGAGTACTGCCAAATATTCCAGAATCCTATCCTTTACACTCGTTAACCCGTAATGGTGTTTATTCAGGAGTTCTTTTGCGTGGTCCAGATTCAACTGGTCTATTGTCCGCTCGTTCCACGGAAGGGAAATCGCCCATTCGATATAGGAAAGCATCTGTTCAATATGGACAAATGCGCTGATATCGTGTTCAAGGCGGGTAATTTCTTCCGCCATGGACAAAAGTCGGGACTCAAGATCACCGGGAAGTGCTTTTTCCTTTATGGATGTTGAAAGCGTGGTAATCCGTTCAGACAGTGAACTCATATCCCTATCATACCCCGAAACGCTTCCGTATTACCAGAATGGATACGGGGAAGATGTGAACCTTGCGGATGCATTAATACCTGCGTTGCGGTCTTCCAAACCGCCGTCCGCCACCGTGCCCGCCGCGGTCACCACCGCCGGTCCGTGGAGGCCTGGGTTGAGCTTTTGCCGCGTCCTCACCAAACAGCATGGAAAGATTTGTCCTGCCCTGATCGTCGATTTCAATCACACGAACCTTCACCGTCTGACCGATCTGTACGACTTCTTCGGGATTGTTCACGAAATTGGTTGACATCTGCGAAACATGGACCAATCCTTCCTTTCCAGGAAGAATTTCAACAAATGCCCCGAACGGAAGCATCCGTTTCACTGTCCCTTCAAACTCTTCACCGGCTTTGACTTCATGCGTCAATCCCTTAATCCATGCGGATGCTTTCTCCACCGCTTCATCTTTCGTGGATGAAACAAACACCGATCCGTCATCCTTTACATCAACGACGGCACCTGTTGTCGTCTGAATAAGGCGGATCATTTTCCCGCCGGGACCGATCACTTCACCGATTTTTTCCGTCGGGATTTTGATCATTTCCACTTTCGGTGCATATTGGGAAAGGTTAGGCCGGACACCGGAGATAACGCTCTTCATTTTCTCCAGAATATCCATCCGTGCCGTATGGGCCCGTTCCAGTGCGCCTTTGACTATTTCATCCGTCAACCCGTCGATTTTCACATCGAGTTGGATTGCCGTGATACCGTTTTTCGTTCCGGCAACCTTGAAATCCATATCGCCGGAAAAATCCTCGACACCGACAATATCGGTTAAAAGTACATAGTCATCGGACTGTTTGTCCGTCATAAGTCCGACGGAAATGCCAGCAACCGGCTCTTTAATGGGAACACCCGCATCCATAAGGGCAAGCGTTGAACCACAGGTTGACGCCATGGATGTTGATCCGTTGCTGCTCATCACTTCCGATACCAACCGGATGGTATAGGGAAATTCATCAACAGGCGGAATGACCGCAAGAAGCGCCCGTTCAGCAAGAGCACCGTGGCCGATTTCCCGCCGTGAGGGCGTTCCGATTCTTCCCGTTTCCCCGACTGAATACGGAGGCATGGAATAGTGGTGGATATACCGCTTCGATTCTTCCCCGGTCGGTCCTTCTATCAACTGTTCCAGATCCGGTGATGCAAGGGTCGCAACAGTTAACACCTGGGTCTGTCCGCGCTTGAACATTGCACTCCCATGGGTACGCGTCAGCAATCCCACTTCCATGGAAATCGGGCGGATTTCATCGATTTTCCGGCCGTCTACCCGCTTTTTATGCGTAAGCACATCTTCACGGATTTTTTTCTTGGAAAGGGCGTCAAGTGCCGCCATTATATCCCCGACCGTATATTTGTTTTCGTATGCCACCGCAATCGTCTGCGCAAGGGCAAGCAGTTCGGAATCACCGCCTTCTTTTTCATTTTTCTTTTTGAATGCGGCATCGATTTCTTTTGCGTAGTCTTTGGTCATCTTCTGGGTAACTTCCGAATAGTCTTTTCCTTCGCCGGCGGGAAGCTTCGGTTTCCCGGCTTCCTTAGCAAGATCTTCGATCAGGGAAATGATTTTGGCATTTTCCTTCTTTGCTTCCAAAACGGCGTTATAGACTACCTCGTCATCCGTTTCGCAGAATCCGCCTTCCAGCATAAGCACTTTTTCGCGGGTTCCCGATATCACGAAATCAAACTCCGATATCTCCTGCTCCGATACCCGCGGGTTAATCAGGTATGATCCTGCATCGCCGTTTGCCTTTGTATATCCCACACGCACACCGGCAACCGGGCCGTTCCATGGTACCGGGGAGAGGGCAATAGCAGCAGATGCCGCAACAAGACCCAGTACATCCGGATCATTTTCACCGTCAACGGACAATGTGGTAATCACCACCTGGACATCGTGTTTGAATGATTTGGGGAACAGCGGCCGGATGGACCGGTCAATAAGCCGTCCGGCAAGCACGGCATCGTCGGATGGCCGTCCTTCCCGTTTTACCCACCGGGAACCCTTGATTCTGCCGCCTGCATAGAGCCGTTCCACATATTCTACCGACAGGGGAAAATAATCGAGTGTCGTTTCCTTCGATGAGGCGGTAACGGTTGCAAGCACCATGGTTTCTCCGTACTGGGCAACAACTGCCGCACCTGCTTGTTCCGCATACCGACCGACTTCAAGCGATAAAGTACGTCCGGCAATCTCCGTTGATTTTTTTACAATAGCCATACAATGATGTATCCGTTGGGCGGAAGCGGTAGGGGAAAACCGATGAAGTGGGATCACTCGAATCTTTGAGGGTCAATAGTCCAAAAACTCAAGACATCACACTTCAGGGTATATTCGACTCCGCGTTCCTTAGTCGGATAAAGAAAATAGTATGTTAAATGTCACGTTTATTTTGATAAACCGATTTTTTTGATAACGTCTTCGTAGCGGTCTTTTTCCTTGGACTCAAGATAGTTCAGAAGCCGTCGCCGCTTACTAACGATACCCAATAAACCCCGCCTGGAATGATTATCCGACGGATTTGCTTTCAGGTGTTGGGCAAGTTTTTCAATCCGTGCCGTCAGCAGTGCAACCTGGACTTCAGGGCTTCCCGTATCACCGGGTTTTACCGCATATTGGCTGATAATGGAAAGTTTTTCCTCGCTCGGTTGGGGCATCACCGGTTCTTCCTGCTTTTTTGAAGCGGTCTTTTTTGCCGGCGTTTTCACCGGTTTCTTTTCGGTTTTTGTTTGTGTTCGTTTTGTTGCCATAACCTTTTGCAATAAAAAATGAAGCCTTCGCTTCGTTTATGTTTTTTGATTTTACACGAAACACAGGGAAAATACAAGGAACGTTCCTTCCCCTTTTCCCCTTATGACCGGGAGGGGGAGCTTTGCGAACTTTTAAAAATCTTCGGTTTGAGCCACTCTTCCGGCGCCTGTTTTTTTCCTGTGGTTGGGGTGATCGCTGGTTGATTGCCCTGTGGTATCGTTTCCGAAATTAATGGAGCTTGCCGGGAATTGTCCTGTGCCTGTATACCCGATTGACTATGGGATACCGGAAACGGAATCGGAGACTGTAAAACCTGTTCCTGTTCGAATTCAACAAACCGTTTTCCCCCAGCTTTAAGGCATACCGAGGCAACCTCAAACGCCCGTGGTGTGATGGTTTTTGACCGGAAGCTCTCCGTTGCGCCGTAAATACCGTTTAAAATATTTGTCGCAATATCGGGAGTCAGTTTTACGCCCAAAGACGACAAAAAGACTGCGGTAAGCTCGGTAAGGCATGACGATTCGCTATCGGAAATACGGACTGTCCCAAATGGAAGAACACCCGGATCTTTGGAAAGAATAACCGTCGGTTTTTGTGTAATGGTATCGGACACTGATCCAAAAATATCACCCATTTCATCCTCCGATGCTATGCCTACGCAAAATACCGCGTCAGCATGTCCGCCGGAGCGGCTATAGGAAACATTCTGCTCGGAAAAACTTGCAAATCCCGGTCGTTCTTCAATAACCAAATTGAATTTATTGCCCGTGATGTTATAGCTTACCTTTTCGATCGATCCTTCCTGATAATCCAGGGAAACCACAAAATTATTCTGTTTCACCGTTGATTGCACTTTATCCGCACCGACAAAACTTGATAATCCGACAGTCATTGGAGCTGCACAGGCAATAGTAACGTCCTTTTCCATAGAAAGAAGTCCAAGATAGAGCGCAAGGGTTGCTCCCATCGAATCCAACGTCGGTTGACTATGGGTTACTATCAGAATGGATTTAGCCCCGGTAAGAATCTCCGTGACTTTTGTGATGTCTGTGGCTTGCATACGCGATACTTCTGTGGGGCAGGTATCAAAAAAACGTAAAATTATACGGTTGTGAACGCAATTATATCATCGCCGACTTCAAATGCAACCAAACGGTCAAACAGTATACCGCATTCCGTACCGACTTCCGCTTTCGTCGTATCTTCTTTTCCTTTGCGCACCGATTTGATTTTTGCTTTAGCGATCTCTTCCTCGCCACGCATGATCTTCACCTGATCTCCGCGGGCAAGCCGTCCGGCTTTCACCTTTGTACCGGCAACGAGCTGTCCGCTAAAGGGAAATTGCGCTAAGATCGTACCGCTTCCCAGCTCCCGTTCCCCTGTTGAAATCTCTGCCATACCGGCAATAACGTCGGAAAGTTCGTCTATCAGTTCGTAAATAATCGTATAGGTTCTGTAGACGACTTTTTCAAGCTGGGCCAGTTTTTCAATGGCACCGGGGGCTTTTACGTTAAATCCCACCACAAACGCACCAGTTGATTTTGCCAGAAGTATATCGCTTTCGGCAATTTCCCCGATACCGGTTGCAATGATATCGACATCTTTCGAAAGCTGTTCAACAATGGCCTCAAGCGAACCTGCAGTATCCGCCTTAATGATAATCGGGAGACGTTTTACGTCTTCCATTGGTTTTAGTATGTCGTTTAAAGAAAATGCCTGCTTTACTTCCTGACTGGCGGTAACTGTAGAACTGTGCTCATGAGCCTGATCAGATACGACTGTGCCGACTCCGGGAAGGTGTGCAAATCCAAGCACCTCTACGGGTTTTCCCGGGTATGCCTCACGCACTCCCGCACCGTTTTCATCAAACAGTGCACGGACTTTACCCAGCTCCGTGCTGCCGTCATATAACCGTGACCCGATCCGGATCGTTCCGGTTTTGGGAATCAGTGTTGCAACCATTCCCTTCCCTCGGTCAACCCGTGTTTCAATCACATGGGCACTCAGTTCTCCATCCGGAAGATAGGTAAGATTTTTCTCCTGCGACACCAGTACGATCATATCCAGAAGGTCGGAAATTCCGGTTTCCGCCTTTGCCGACAGTGCAACAAGGGGAATTGATCCGCCAAAACCTTCCACCTGGACACCGTATCGCGCCAGATCTTTTTTAACCTTGTCCAGATTGGCGCCGGGCAAATCGATTTTGTTTGCCGCTACTATCATGGAGACTCCCGCATCCTGGATCATTTTGATCGATTCGATCGTTTGGGGTTTTACGCTGTCATCGGCGGCTACTACCAGAATCGCAATATCGGCAACCGATGCACCCCGCGAGCGCATCTTGGCAAATGCCTCATGGCCCGGGGTATCAATAAAGGCAATGGGGAAGGCCTGCGCACCTTTTTTATCCGGCTGGTATACAACCTGATATGCACCGATGTGTTGGGTTATTCCGCCATATTCCCTGGCGGCCACATGTGTTTTGCGGATCGCATCCAGAAGCGATGTTTTCCCGTGGTCAACATGGCCCAGTACCGATACAATCGGAGCCCGTGTTTGTCCACTTTCTTTTATTTCGTGTTTCTTGGCATTCGTCATGGATCTTCCTTACCTTTTTTCTTATTTACGGTTTTTCCTGTTTGTCCGTTTCGACTACTATTTCAGATACTGCCTGTTTTTCTTCCTGTGGTTCCTGGGCAACTTCCGGTTGAACTTCTTGTGTGTCTCCACTGTTGGTTTGCTCTTTTGGTTCTTCCTGTCCTTTCTCTTCGGACGTAGCACCAGCACGTCCCGTTATATCGATCTTCCAGCCGGTAATTTTTGAGGCAAGCCGGACATTTTGGCCTTCACGACCGATGGCAAGGGACAATTGATCCTCCGGAACGGTAACGCTTGCAACTTTTGTGGCATCATCAAGGGAAACCTCAATATCTTTTGCCGGGGCAAGCGCTGCAATGATGAATTCCTTTGCATTATCGGTCCATTGGATAATATCGACTTTTTCGTTGCAACCGAGTTCATTGATAACCGCCTGAACCCGGACTCCTTTTTGCCCGACGCATGATCCGACGGGATCAACACCGGATTGGCCGGAAAATACCGCAACTTTCGTTCTGCCCCCTGCCTCCCGGGCAACTACCCGAAGCTCAACGGCTCCCTGGGCAACTTCCGGCACTTCCCGCTTGAACAGGCCTTCCACCAGGCCCTTATGCGCGCGTGACACGATAATTTCGTTTCCCCGTGCGGTTTCGCGGATTCCTTCCACATAAAAGGTCAGCCGCTCATTTAAGCGATACCGTTCTGCCTGATTCTGTTCGGAAATCGGCATGTATGCCTGCGTCCGTCCGATATCCACAACTACGTTCGGACCGTCAAACCGGAGCACCATACCGGGAACAATGGAGCCGATCTTCGTCTGGTAATCGGCAAGTACTGCCGCTTTTTCCGCTTCACGGTTGCGCTGCAGAAGGACCTGTTTGGCGGTCTGGGCTGCAATCCGTCCGAATCCGGGCGGCGTAACATCCTTCCCGTTATTGAAAATCCTAATTTCGCCGGTATCGGGATTGACTGATGCGGTTACCTGATCCACTTCATCCGTTCCGTAATCCTTTTTATACGCAGCAACGACTGCTGCTTTAATGGTCTCCAGAATAATTTCTGGGGTAAGACCCCGTTCTGTTGCGATTTGGTTAAGTGCGAGCGAAAATTCGCTTCTGATTGTTGCTGGCATAGTATTTCCTTATTTTATAAAAAAAGGCGGGTTGCCCCACCTCGTGTTTGATCTCTTTATGATCTGTAGTATACCAGCCTTGTGCGCTTCAGTCAAAACTTCCTTCAAGTTCGGTAAGAAGTTCTTTTTGCCTACGTGTGAGCCGGGTTGGAACTTGTAGTGTAATTTTCACGTATTCATCCCCTTTTCCGTTTCCCTGAAGGCGTGGCACCCCCTGACCGCGAAGCCGGATAAGCGTTCCCGGTTGGGTTCCGGACGGGATCCTGATTTTCACCGTACCGTCTATTGTGGGAACTTCTTCTATCCCGCCAAGCGACGCTTTGGAAAATGAAATCGGATGTTCAACGATAATATCATCCCCTTCCCGCTTGAATCGGGAGCTTCCCTCAACGGCAATGACTATGTCAAAATCATCAAACCGGATCCGTGATCCTGTATCCACCCCTGCCGGAATTTTGATTGTTTTCTTAAGCGACCCGGAACCCGCTTCTCCTTTTGGAATCGTTATCTCTTTTGTTATTCCGTGTACCGCATCATCAAAGGATATGGATATTTCGTATGCACGTCTTCGATGCCCACGCTGCGCCCCACCGAATCCGCCGCCGAAGAACTGTTCGAAAATTTCAAACGGGTCGATAAAATCCGAAAACGGGTTTCCCCCCGGCGCACCACCGGTCGTATATGTATAGGTGAACGGACCTTGCCCGAACCCGCCACCAAACGGATTTCCTCCTGCTCCCCCGCCGCCACCAGGCGCAAACGCACTGTGGCCGAACCGGTCATACGCCTCCCGTTTTTCCGGGTTTGACAACACGGCATATGCTTCGTTAATTTCTTTGAATTTAACCTCTGCACCCGCAGATTTATTCCGGTCCGGATGCCACTGGAGCGCAAGTTTTCTGTATGCACGCTTGATCTCGTCGGCAGTTGCCTGTTTTCCGACCCCAAGAACTTCATAGAAATCACGTTTTTTATCCATAGAAACCGGGGCTTAACCGCAAACCCCCGGTGATCCCGGGGATTTACGGAAATAGTACCCTTTATTTACATTTCTTTTCTCTGTTTCAAAATTCCTAAATAGACATTATGAATTCTGATTAATTTACGACCTGTCCTTCTTCCACTTTTGCATCGGCTTTTGCGGAATCTTCCGGTTTTTTCTCTTGCCCATCACCCTGTGCGGATGCGTCCTGCTGCGGCTGACCATTAGCATACATTGCCGACCCGATTTTCTGCACCGCTTCGGATAATTCGTTTGTTTTCGTTTCCAATTCCTCTTTGGTACCGGTTTCGAGAATGCTTTTGAGTGCCGATACCTTCTCCTCAACTGCCTTTTTATCATCCTCTTTTGCCTTATCACCCGCATCCTTCACCGTTTTTTCGGCAACATAGATTGTGTTTTCGGCGCGGTTTTTCACTTCTATGAGTTCTTTTTTCGCGGCGTCCTCGGATGCATGTTCTTCAGCTTCCTTCTTCATCCGTTCCACTTCATCTTTGGACAATCCCGTGGATCCTGTGATCTTAATCGTTGATGCTTTTCCGGTTGCCTTATCTTTTGCAGTGACATTTAAAATGCCGTTTGCGTCGATATCAAAAGTCACTTCGACCTGTGGAACACCGCGCGGAGCCGGTGGAATCCCCGAAAGGATAAACCGCCCCAGTGATTTATTGTCCGATGCCATGGACCGTTCTCCCTGCAATACATTGATCTCAACCGATGTCTGATTGTCCGCAGCGGTTGAAAATATCTCCGTCTTTGAAGTCGGAACCGTTGTATTTCTGGGAATAAGCGGTGTGGAAACCGCACCCAATGTTTCAAGTCCCAGAGTAAGTGGCGTTACATCAAGAAGCACGACGTCCTTAATGTCTCCTGCCAATACTCCAGCTTGAACTGCCGCACCAACCGCAACAACTTCATCCGGATTTACACTCCGGTTTGGATCTTTTCCGAAGAATTCCTTGACGGTTTCGTATACTTTTGGCATCCGGGTCATACCGCCGACCATCACGACTTCGCCGATATCCTTGGCGTTTACTTTTGCGTCCGCCAAACACTTTTTCACCGGTTCGATGGACTTTTTGATCAGGTCTTCAACAAGCGACTCGAACTTAGCCCGCGTGACTTTCGTAACGAAATGAAGCGGCCCGTCCTTTCCTTGTGTAATAAAGGGAAGATTTACTTCCGCTTCCAGGGAAGAAGAAAGTTCTATCTTTGCCTTTTCAGCCGCATCGCGGAGTCTTTGGAGTGCCTGCGGGTCTTTACGCAGATCGACGTTTTGTTCTTTCTGGAATTCATCCGCAAGATAATCGACCAATTTCTTGTCAAAATCATCGCCGCCCAAATGGGTATCACCATTGGTCGCTTTTACTTCGTAGACGCCATCCCCGAGTTCCAGGATGGAAATATCAAACGTCCCGCCACCCAAATCATACACGGCTATCGTGTGTACGTTTTTCTTGTCCAGTCCGTATGCAAGAGCTGCAGCTGTGGGTTCATTAAGAATCCGAAGCACTTCCAAACCTGCAATTTCACCAGCCTGTTTTGTGGCTTGGCGCTCACTATCATCAAAATATGCCGGAACCGTAATAACAGCCTGTTTGACGGGTTCACCCAGATATTTTTCCGCGTCAGCCTTTATCTTTGCCAGAATTTTTGCCGATATTTCCTGCGGCGTATATTTTTTCCCTCCAACCTCCACAACCGCCATATCGTTCGCGCCGGATTTTACGGTGTACGGAAGCCATTTCATATCCGATTGCACGCTGGAATCGGAAAATTTCCGACCCATCAGGCGTTTTACGGAAAATACCGTATCCTTAGGGTGAATAACCACCTGCCGTTTTGCTACATCTCCGACAATATTTTTTGACGGATCAACCACGGAGGGAATGACATTGCGTCCCTCTGCCGAAAAAATGACCTTCGGTGCACCGCCTTCCATGACTGCAACGCAGGAATTGGTTGTTCCAAGATCAATACCGATAATTTTTGCCATATATACTCCTTTCGTATTATGTATTTTCTTTTTGATC
The DNA here is from genome assembly GCA_964630015.1 of uncultured Gammaproteobacteria bacterium. Taxonomy (GTDB): domain Bacteria; phylum Patescibacteriota; class Microgenomatia; order UBA10105; family UBA927; genus CAZERT01. The sequence continues at coordinate 7,805 of CAZVTJ010000003.1, read as the reverse complement.
GTTACTGTTATTTTTTGTCTGAACCATAACCCGGACTTTTGCGGGACGGATCAGCCGTCCGTTCATCCTGTAGCCTGGAATGATGGTATCGGAAACGAGTTGTGCACCATTTTGTGCCTCAACACATTCCATGAGTTCAGGATCAAACGGTTTGCCCGTCGGATCGATCCGCTCAACACCAAGTCCTGCTAGTGTTGTAAAGAGCTGCGTTAAGGCAAGTTTAAGACCGGGATCGGCTATATGCTCCTGTGCTTTTTCAAATACATCAAACACCCCGATGAGCTGCGATACTGTTTTGACAGCCGCATACCGCTCGTTCTCTTCCCGCTCTTCCCTGGTTCGCCGCAGAAGATTTTGGTAATCTGCAAGTGCCCGGAGATATTTTTCCTTCCACATCACTACCTCATCCGTTTGTGTAGACTGTGGGGATGATTGAGTCGGCATCTGGTCCGTTTGGATCGGTTTAGTCGTTTTCATATCGTTTCCTCTCTTTACCAATTACTGCCAAGCTCCGCAATCAAATCCCCCATATACCGGACTGCCGGCACCACAATCGGATAATTGAGCCTGGACGGGCCCACAACACCGATTGCGCCTTTTATGTGTGGTGTTTCAAACTTGTGATACACAAAACTGCACTGTGCCAATTCTCCCCGACTGGCAAACTCATCGCCAAGCAACACATCAATGGGATCAGTTGCCCGGGTTAAAACCTCCGTCCAGAAATCAAACCGTTCCAACGCAGAAAACAGGGAATTGGTCAGTTCGTAGTCAAAAAACTCGGGCATCGCAAGTACGTTTGCCGCACCTGCATAATAGATATCCCCATCCTGCGTTGTTGTTACCGCAAGCGTTTTTGTCTTGTCCGCAAGCGTTTTCGTAGCCTCACGCAGCAACTTATCCATCTCCTGACGGTAATCCCAGATTTTTTCCTTCACAGCCATCTCTTCCGTCACGGAAAGATCTTTTGTTTTCATCAGATGATCAACATAAAACCGCAGTGCCTCCGGAGTCGGCACACGCCCTGCGGAAGTATGGGGCTGTTTTAAGAATTTCATATCGGTCAGCCGTACCATTTCATTGCGGATCGTAGCCGGTGAAACGCCGAGCGTATATTTTTTATCGAGCGTTTCCGATCCCACCGGTTCGGCGGAATTGATGTATTCTTCTATCACGGCTTTCAGAATCGAAACCTGCCGCGGTGTTAAATCGTTTGCTGATACCATAGGTTCCTTTATAAAAATATTCGTTCGTAAAGATTAGCACTAATATATAACGAGTGCTAAATCATGTCAAGACCCGGGATTTCAGCCGGGTTTTATCCCCGTAATTGCCAAACAGGCCCATCGTGTCCAATAATGGATATATGTCATTTCGTCTGGACAGACCGATTACTCCGCAAACGAAAAACGTCTTTGTCACAATTGCCCTTTTTGTGATGCTTCCCCTGTTAGTCATCGGTGCCATGCGAACGTACCAGATCGTTACCCGGGCTGTCGGATTTCCGGCACATATTGTTGTTGATGCGGGCAAGGAACTGTCCCCGATATCAACCGACTTTTACCATGCATTTGCCCAGGGCGGAGAAGAACAGACCGATATGCTTGCCCCGGTTCTTGCCGAAACCAAAGCATTGTCCCCAAAACTGATCCGGCTGGATCATATCTATGACAGCTACCATGTGGTATCGGGCTCCGGATCCGGATTATCCTACGATTTTTCCAGGCTTGACGCGGCGGTCTCCACTATTTTGGCAACTGGCGCCAAACCGGTTCTTGCCCTTTCCTATATGCCTCCTTCCATTTCCCAGGATGGCAGTCTTATTGCCCCGCCCCGGGACTGGAATGATTGGGCTGCAGTCGTACGCCAGACAATCGAACACTACAGCGGAAAATCCGAAAAAAATATTTCCGGTATCTATTATGAGGTGTGGAATGAACCCGACCTTGCACAATTCGGGTCATGGAAACTTTCCGGAGACAAAAACTATCTGACACTGTACCGTTTTGCTGCCCAAGGCGCTAATTCGGCACAAAACTGCAACAAATTTTTCTTCGGTGGGCCGGTTACGACGGGACTGTATAAAAACTGGATCATTGCACTGGCCTCATCGGGGATGCGGGTTGATTTTTTCTCCTGGCACTCCTATCTTCCCGAACCCGACCGCTTCTCAAATGACCAGAAAAATATCGTTTCCTGGCTCCTTCCGTACGGAAACCATTTTGGCAAACCCCTCATAATTTCCGAATTCGGATTCACCGGAGCAAAAGATGTCCGGTATGGCACGTCCTATGCTGCAGCCCATACGGCGGCAACAATTTCCAACCTCATGACGGCAGGTCCTACCTACCTGTTTTCTTTCCAGATCAAAGACGGCCCAAACCAAACGGACGGAAGCGGATGGGGGCTCCTGCGGCACGAATCCGCCGGAAAAGGAAAAAAGCCCCGATACGGTATATATGCATTCATGGATCAGATGAAAGGAAACCGTCTGCCGCTTTCAGGTGAAGGAACATGGGTCGGAGGATTCGCAACAAAAAACGGTCAAACAATAAAAATCCTTTTGGTGAATTTCGATCCGTATAACGGAAAGCGCGAAGAATTCGTACCGGTTACACTCAATAACCTTTCTCCCGGAACATATACCGTCACAATCCGCCGATACGGACTCGGTTCCGAAGCACCTTCAACAATAACCGTAACAAATGCCGAGCCGCTCAAGCGGACCCTCCGGTTGGCAACCAACGGTATTGCCATTATCGAACTTACGAAAACCCAATGAAACGCTTTGGCAGTATTATCGGTATCTGTGTGGTATATGGACTGTGTGTCATTGCTTCCCAACAGCTCCTAAATAAAGCACTTCCCAATACTTATCTTGGGTCAACCCCTGTCGGAGGATTGGATGCAAAACAGTTGGAAACAACAATCCAAACGTACCTTACTACTCCGGTGTCCCTACAAATCAACAATACAGTTATCTCCAAAACACCCAAGGAGCTTGGAATCACCATTGATACTGCGCGGACGCACCAAGAAGTTTTTGCCCCCAATACGCTCCCGTTCTTTCCGAAAATACTCTCCTTCTATACAACGCTTTTGTTTAGCCGGCATGTATCACCGGTATTTACCCTCTCGGATTCATTTCCGGCTGTACTGGCAACGCTTGTTGCCAATAAACCAAACCAACAATCCATCGTACGGATTGACAATACAAACAAAAAACTGATTCCGCAGATTCCCGAATACCGGCAAAAAATCGACGAAGCGACACTGCTTGGAGACATCGCAAAAAATTTCGGGAATACCATTACGACAATACCGGTCGTGCTTCAGGAGGAAAAACGGCCGGAGATCATTTCAATTGAAACCATCAATGAAAAACTTGCCTTCGTATTTTCACTTCCCGTAACCGTTACGGTAAAACACCCGCAAAAACCCGATACGACATTTTCCATATCCCCGGATGAGCTTCGCCGTATTGTTTCCATTGTACCCGACAGCACCTTCCAGACCATCTCCTATTCGGCAGTTCCCGACCTCGTCGAATCGATCCTTTCCCGCAACAGTTCATCTTCTATACAACAAAACACAAGCCTCTCGTTTACCCGAAGTTTGTACATGCTTCTGAAAAAACGTTTTGAGGGAAATGATGAAAATACCATAACTCTTACGGTCTACGACAGTCCCAATACTGATGGTTCGATTGCACAAAAATACATCGAAATAGACCTTTCGCAACAGAAAATGTATCTCTTTTCCAAAGGAACACTTACCAAATCCTACCCCATATCTTCCGGTCTTGATTTCCCCACACCTCCCGGACGGTATGAAATCATGAATAAGGCACCAAACGCTTTTTCGAAAATCTATAACGTCTATATGCCCTGGTGGATGGGATTTTACCTGCATCCCGGTATCGGGGCATCCCTTGGCATTCACGAACTCCCCTACTGGCTTTCCGCAGACGGAAAAAAACACCAGCGTCCAAGCGATTTTATCGGTTCCCCGCATACGGGCGGATGTGTAGCTTTGGACGTAGGAGCTGCAAAACAGGTGTACGATTTTGCCCAAATCGGTACTCCCGTCCTTATCTATAATTAATATCGGACATTATGCAATCGGTGCATCCTGATTGCCGTTTGCGACAACTTCCGAAGCCGGTTCCATGAATAATGACCGTGGATGCCGGAATTTTTGGATATACAGAAGAAATGTCTGCGCTTCCGACACATTCAATAACCATACGAAATACATATAGACGCACAGTCCGATCAGTGAGCTCACACCGGTAAGCAGAAGAAGTCCGACTGTCCGTGTCGTATCGAATACCAACTGATCAAACAGTTTCACCGGAATCCAGAGTGCAATTCCCATAAGCACCGATGCAACAAGCATTTTTATCGGACCTTCAAGAAATTGACGGAAGGAAAATTCCGGATGGCTCCGTTTCAATAAAATTGTAAGGGCGAATCCATGAAGAATGCTTGCAATGCTTGTCGACAGTCCAAGCGACCATACGGGAAACCGGAAAAAACGGATAAACACGATGGATAAAACCGTGTTGAGTGTGATGGAGGCAACACTTACCATAACTGGAGTTTTCGTATCATAGTGCGCATAGAATGCGCGCGTCAGAACCTGTATGGCAGATTGTGCCGCAAGGGAAATGGAAAAAAACGAAAGTGTCGAGCCGGTAAGTACCGTTGCATCCCAGTCATATTGGGCAGCACCGAATACCAGACGGACAATCGGAATGCGAAGTACAAGAAACAGAACGGAAATCGGAATAATGTAGAAACAGATTTGGTTCATTGCCGAATACATGGTTTTCATAAATCCTTCCGTATCTTTTTTTGCAGCACTTGCAGATAAAAGCGGAAATGCCGCTTGCGCAACCGTTGCCCCGAAGAGTCCGATGGGTAATTGCTGCAAATGTTGGGCAAAGTTAAAAACCGTTACCATGCGCGCCCCAAGCATGGAAGACAAAATAAGATCTACCGTCGTATCGATTTGGGAAACGGCAAGACCCACAGTACGAGGAGCCATCAACGCAAAAACATCTTTGACTCCTTCGCTTCTAAACGATGCAAACGGATCATAACGGAATCCAAACCGCAGAAGCGACGGAATTTGGATCAGCATGAAAAATAGTGCACCAAGCCCCACTCCATATACCGGCGCCCATAATCCAAACCGTGTCGTTCCGAAAATGATACCCGCAATAATACCGACGTTATAGACAACTGGAGCAATGGCAGGAATAAGAAAAATATTATATGACTGCAGGATACCGGTAAAAAAATTCCCGATGAGAAGCGGAAGGACCTGGGCAACAACAATAAACTTCGTAAATTGACTCATCTCCAAAATTTGTGCATCGGAAAACCCAGGAGCAAGCATTCTGGAAATCTGCTCCGTCCAGATAATCATGGGAATGGCAATTCCAAGAAGGACTATGGAACAGATGGTAATAAGAGCGGAAGACATCTTCCATGCATCGCGTTCCCTATCTGCATGTAACAATCTGGTAAACACGGGAATAAATGCCGATGTCAGCGCACCTGTTACCAATATTTCAAACAGAAAATTCGGAATCCGGAATGCGGCAAAATAAATACCAAGCGTATCCGGATCAAAGCGTGATGCAAGCAACCTATCCCGCAGAAGCCCCAAAATACGGCTGGCGAGCACCATAAACATTAGGGTATATGCCGCCGATCTGACGGTTTTTTGCTGCTTCGTCAAAAGTGTCGATAAAGAGCTCACGAGGGTCATTATATCCCAGTCCGTTCTTGACCGGCTAGGGACAATCACGTATACTTATCAACTACTATGCCAATTATCAAACGAGCAAAGAAAAAATTAAAGCACGACCGGATGGTCACGAAACGGACCGCAGCACAGCGCAAAACACTCCGCACTGCAGTAAAGTCATATCGGACTAATCCATCGGCAAAGACGCTTACCCAAACCGTATCCGTTATCGATAAGGCTGTAAAATTCAAAATTATCCATAAGAATACGGCCGCGCGGTTAAAATCACGTCTTTCGAAATTGCTAGCATCCAAGTAAACTCCACCGACTTCTTGTGTCCTGTGCCATGATGGTTTTATACTGGTAGTATTCCTATGGCTGCCCAACAATCCTCCATTAATCTTCTTGGATCCCAAGCCCCTGATACATCGGTATTTGGAAGGATCATGGATTGGATTGCAACATTCGGACGATACATCATGGTGCTGACCGAAATCGTGGTTTTGGGGACATTCATATCCAGATTCGCACTTGACCGGAAACTAACCGATTTGAATGAGGAAATATCCCAAAAACAGGAAATCCTGGAGGTCAATCAGGACCTTGAACAGCGCATCCGGTCAATCCAACAGCAACTCCTTGAAACAAAAACAGTCATGGCTTCCCAATCCACTCCAGTACTATCCCTTGCTGCTTTACAGCGGATTATCCCCATGGGCACATTTATCCAAACCTGTAATCTCCAAAACACACGGATTTCACTTGATTTGACATCATTGTCCGTTGAAAGCTTCAACCAATTTCTTGTGAATCTCTCCGCAACACGGGAACTTACTTCCATACAGATCAACGATATCGCCAAAGACCAAACGGGTATAACGTATTCATTATCCGGAGTATATACAAGATAATATGGCAGACAATTTCGCGCGGCGTTACCGACGGTATTATCAATCGCTTGAACCGATGTTGGAAAAACCGAAAACACGGTTGTATTCAACGATTATTTTCTTTTTTATGGTGATTTCCCTTTTCGGATGGTACGCGATCCGGCCTACCATCAATACGATTTTGTATCTCCAACGGGAAATTGCGGATAAAACGGAAGTTAATAAAAAAATGGACGATAAAATCAATGCACTGATCCAGGCGCAAACTGCCTACGAGGCGATTGAGGCAAAATTACCACTATTAGATGAAGCAATCCCCAAAGAACCAAATGTTTTCCCATATATCATACGGCTTCGCGATTTGGCAAAAGAAACTGGTGCAACGATTTCCGCAACACAAGTTTCATCTTCACCCATCGCTCCTGACGTATTGCCGGGAAGCAAGAAACCCGCCATATCAAAACCAACATCCCTTGGGATATCGTTTACCGTATCGGGAACATACATAAGCGTCAAACAGTTTCTTGACGGGCTTTCCCAACTCAGAAGACTTGGGTCCATCGATTCCCTATCCATAGAACCGGGAGAGTCAAAGAACCAGATCATTCCGGGGACGCAGATATCCCAAACCCAACCATACCTTACGGTCACAGCACGAATGCATTCATTTTATTGGGAGAATAAATAACCATGAAAACGGATAAGGATATTTTTCTCATATCGATTTTTACCTTCATTACCGTTGCACTTTGGATTGCTTTCGAACTGACAAAAACAACCAAGACATCAACGGTAACAACCCGTACTCAGGAAATCATCAAACCCTTAACACCATCGATTGATACTGGTACACTGGATCTGTTGGAATTACGGCGTCAATAATCCCACACTATCCATGAAACGCATACCCGTACCCATCGGTATTTTGGTAATACTTCTTTGTATCACAGTGATCGGCGTAAGCCTTGAACTTGTAACCCGCACCAAAACCCGTGCATCCAAAGCTATCCAACCTCAGTCCGTTCTGGTGGCAAATATCTCCGATTCATCCCTTGCCATACTCTGGAAAACCGAAGATCCGGCAACGGGAATTGTCTATCTTACCGGACCAGACGGGTCAACGCAGGTTGGGTATGACAGTCGGGACATCCGGGGAAT
>CAZVTJ010000002.1:37616-42687 GCA_964630015.1 uncultured Gammaproteobacteria bacterium | reverse complement strand
CCGTGCTTCTTGATATAATCGTGGAGTGAATTACAGGAAACACTTTTTCCAGCTTGTATTGTGCTGTCTTTTCTTTGCCGGCAGCTTCACCCGGGTTTTTGCAGATTGCAACGTTGCATCACCCCCAAACTGGAAAGATGAATCCCGGCAACTTCAGGTGTGTGTCGGAGAATTTTCCACAAAACAGGAACTTTTGAATACGAGTATAAAATTAGAATGTTTACACAACTCCAATTCAAAATTATCTTTTTGTAATTATACCCCAGAATCAAATCCATTATCTAATATTTCCGATGATAACATTGCGGTAGATAAAAACGGAAAATTTTATACGTGTATATTAACCCCACAACTCCCCAGGGCCATGGGGACACTTCGAATAACCTTTTTCAATACCAATACAAAAACAACATACTGTCAGATAAATAATATTGATTCAAAACCAAGTGACTGGGGATTAAAAGATACCCTCCATGAGGGATTAGCAGGACAAGAAGCATCAACAGAACAACATTTTACCGTGTTGGATCCCACTAATACCTGCGTCCAAACGGCAATCGGCTGCATTCCGTTTACGGCAAATGGATTCATTGAAAAGGTGTTCCCGATATTTATCAGCTTTGGAGGAGCAATCGCTTTTCTCCTTATTCTCTTTGGTGGTATCCAAATGATGACCAGTGCAGGAAATCCGGAAAAACTTGCCGGCGGGAAAGAGTTAATAGTCTCCGCCATAACAGGATTACTCCTGATTATCTTTTCCATTTTCATTTTACGGGTTATCGGGTACGATATTTTACATATACCGGGATTCGGGAAATAACAACACATTCGTATGAAAATTGAAGGTCTTGCGCAAGTTCTAACAATACCAAAAACAGTGCCTTCCGGTGCGCCAGCAGAACGGATGACAATCACGGGAATTCCGGATTTCCGTTTTAACGAAAATGGTATTGGTGGAATAATCTCCAATCTTATTCCCCTGCTAATTACCATTGCCGGGGTTGGACTTCTTTTAATGATCCTTCTTTCCGGATTCAATTTACTTACCAGTGCAGGAGACGCAAAAAAAATGGAGGGCGCAAAAAACAGGCTCACATTCGCACTTGTTGGGTTTTTTATTATTTTTCTTGCCTATTGGATCGTACAGCTTTTCGGTATTATGTTCGGTCTTGACTCCATCAAACAAATTTTCGGTTCGTAATCCTACTTCCCAAACCGCCGAGTCCGTTGATAAAACTCGTCAAGTAACCCATCCAGCTTTTGCGGGGTAAAATCGGGCATATACCAAGACGGGAAAAACAACTCACTATATTCCGACTGCCAGAGTAAAAATCCGCTTAAGCGCTGTTCCCCGCCGGTGCGGATAATCAGTTCGGGATCGGGTATTCCTTTTGTATCCAAATGGGCTGAAAAATCAGCTGATGTCAGTGTTTGTAATTTTGCGGGTTCTATGGTATGAATCGCACGAATAATTTCATCCCTCCCGCCATAATTAAGGGCAAAAATCGCCGTTATCCGCGTATTGCCATTCGTATCGGCAATTACTTTTTCAACAGACTGTTGGATATCATCCGGAAATTTCGACAAATCACCGATGAACTTAATCCGGACACCTTTTTCCTGCAGACGTTTCCATTTTTTGGCAATCACATCCCGGAACAAATCCATGATCCCTTTTACTTCAACCGGGGTCCGGCCCCAATTTTCCGTAGACCATGCCCAAAATGTGATAAACTCAACCCCACAATCCGCCGCATGTTCAATGATGGGCTCCAATATATCATCGGAAACCTTCTTATGGCCGGCAAATGACGGAAGTCCGTGTTCTTTTGCCCACCGCCTGTTTCCGTCCATAATGATTGCAATATGTTTTGGTATTTTCTTTTCTTCTTCCATAAAAAACCCTTTCTAAAATAAATGGGTGGATACCGTATGAGCTCCCGGCGCAGGACGGCATACCACGATTTTTACCACCCCATCAACACCGCTACAAATTGCGGCTACCTTTTTTGCGTCTTCTTCCCCACAAATCACATGGACATTGGCCCCCGCATCAACCGTACAATATGCCTTCATCCCACGACTGCGTGCCTCCCATATTGCCCTGAAAACCCGGAGTGTTGCATCGGACCAATACAAAACCGGGGGGTTCTGCGTCATCATGACGGCATGCATGGAAAACATCTCCCGTTCCACACATTCGCCAAGCAATACAATATCTTTTATTTCCAATGCTTTCCGCACACACTCAATGGTCCGGGGAATTTCCTTAAGCCGCAAATCCATAAAGGGGCTTGTCATAGCTTTCCCCATACCATCCGTCGTCGAAACGGATTTTTTCCGCTCATCAACGAACACCAAAACATCACACAACGACCAATATGTATGCGGGTAGATCGAATATGCGAAAGAATCCTCCGAATGCTCCCCCGCTTCCCACAGCACAAATCCATCGGGAATGCTTCTGCATGCAGATCCGGACCCAAGACGCGCAAGAATTGTCATCTCTTTTTGCGATAGCTCAAGGCCAAGAGCAGCACATGCTGCAACGGTAAGTGCCGCAAACCCCGAAGCCGATGAGGCGGCGCCGACCCCCATGGGAAAGGAATTTTTTGTCCGAATACGGGCAAAAAGCGTGCTTCCTGCCCGTTTCCTGATTCTACCCACGTGCTCCAACACACGTTCCGCCGCAGTCTCTTCCATCGGAACAACACCGGACGTACAGGTATCGATTTCCACCGTATCCCGCAAATATTCCGGGGAAAATTCAACCGTCGTTATGGTAAACGCCTCATCCGTTGTCATGGACAATGAGGCATTCAGGGGCAACCGGAGCTCAGCATCCCGCTTTCCCCAATATTTCACCAGTGCGATATTTGACGGTGCCCATGCTGTTTGTTTCATATTTATCCACCGGTATAAAAAACACCCCGTGCATGAACGCCAACCGGCAACACTTCCCCTCCGGCATCCGTTATTGCGTCCACCACTGCATTTTTTGTTTCCGCTGAGACTAACGCGATCATACAATCCCCGCCCCCCGCGCCGGATAGTTTTGCCCCGTATGCTCCGGCCTTTTTTGCCGATGCAATCAGATCTTCCAGCTTCTGTGTTGAAACGCCCAAATCCCGAAGGTACTCCTGATTAAAATTCATGAACTTCCCCACCGTTTCCCAATCGCCCTTGTCCCATGCTGTTTTTGCCTGTTCCACAAGGGTTCCGATTGCCTCAAAAATCCTGTCCATCCGTTCCGTATATGCCTCATATTTTTTGGCAACTTCCTTCACCAGGCTTACCGTATCCGCTTTTACCCCGGTATATCCTATGACAAAATCGGCGCTGTTTTGTAACGGCTCTATGCGAGTTCCCGGTTTTTCATACACGATCGTTCCCCCATACACCGCTGATGCCACATCAAAACCTGAACCGACCCCCTGGACGTCCAAAACACTGGAGTATGCAAGGGAAAAGATATCCTTTTTGTTTACTGTTTTGGAAAATGCCTTTGCAAGGGCATGGACACACGCAACCGTCACAGCTGAGGATGAACCGAATCCGAAGGTACAGGAAAACCCGCTTTTTGTCGTAACCCTTATCCCAACAGGGGGAATCTTCCATTTTTTTCGGGCATTGGTTATCGCGGCATCAAGAAAACGCGTATCGGACACTCCGGGGGTATGATACTCAATCCCTTTTGTGGCGGTCGTTTCAATGGCCACTTCAATACGGGAATCAACCGCAGTGACAATGCAGGGCTTGCCGTAGACCACCGCATGCTCGCCCATGATCATGAGCTTTCCGGGTGCCGATGAGATCCCATTCTTGTCCATTTACGTTTTCCTTTCCAACCGGATCCCCTCTTCCCCAAGCCGTATCGGTTCGGGACGTACCCCGAACTGTACAAGACTCCGGGATAGTGCAACTTCGTCCGTGTGATACGCCAATACATACCCGACGCCTTTTGTCTTTCCCCCGCCTCCCAATATTTTTGCCCCGCCTCCCGCGCGTTCAATCGTACGGATAACCGATTGTGCATACGGACTGACGACCCCCATCTCTTCCAGTGTCCGCTCACCGTGTACCAGCGCATCCAAAAACACCCCGTGATCACCATCTTTAAGCGCCTGGGTAATGCGTTTTGTCTGGCATTCGTTCTCATCAAATACCCGCGTCATCTTTACGGGAAACCGTTCATACCGTTTTTTCACCAACGAAACCATATTCCCCGTTGACTCCTGTGGTCTTCCGGTATCAATCAGATAGAAATTTCCGTTCAGTTCTGAATCCGTCAAACCCGGAATCTGCCATATGCTTTTTAGAAATTCCAATTCCTTCCGGAACCACACCATCCCACCCATACAGACTGTCGTATTATCTCCGCCGGATGGATTGCCATGCTGTTTCTTTTCCACTTCGTAGGCAATGGTATTTATCTGCATCGGGTTCCATATTTTTTTTGTAAAAAAACAAAACGCCCCGACAACCCCAACAGCTATTGCGGCTGATGATCCAAGGTGGTACCCGGGTTTAATATCGGACGTAACGACAATATCCATAGGCGGAAGCGATTTGAGAGAAAGATGCTGCCGGCAAACATCCAGGGCATGACGGATATAGGTGTCGTCATCATCCGTACTGATTGCAATATCCCCATCGTGAGTCGATTTAGATTTTGCCGAAATCGTGACCCGAAGCCGCCTGTTTATTGCCGCAATTAGTGCCGGTTTCCCGTACACCACCGCATGCTCACCCATGACATGGATTTTCCCGGGAACCGACACGGTAACCATTACGGATTTCCTCCGATGGCAACTGCTTTTATGCCGTATGGAATCACACCGTCCTGTGACGGTTCAATTGTGCGCCGGACAATGAGCTTCATTTTTGCCCCGACGAAAAGTTGATCCTCTGTCCAATCCACAATCTGTGCAACAACCCGTTCCCCGTTTCCCAAAGCAATAATACCAACAGGATACGGTGCCTGATCGGAAAATCCCTCAGGGGGGACCCGAACGATCGTCCATGTGACAAGCTCCCCCTCCCTACCCAGTAGGGATGCGATTTTTTTCTG
>CAZVTJ010000002.1:24876-37516 GCA_964630015.1 uncultured Gammaproteobacteria bacterium | reverse complement strand
AACGGCGGTGGCACCGCTCCCACCGACATTGTGCGCAAGACCGATACTAGGATGTTCCAGTTGCCGTTTCCCACAGCGGCCACGCATCTGGTCGGCAATTTCCACAATCTGTTTGACCCCTGTTGCCCCAACCGGATGTCCGCAGGCTTTAAGTCCCCCCGAAGTATTAACCACCAGGTGTTTGGCGCTTCCCAGTGTCACTTTGCCGCCAGAAATTGCATGCGCTGCACTTCCTTTTTTGTACAATCCCAAATCCTCAAGCGCCATGATTTCGGCAATCGTAAAACAATCATGGACTTCCGCACAATCAACTTTATCCGGTATAATTCCCGCCTGCTGGTATGCTTTTTTTGCCGCCCGTTTTGTGGACAGAAGCTCGGTTAATGATGCCCTATGGGCTAACCCCAATGTATCAACGGCAACCGCGGAACCGATAATTGATACGCCCTTTTTCACTTTTTTTGTCGTAAGGATAACTGCTGCCGCCCCATCGGACATCGGGGAGCAATCCAGCAACTTCAGGGGGTCTGCAATCCGTCCGCTTGTAAGAACCTGCTGTACCGTTATGGAATTTTGATATTGTGCCTTGGGGTTCAGGGATCCATGGAAATGGTTTTTTACCGCAACGGAAGCCAAATCCTTTTCCGTTGTGCCGTATGCCTGCATGTGGGAGCGTGCCAACATGGCATACATCCCGGGAAATGTTCCGCCGGCAAGACGCTCTTCGTTAGTGCCTGCGGCCATGAGCGCACTTGATACCAATTCCGGTTTGTGGTCCGTCATCTTTTCGATCCCCAATACACAGGCTGTTTTATATTGCCCGGAAACCAACCCCATAACGGCGGTATGAATGGCAAGCCCCCCCGAGGCACAGGCGCCTTCAACAGTATAGGATGAACCCGTTATCCCCAGTTCTTCCGCAAACAGCGCTCCGACATGCTGCTGGTTGCCCAGAAATGCCGAAAGCATATTTCCAACAACTAAAAACTCAATATCGCCAATTACCAGGCCCGCATCAACAAGCGCTTCGTCCACCGCACGGTGGGCAAGCTCCCGTGGCGACGTGCCCCAGAGCTCTCCGAATTTCGTAATGCCGGTTCCTGCAATCGTTACATTCATACTTTATGCGTTTGTTTTAAATATTCCACATATGAAACATATCTTTTCCGGGCAATATGATCCGATACCCGCGCTCCATGATCCTTTCTCCACTCCTGGAGCGGCAGAATTCCTTCCGTTACCTTCCAGACAAACGCATCACTTCCGGCTCCCGATCCGTAGGAAACCATGAAAATGGTCTGCCCGGGTTTTACCTGATCCAAAACCGCGGCAAGCCCAAGCATTGCGGAAGCGGAATAGGGATTTCCGATGGAATCTACCGTCAATGAAGGCGCTATCTGCTCTTTAGTAAATCCGAGCCTATAGGCAACGGAACGCGGAAACTTGCCGTTTGGCATATGGAAAACCGCATAATCATACGCTTCGGGACCCGTGTCCGTTTGGGAAAGCATGAGTTTTGCGGCGCCCATGACATGGGCAAAATATGCCGGTTCCCCGCTAAACCTTCCTGCGTGGGAAGGATAGCGAATCCCGTCGCGGCGCCAGAAATCGGGTGTATCGGAGGAATAGGACGTATATGCGGCAAGTTCGGCAGCAATAGCGATTTTTCCCAGAAGATATGCCGCGGCTGCGGTTGCGGAGGTATATTCAAGCGCATCGTGGGGTTTACTTTGTGCCGTATCTGCCCCAATGGCCATTCCCATTCCGCAGTGACCCGATGACACAAGACCGGCAACAGCCTGTATTCCGGCAGTCCCGGCTTTACACGCAAACTCCATATCGGAGGCGAGATAGTTGTGTCCCACACCTAACAGTTCCCCGACAATGGTAGCTGTCGGATTAACCGCATAGGGGTGCGATTCGGAACCGACAAAAAGTGCCTCCAGCATATGTGGTGCAACATGTGAAGACGCACACGCCGATGATGCAGCCTCCAGCGATACCGTAACAGCATCTTCATCCGAAGCGGGAACCGATTTTTCCATGACGCCCAATGCATGGAGAATTTCCCCAGCATCCTTTTTCCACACATCCGCAATTTCTTCCGTCTTTAAACGGTAGCGGGGTATGTATGTTCCATATCCGACTATCCCAATCATATGTTTTTTCCCCGGGCAAGCCTGGCGTGTGTTCCAGCAAGGGATCCCTGTGCCAAAGAGGCAAGAAGCGAAATCTCCCCCGCCAACACGGCCGCGCCCACGATTGCCGAAAGCCACAGAGCACTTTCCGGATCGTTTCCGTCGGCAACACCCAAAATACCAAGGGCCTCCCGCTGCGTCGGCAGAGCTGTTCCGCCACCAACGGTACCGACCATACAATCAGGAAGATACACACCAATCATGAGCGCGTCACCCTCCCCATTCTTTCCGGGTATTATATTTGTCGTTGTTATGGCCTGTGATCCTTCAACAACATGGGCAAGATCCTGCCCGGTAGCCAAAAACAGGGCGGCCAACACATTTGCAGCCTGAGCGTTCCACCCCAAAGATCCGCTCATTACGCTTCCCATCATGCATTTTGCCATCCATACCTCATATATTGCGCCGGCCGTGGTTTTTAATACTGTTTGTATTACTTCGGACGGTAGGGTAATTTCCGCGCGGACCGGCCTCCCGCGACCCATCAGCATATTCATCCACGATGCTTTTTTATCGACACAATAATTTCCGGATAACGCAACCGGAGAAATACCCGCATCCTGTTTTATGTGTTTTATTATGGCGTCCGTTGCAAGTGTGACCATATTGAGCCCCATGGCATTGCCCGTCGTAAAGACAAACCGGACAAACCGGTATGATCCCGCTCCATCCAAAAAAAATGACACTAAGGAAATATGCGACGAAGTCCGGCGCGCAATATCACCAAGGGCTTCCCAATGATCTTTTATATATGATTCGAGTTGTATCCCTTCCTCCATACTCCGGACATAAAAAACCGGTCCGCGGGTAGCGCCATACTCTTTCACATACACATGAATCGGGTTATTTGTATCAAGACACGCTTTGCACCCACGGTTAACCGAAGCAACAAGCGCACCTTCCGTCGTTGCAAGCGGAAGATAGATTGTTCTTGTTCCATGAAGGGATTCCCCAATGCACTCTATGGAAAGGGGCCCGGCAACACCCAGCGGAACCGAGGTGGTGCCGATCATGTTTTCGCAGTTTCTTGCAGAGGCCTGTGAACCCGATAATTCGTTTGCGCCTATCGCATCCAAAGAAATCCCGGATTGGTTTTGAACAGCAGTACGCCGCCCGGTGATCGTTTTGAATTCACGCAGTGATTGTGCCATAGGAATTAATAAAAAGGAATTTTAAAGACTCCGATTGCATATGTCCAATAGCCATACAGAAAAAGCGGCCCCGAAGCAAGGACTGCTGCCCCAAGAATTCTTGGTAAACTCAACCGAAGGGAAAAACGAAGGGACAGATACGACAACACAAGTTTCCACAAAAGTAAAACCGTCGAAAAAACCAAAAATACTCCGCTTGCTACAATTCCTTCCGGTCGCGCTGTCCTGGGAGGAGGAAGAAGAATGTAGAGTATGGATGTTGCCAAAAACCAGCAGACGGTGGGAATAAGGGTGTAGGACCAGGAAAGAAAAAACCGACCATATGATCCAATACCCCCAACAAGTTTTCCGGCACACCAGAACATACCGGATGCAAACAACGTCGTGACGACCACCACGACGGCAAGCGCAAGAAACTGCCGTGTCAACAAAAACGGTCGGAATGCTGGATTTTTTACCACTGTCGCAACGGCAAAATACATGCTCAATACCACCCCAATCGATACAAGCTCCCAGAAAGAGCCTGATTGTGCAATGGATCGCATGGTCATATACGGACGGACAATAATTCCGTAAATATGTGCGGCACTTTGCCTGATGATATGAATACTGCTTTTCCCCATATACCGTTCCCCCAAAACGGGCTCTCTAGGTATATGGTCGTATGTCACGGACTAAAACCCGCGCTGCAGAATCGATACCAGAAGCGTTATCCCATTCCCGAAGAACATATAGAGGCCAACAACCACACACACGGCAACCACTAAAAAAACGGGCCACGGCATGATTTTGAGGCGTTTTGTCGCCTCTTTATACAAAGGCGTGAGCGGACCCACCCGCTGTGGCGGAAGGTCCGTTATTTCTTCCCACCGTTTTTGGAATTTTCTATAGACATCTCCGTTTGAGTTCATACTTGGCCAAATGCCCGTACGAATGCCTTCCGGGCACGAAATAACGTTGATTCGGCACTTTTGAATGATATTGCACATTTTTTGGCAATTTCCGCAACCGACAACCCAAGTTCATATTTTGCACGAAGCACGGTTGCATATTGGGGAAGTAGCCGGTCAAACGTATCGCTTAATTTTACGGCCAACAGGTGTTGTTCCAATTTTTCATCCGGTGTACCCAGTGGAGACACCAGATCATCCAAAAACGGCATCCGGGAAAATACGTACTGTTTCAGTTTCTTTTTCCGGTAATAATCAACGATTTTATGGGAACAGATTGCGTATACGTACGTTTTTATACTGGATTCCCCATGAAAATCCCGAATGGAATCCAAAAACGCAAATAGGGTGTCCTGCAAAATTTCCTCGGCATCATGGGGATTGGCAACTTTATGCGCAATATAGGAAGCAAGTTTGGGTTCGTACGTCCGGTAAAACCGATAGAGAGCATTCTTATCTTTGGCAAGTATGCGCGAAACAAGCTCCATATCTTCCATAGGTAACACGCACTATATCACAAAAAAATGCATTAGAACAACACAAAGACATTCCCCAACCGTTGACAGGGGGCTATCGCTCCCATACACTACATACATATATGGACGTTGATCTCTCCCGTGATTTTGCACCGGCAAAAACCTTCGGCACCATTGGCTCTTTTATCGGTGTCATCACACAAAACATTTTTACCATTGCCGGACTCATTACCCTGATTTTATTGATTTTTGGCGGATTTTCGTATATAGTATCGGCAGGTTCCGGCGATGCAAAACAGTTGGAAAAGGGCAAAAAAGCCATTACAAGCGCGCTCATCGGACTTGTTTTGATTTTCTGTTCTTTCTGGATTATTCAATTGCTTGAAATCGTGCTTGGAATAAAAATTTTATAACCGAATATATGTTTATCCATAAAATATTCGCGCAAGACACTGATTATTCATCCATTATCGGCACCATTACCCCACCGAAAACACAATATGGATCCGTTACCCAAGGATTTGTCCCGCTTTTAAGCAATATCCTTCGGCTTGTGTTTGTCGGTGCCGGCATATTTGCGTTCGTCAACCTGATCCTTGCCGGATTCCAATATATGAGCGCGGGGGGTGATTCAAAACAGCTGACGGCTGCGTGGGCAAAAATCTGGCAATCGCTTGTCGGTCTTGTCATTATAGTTGGATCATTTGCCATCGCTGCCCTCATCGGCGGAATCATATTCGGAAATCCGATGTATATACTGAACCCGCAAATTTATGGACCAAATTAACCTATGAATAATTCAGGCGGAACATCACTGGGTGGTTTTTTGGGAGGAGAAGGATTTGGAAAAATCAATGAAAACCTTCAAAGAATTGCCACAACCCAACAAGCTGGTGGCTTGGTTGTCTATATCCTTTCCAGAGTTGTCGGATTTTTAACCATTGCGGCAAGTTTGTGGTTTCTTATCCAAATCCTTATTGCGGGGCTTTCCTGGATTAGTGCGGGTGGCGAAAAAAATAAACTCACCGAAGCCCGCGAACGGCTTACCAATTCCTTCATCGGTCTTGTTGTGGTCGTCGCCGCATGGGCAGTCCTTGCGCTAACCGGTGTCTTTTTCGGAGTCGAATTTACCAATCCGGCAAGCATATTGGAAACATTACAGTTTAAATAACTATGGACCAACAACTTTGCAACCCCGCACTTCCTCCCGCTCTTGGGGGCTGTGGACAGGCACAAACACAAGGACCGGTTGCCATCGGATCGCTATTAGGCGGTATTATCGGCGTGGTTATGATTTTGGGCATGTTTCTGATGCTTGCCTTCCTTTTAACCGGCTCCATTATGTGGATTACCAGCAACGGCGAAAAATCACAACTGGAAGCCGCGCGCAATAAAATCACCAACGCGATTATCGGTATGGTCATCCTTGCTGCCGTCTATGCGATATTTACCCTTGTGGCACAATTTATCGGCATAAACACAGGAGAAGGTCCGGGTTCAATTATATTTCCGACCCTTGACCTGAAGTAGAACTTATTTGCACAATAGGGATACATATCGTATAATCATTACGTACAAAAGCGAGGAGGAGCTTTATGAATTTTCTTGTCAAAGCAGTCCAGGCAGCTGATATAACCATTCAACAACCAACAAATGTCAAAATAACGGACATCGGAAAACTGATCAGTGCTGCAGTGAGCCTTCTTATGATGCTTGCAGCGCTTGTTGCATTCCTCTTCCTTATTCTTGGCGGAATCCAATGGATTACCTCGGGCGGAGACAAATCCAGCATGGAAGCGGCCCGGAATAAAATTACGCATGCAATCGTCGGACTTATTATCGTTGGAGCGGCATGGGCAATCATGACGCTGGTTTCCAACTTTTTGGGTGTTAATTTCTTTAACATGGACATCCAGAAGCCATTCTGATTTTGATAAAAAAATGTATAACCCATTCCCCCGCAGTCGCGGGGGTTTTGGTATACTATACCTATGACAATGCCTACTCTGGTTCATAAAATATTTGCTGTCGATTGGACCCCCACTCTAACTGGTGATGAAACAGATGTTGCCACAATCGGATCTGTCGTTCCCCTATTCCAAAACATCATCCAGGCCGTTTTGGCATTCGCCGGAGTCGTGCTCTTTGTCATGCTTGTTATGGGTGGATTTACATTTCTTTTCTCCGGAGGAGATCCGAAACAGGTTCAAAAAGCCCAAGGGACCATCAGCAATGCCGTTATCGGTCTCGTTGTCGTTTTAGCATCTTTTTTAATACTTAAAACCATCGAGGTGTTTACCGGGGTAAACGTAACAAAATTTTCGATCCCATAATTGCCACAATGCCTGATATACTATATACAACCCTATGAACATTCAGAAAAAAATCCTTCAATATCTCTTCGGGGCAATTTTTATTTTTGGTCTGCTTCAACCCCTGTCTTTTGTCCATGCACAAAATTATGTAGACGGCGGGATTCCCGAGGCGGTGCAACAAGCGCGGGAAAGCGGAACACTCAACAATGAAGGGTATGTCTACAAACAGGACAACGTATATTTGGCAAAAAAAATCGAAGACATGATAGGGGCGGTCCCTGGTATTACTGCAGTTGCAAACGATCCGGAATACAACAAGCGGATAACCCAACACAGTATGCTGTCCCAAATTAATTCCACAATTGTGGCAATGTATACACATCCACCGGCAACCATGTATGCATTTGTTCAGGATTTTGGTCAGACACTTGGGTTTATCCCGAAACAAGCGCTTGCCCAACAAAATAACGGGGCTGTCTTTGCCGGACTTTCCCCCATTCTTCCTATTTGGAAAGTATTTCGAAATATTGCCTATGCACTCATCGGATTTATTATCATGATCGTCGGGTTTCTGATAATGTTCCGGAAAAAAATCGATCCAAAAACTGTAGTCACCATCCAGAATTCCATCCCGAAAATTGTTATCAGCCTTATTGTTATCACTTTTTCCTACGCAATTGTAGCCTTCCTTATAGAAATCATGTATGTGTGCATATATTTGGTTGCCGGAATATTTTTGTCAACAGGACTTGTCAATAACGCAATGGATTACACAAAAAGTGTTCCCATCGATATTAATCCGATAAACCTAAGTGGCACGAATACAGATTTTACTCCGGGAGTTCTCACGTATAAACTCTTAGGAACCAACACAACTCCAGCCGGAGCGTTTGGACTAAACGTATTAAGAACGCTCTTGGGTGCAGCACTTGGAGCAGCCACCGGAACCACTCCCGGTTTCTTTATTGGTCTTATTTTAGGTGGATCTTCGCTTCTTTTTACCTTTATTGTGGGCATTGCGCTCATACTGCTGGCAATCAGATTATTTTTCTTTTTCCTCGGAGCATATATTAAAATTATTCTTGCTTTGGTTTTTGGCCCCATACAGCTTATAATGGGTGCCATCCCCGGAAGCCACGCAACGGAACAATGGTTTAAGGGTCTTCTTTCCAACCTTATTGTTTTCCCTATCGGCGCAGCCATGTTTATGCTTGCCCAAGTATTCATGAATTTTTCAACCACCAGCCAAACCATGTGGACAGCGCCCTATGTTGGTTTAATCGATAATCCGGTAAGTATTGCCGCATTTATCGCACTAGGAATTTTGTTTACCATTCCCAATGTTGCCAATCAGGTGCAGGATTCCTTTAAGGCCAAACCAATGATTGGAGCAGGTCCGGAAGCAATTGGCGGCATCCTTGGACAACCCGTACAACTTGGATGGCAAATCGGACAATTTATGATCCAACGACAACAAATGAAAGCGTTGTCAGAAAATGTCAAGAAGGGTGCAGGGAAATAATTAAACCACTATCAATGCCCGCCACCTGAAGAAACGCCCTCTTTCCCGCCTTTTTTCGCTTCGTTGAGTGAGGCAAGTGCCATCATAACAAGAACCAGTGTTAGTGCCATCCGAAGTTTATAATCAGTCAACCCCATCGGTGCTATCCGCTCAAGCTTTCGTATCAACTTTTCCGGTTTTATGCCGAGTTTAGATGCAATACCGAATGGATTAAAAATCGTATCCCAGGCAATGTGAGTATCTATCATTCCAAACAAATGGATATTAGAAAGCCGTAAAAACTTGCTAAGTGCATGGGCAGTTGAGGGCGACATTGTATCCATCATTGGAATTATTTTTTCCAAATTTTCCCGCATTTCCATAACATTATCCAACGAGAGTGATGGTGCGTTATTACCCCACACTTCTTTCAACACCGAAGAGTCAACGGCCCCGGTAAAGAAATCTCCGTAGGTCTTTTTTACCTGTGCAGCCCCAATCCAGCCGGCTCCCAACTTTATTGCGGCATCCGTTGCAATAGGTGCGCCTTGATACATTTCAACTTTTGTCCATACTGTTTTAATCATTTTGAAAAACTCTTTTTCATCCGGTCCAAAATTATTTTCCAGTATTGCATTAAACGCATCTCCCGCGAGCGCATAATCACCCCATGCCCGGGCAAGCGGAGATCCCGGGCCGACACCAAGCTGTGTAAATTGTTCGGAAATTCCGGCTGCCCGCAATAAACGCTGTACAAATGCATTTTGTTCAGGAGTATTCTTTGACGGATCAAACAATGAAAAATCCTTCGGCGGTTCTTCTCCGGGTTTTAATACGCCAATTTCCACCAAATACTGCGTATTCAGGTGCTGGGCAAATTGTGTCGGATCTTCCAGATATTGTGTCGGAATATCGTCTTCCCAGGCAAGCGAAAGGAAAAACCGGTCATACTTCATGCTTGTTAATTCAAATAGTTGGCTTTTTTTCTCTTCCGTAAGTCGTCCGTGGAGCGCATTCATTGTTTTGAAATACTGATCCGGATTATTGGAGGGCGATTGATCCGTTGTATTGCCTAAAATACCGAATATGTGCTCCATGTGTTCACACTGATCGACTATTTCCTGAGGAGTAACTTGTCTGTCTGGTTTTTTCTTGGGGACAGTAAAAGCGTCGATATTTTTTGTTGCAAAAGCCAAACGTTCTTCTTTATTCAGCAGCATGAGTTGCCTGTACAACTCAGAATTTTGGTAGTCTATCGGCGGCAGGTTATTCATCATTAAATCGTTGTTAATCATGATGAAGCGCCTGTTTAAATCCGAAAACATCGTATTGGCATCCTGATACCCAAGTTCATTACGGTGGTTATTAAACCACAACTTAAAGGACTCGCTTCCGCCATCGGATAACATTTCCGCAAGGGCTTGTGGCCGGTATCGTACGACATGTTCAAGAACTTTCGAAAACTTTTTCCCTGCGTGGGCATGTTCTTGCCCCTCCCGCTTTGAGGGATCAAAAAAATACGCATTTCCTGCGCCCTTAAGCTCCGAACCCAAACAATAATCACCGGCATGTTTATACGCAGCATTCACATATATTTGGGCAAGTTTCCTTCTCCAGTCACTATCCAAATAGAAATATGGACGAAGCATATATTGCAACCGCTCCCCACCCTCTTCAATTTCAACCAACTCACGCAGCTCTTTCATTTGGAATGACCCTGTAAGTTTTAAACCAAACTTCTTATTCATCGCCTTTATCAACGCATCATCATCGACAGCGTCAATTCCAGAACCATCTACCGTGTTATTATCCAACAAAGCTTTAATTTCCCGCATCGCGCTAATTTGCTTTGCCCGGTCGGTTGTCTGATGGGCATCATGCCATAATCGTTCCGTTTTTTCGCTGATAATTCCCTTGTGAAGCGCCAACCTTTTCCCGGGAAGATCCACTTCCGTACCGGCAAGTTCGGGGCTTAGCCGCGCAGTAAATTTTGCTGCCATATTCCAAACGGGAAGCACGACTTTCTTTCCCCACTTGCGGATAAACCAATCACGAATCCGTGAAACCGCAAGCATTCCTTCTTCCAAATTCATCGTTGCGTATGATGGAACTCCTTCCGCTTTGTCTCCAAACAGCGGATCCATGCCATACGTCATCACAACGGCCTGGCGCATGCGGATTCTCCAGGAAATGCGGGCCCT
This sequence comes from uncultured Gammaproteobacteria bacterium, assembly GCA_964630015.1. Taxonomy (GTDB): domain Bacteria; phylum Patescibacteriota; class Microgenomatia; order UBA10105; family UBA927; genus CAZERT01. Next base: position 26,724 of record CAZVTJ010000002.1, on the reverse strand, counting down.
GGCGATAATTCCCTTTGCATAGTCATCCGTTAATTCAAATTTAGTCGGTTCCCCACCCGGAGCCTGCCATCGTTGGTAAAAATTCTGCAACCTTCCCTGAACCAAATCCTTTTCCGCCATAAGCTGCTGCAGTGCAATTTCCCCTGCCCTATCAAAATCAGCCGGGGTTAACCTGTGATTTTTTGCAAGATCGGAAATAATGCGGTCATATCTTCCCCGCCATTCACCCACCAATCCGGCATCATATGATTCAAGCGTATATAATCCTTTGTCTCCCATGCTCCGAATGGCTTTGACAACATCGGGTAAATCGCCCATCGTTGCCCGGGATAACCGCGCCTGGAGATACACACCATCAATTCTTGCACTGATATAGCCTGCAAGCCTGCTTTTTGATGGATCACGGGCGTAGCCATCCACGCTCTTTTTCAACTGTTCGATCGATTGATCCGACATGCGCGGATCCAATAGCACCCTGCTTTTATCGAAACTCTCGGAACCGAAAAACTCCGCAGCCAACTCCAGCCTTCGCTTACTTGAAGAAAATAAAATTGATTCCGGATCGTCGGCGTTTAGTTCCAGCTCCCGGAGTTTCTTTTCAAACCAAAGCGCCGGGTTCTGAATAATCTCATGGATTTCCTGCTCCGTTAAATAAATCGAGGAAAACCGTTCCCCTTTTCCGTTCTCATACGATTTTGCGACAACATCGTCACACCGATTACCTATCTCTTCAAAAATTATCGCATCTTCACCGGTTACCTTCCCACTGCGTATGGCACGTTCGCACATTTCGCGAACCACGGTTGCTGCATTTGCATCACCAACTTCTGGGTATTGCATAAGAATGACGTCATATATTTTCTGTGCTTCGGGGTTATGAAGAATAAGCTTATCAGATAGTTTTAAAATGCCTTTCGGTGTAACTTCGCTTTTGGATTTTGATGGTGGGGGAGGTGGTTTTTCTGCTGTCACGATTGGCTTTACTGCTTCACCGGCTGCGTGCAATTGTTCCGGTGGCGAACCTCCTGCGGGTGGTTGTGGATCTTCTTTTGCCATGGATTGTTATTATACCATAATAATACGTGCTTTATTAGCGTTCCGGGGCCTGTGGGCCTTCTCTTCCGCTTTGTTGTGCCGTCTGTAATAAAGTCATAAACACCAAGAGCCCTATGTGCACATAGGGAGATTCCATAATGCCATGTCTTTTAGCCCAAGCACCACCCAGGGTGCGTTCCATCTGTGATTTAAAAAGCGTTATATTAAACCCGCGCGCTTCTTTTTTTGTTCCCCCCGTCCCTTCTTCCCCCGTGTGCAACATATCAGCCAATATATCCCCCGTTCCAAAATTAAACGCCTTTAATCCTTCGCCATGGATAAACCGGCTGAATAATTGCAACATTGTTGTATTTCGAACATTCAATTTTGCTTTCCAATCATCACCAAAAAGTTCCTCTCCAAGAACTGACCGAAATTCGGAATTAATAAAATGCCTATACACTGCCTCTGTTTGTTCCTGGGTTGTATCCAAATCCACATGTAGGGATTTCCTTGGCATTCCTATTTTATCTACCAACAAATCAGCAAGTGGAGTATTTTCAACAGCGATACCCTCTGTTGTTAATGGCGATGCTGTCACGATATTTTCGGGTACATTGAGCGTATCTTTCGGATATTCCATATCACACACTTGTTTGGCCCGCGCCAATATGGCCTCACGAAGCTGATCTCCCACCGCAGAATCGCTTGCGCCGATAGCCTGAACAACCGCAATAACCAGAGGGTCTTTGTGTTTCAGCAGTATTTTTGCCATCTCACGCAGTGCCGAGCGAACCGTTTCCCGCCTTTCCT
>CAZVTJ010000002.1:0-24776 GCA_964630015.1 uncultured Gammaproteobacteria bacterium | reverse complement strand
GCTTCCGGAGGAGCCGCGGGGGGTGCTTCGGCTGCGTGAGGCGCTGGTGCCGTTGTTGTTGGCGATGTGGTTTCCGTTGTGGTACCAGGTCGGGTTCCATCCGATTGAGGAGCCAGCTCTGGTCCTGCTGGAGGCTTTGTTTCCTCTGGTGGTGGTGTTCCCCCATTTCCTTCAGGATTTGCATCCGGTCTTTGTGAATGGGCCGTCTCTGTGGGAAACGTTTTACCACCCGATGCTGCTACTTCTTTTAAAATCTCTCTTGGAGGATCTCTATTTTGCAGACCTTGATTAATTAAATCAACAACTTCACTTTGTCGGTCTCCTAATAGCGGCACCGCACTCCCGCCCGCCGGAACCTCCGGGGCTTTAGGTATATCGATCGGGGGTAATTCTGTTGTCGATACTGGGGCGACCATATAATTCAGTATACAGAGTTCCTAAGCCTAAGCAAGCGTGTTATATGCAAATGGAACATGTTGTTTGTATGCGTTTTGTAAAACTATGTTGAGCACGCGGGCAACTACCGCAGAATCTATGCTTGTTTGTTTTCCAATATCCTCAGGAGACACAGTCCCCTTATTGAAACAATCCAAAATCCTGTCTATCTGTTCATATGATGCGCCCAGTTCCGCTTCATCCGTCTGGCCGGGCCATAAATCGGCTGATGGCTTTTTTGCAATGATTGATTGCGGAATGCCCAGGTGCTTTGCCAGTGCAATCACTTCCGTTTTATACAGATGAATAATCGGTTCCACGTCGCTTGCCGCATCGCCAAAGCGCGTATAGTAGCCCAGCAGATGCTCGGTTTTATTTTCCGTCCCCACTACCAGGCCGTTTCTTTTTTTTGCCTGATCAAACAAATAAATCATCCGCACGCGGGCCATCATGTTGCCGCGGCGCACATTGTCAACTGTTGGATCGATGACAAGTGCATCCACTGCCTTTTTGATGTCGATACGCACAATCCTCGTTATGGGAAACGGTACTGACGTAAAAAGTTCCATCGCATCCAATATCCCTTGGGTCCCAAGCCCCCCACAGGGAAGCAACATCGGCACAATATGATCTGCCCCTAGGGCGCGAAGTGCCAGGACAAACACAACCGAAGAATCTATGCCTCCAGAAAGTCCTATCACCGCCATTTCTTTCTTGGTTTTGGTAAATGTCTGCTGAAGAAATGCAACACATTCTTTGGTGGCTTTTTCGGGATCAAATGGATTCATGAGGCTCCCTCCGTATATAACCCATGTTTTTTGATATATTCATCAACCCCTTCAGGGACAAACTCCGCAATGGAAAGCCCGCGCTTTACCCGTTCCCGAATTTTTGTTGCGGAAATGTTTGATGCCACCAGTGTTTCGTCCCCAACCACGCTCATGCCGGGATACAGCGGCTCATTTGGATATCCGTAGCGGGGAAATACCAAAAACGGAATGCGGGTCAGCAGTGTTTCCCATTCTCCCCAGAGGTGAAATGTTGCTAGCTGATCGGATCCGATAATAAACCGGTACTCGTTCCCCTTCGGAAGCACGTCGAGCAAATGAATGGTTTTTCCGTCCAGCTTGTGGTCTATTTCAAGGGATGAAACGCGGGTATTTGGAAGCTTGATACACCGCGTCATCGCAAGACGGTGGGTGGGATCCGCTGCGGGCTTTGAGAAGCTGGGGCGAAAATTCGGCACAAACCATACTTCATCGCAATCAGTAAAATCCAAAACCTGGCGGGCAATCAGGATGTGGCCAAGGTGCGGCGGATTAAACGTTCCACCCAATAATCCGATGTTCATGGCATGTAGTATAACGCCCAAACCCAAAAAAGTCAGGATTGGGCCGCAGGTGGTGCCGTGCGGGTTGGTTTTGTGAAGCGTTCGCGGCTGCTTCGTATGATCTTTTCCCGATTTTGGTTTTTTGAACGCGGAAGCGGAAGCGTGGTTGCGGCAAACGGATCGGATGTTTCGTTGTTAATCGAAAGCCGGAGAATAATCTGGTAATTCCCAAGCCTGACCAATTCTTCTTCCTTATACTTACCCCCGAATTCCCGGGATAACGGCCGGGCATCGGAGGCACCAACGGCAAACGAAATAAGCGATCCGACGTTGCCAAAAATCGCCCCCTGCACGTCTTCATCGATTTGCCCGATGTATTGGTTTGCGAGCGTAAGACATAACCGGTATTTCCTGGCTTCCGAGAGAATTTTGATAAACGATGTTGTGGCAAAATTCTGAAATTCGTCAACGTAGAGGTAAAAATCGCGGCGGTTCCCTTCCTCCTGATACACGCGGTTCATTGCCGCAAGCTGGATCTTGGTAATCAGCATGGCGCCAAGCAACGCACTGTTATCTTCCCCAAGTTTTCCCTGGGAAAGGTTGACGATAATGATTTTCCCCTGATCCATCATCTCCTCAAAATCAATGGTTGATGTAGGACTTCCCACAATGTTACGGATTGTCCGCGAGCTTAAAAACTGCCCGACCTTATTTAAAATCGGCATGATGGATTCTGACTTCATCTGCGGGGAAAGCTTATCGAATTCATTGATCCAAAAGTTTTTCAGCACCGGATCGGACATCTTTTCCACAATCTTTCTCCTGTAGCTATCATTCGTTAATAGTTCCGGTATGCCCAAGAGCGTTGCCCCCTGCGTCTGAAGGAGTGTAAGAATGGTATTTCGTAAAATATACTCAAGCCGCGGGCCCCAGGAATAATGATAGAGTTTGTAAAAAATGGAAACGATTCCTGATGCCACAAGCTCGCGAAGCGCATCGTTTTTTACCTCCAGCGGGTTAAGATGAAACGGGTGGTCAATGTCCGAAGGGTCAAGATAGGCAACATCATTAATGCGGTATGACGGTACGAACGACAATACCGTATCGGTCAGGTCGCCATGAGGGTCGATGATGCACATGCCCTCCCCGTTTCTCATGTCATTGATGGCCATGTTGGCGATCATGGTTGACTTCCCCGCGCCGGTTTTTCCGATGATATAGAGGTGTTTACGCCTGTCTGCCCGCTTCACACCAAATGTAGTTGGTGCATTTTTGAAATCCGTCTTTGCGATAAAATTTATTTCCTTGTCCGCATCTTCCGAACCCGTGGCAACAGGCAGATTTTCTGGCGCCTCGCCAAACAGGTTTCCGCCCCAGGCAATACTTTTTATGGAAGACAACAGAAGCCCCGGCGGATGCCAGAGGCTTGCCAATTCGGAGCTCCCAAAATACTGATACCGCGGGACTAACGACGAAGAACGTTCCCGATACCCCCTTATCATCGCGTCGCGCTGAAACCGGTTCGGTTCCTCAAGGGACAGCGCGTTTCCTTCGCCGCTTGAAAATACATTCAGGCTTCCGGCAATCGTATGAAGTAATGTTTGGGCTTCCGCATCGGTTTTGGCAACCGTCATAATCCTGACCCCCCCGGTAAAACCAACCTGCGAAATCTTTGCCTCGATAAGGCGCGCCTGAGGGTGGGATTTGGTCCGTTGGGGGTTGAGCGGATCCACAATACCCCGCGTAATAGCGTTCCTTCCTGCTGCGCCCCAAGAATCACCCGCCGGGGAAATCCGAAGCTGGACCCCAACCGCCTGATCGGGGGAAAGTTTACTCATGTGGCCAAGAAGTCCTGACAACAAATCAATATCCCGAACATCCTTATATGTCCGGAGTCCGATGTATGAAGGAGAGGTAAGCACACACTGTCCTATGGCAAACGGAAGCTTTGTCCATCCCGATGCATAATCTGCCACAGGAACCATAGAAAGTTTTGGGTACTGCGCAACCAGCTGGCTTTCAACGGAAGAGACGAGAATACGTGGACATCCGAAAAGAAAGTGGATGGTTCCCCCCGCTGCCACAATCTCGAAACTGAAGTACTTTGCCGGTTGTTTCGGTCCGAACAGGCGGGAAAAAACAGACCGTTTCCTGTGTGCGCCGAGGGCGGAAAAAATCTGTTCCATCGCTTCTATCGGCTCTTCACTCTCGCGGGAGTTTTTAATCTGGAAGAGGGCAAAATCATCCATAGTGCAATGATACCACGTGGATCCCAGTTTCCGCAGCAGGCATCGTGAAAAGAAAACAATGGTTTTCACGATTGTGGTGCGCTTTTTGTCCTTGCGGAGGGAGGGAACATTTCCTACAATGATCTGTATAGGAAAATCCCTATGGAACAGCATCCTGTCCCACAAAACGTTACCACATTCCAATTCCGGCTGATAGGCGACATGACGATTAAACAGTTCGGATATTTGGCGGGCGGCGCAATCGGCGCCCTGATCTGCTATAACCTTCCGCTTCCCTTTTTCTTTACCTGGCCGCTGACCATTCTGTGCGCGTTTTTTGGTATCGGGTTTGCGTTTATTCCCATTGAAGAGCGCCCTATGGATGTGTGGGTGTTGTCTTTTCTGAAAAATGTCTATAGTCCAACCATGTATGTGTGGCACAGAAGCGCTCCGGCAACACAACCGGGCACATCTTCCCCCCTTCCGCTTTCCGTGCCGCTGAAAACACCACCCGCACAAACAAAACAACCTGCCGTCCAAACGCCCACTTCTCCAGCGGTCACCACAGTTGCCCAGCCGCCACCACCACGACCGCCGGCTCCACAGCCCACACCGACACAACAACAAGTCCAGCAGCAAAAACCCCACGGGTCAGCATTCCCCTGGCTTGATCATCTCTTTGTTACCCAACCGCCCAATCCCCAACACCCCACAACGCCCGTTGTGGTGCCCACCGCTCCGCCTGTTCGCCCTGTACCACCACCTCCTCCGGTTTCCCGAACGGCAGGCGTTCCCGTTTTTGCCGCCCCGCCGCCCAGCATTGTCGGAACAAAACCGGACATTTTCCCTCCTCCAGCTCAAAAACAAACTCCGGTCGGACAACACGCGCCGCAAGCGGCAGCACAAAACACACAAACGAACGAACAGCTGCTGACGCTTCAGAAACAACTTGATGAGCTCAAAAATGAGCTGGCAAAAAAATCGGAAGTGGAAACCAAATATCTGGAACTTCAAAAACAAACCATTGAGGCACTACGCCAAAAACAGGATATGGAAAACCGTCTGGTGGCGCTCGGAAAAAAGGCTGCCGAACAAGTGGCCCACCCGACCGCTCCGCCGGTATATAAAACTCCCGGCGTGCTTACTCAACGGGGGCCGACGGTGAAAGTATTTACGCCGGATGCGGCACTTAAGGCTGGTCTTCCCAGACTCACGACCTTCCCCAATGTCGTCACCGGAATTCTCAAGGACTTTGACGGTGGACTACTTCCCGGCGTATTGGTAACCGTCAAGGATCCCGACGGCGTTCCGGTCCGCGCACTCAAAACAAACAAACTTGGCCAGTTTGCCGCATCCACCCCGCTTCCCAACGGTGTGTATATCATCGAAGTAGAAGACCCCAGGGGAAGGTTCCAGTTTGACCGGGTCCAGTTCACCCTAAACGGATCCATTCTCCCGGCAATCCAGGTTGTTGCAAAAAGCAAAAAAGAGCTCGACCGGGCCGAACTTGAACGGAAAATTTTCAGCCAGCCCGGCACATAAATCCTATGTCACCAAAACCGATCATTCCGATCAAATCGACAACACAAAAATTTACGGAAATAGAAGACGTCCGGCATAATATCATGCTGTTTTCCGACGGATCGTGTTCTTTGGTTATCGGCGTTAGTGCCGTCAACTTCGGACTTCTCTCGGATAGGGAACAGGAGGCACTGATCTTTTCCTATGCCCAGCTGATTAATTCGCTGTCATTCCCCATCCAGCTGATCGTCCGCTCCCAACACAAAGATGTTACGACATACCTCACCACGCTTTCCGAAAAAGAACAGGAGCAGACAAACCCCAAGCTTGCATCAAACATCCACTCCTACCGTGCGTTTGTCGAGTCCATGGTAAAGGAGCGTGAGGTGCTGGATAAAAAATTCTATATTGTCATCCCGTTTTCCAAACTTGAACTCGGGGTGTCAACCAGCCTTCTGTTCAACACAAAAAAACAGGGTCTGCCATACAAAAAAGAGTATATATTCGAGCGGGCGCTGACCGTTCTTCTTCCGAAACGCGACCACATTATCCGTCTGCTTGCCCGGCTTGGACTTACGGGCTGGCAACTTTCCAACGAACAGCTTACGAAGTTGTTTATCAATTCATATAACCCGACCCTTACCATTCCGGCAAGCCTTACCGTACCAACGGATCCGTTTGACCCGCCGGTTGGAGCAGCGAAACAAACCACCCAGGACACGCAAACACAACCGCCGGCACCCATCACACAAGAACAAAGTGCCGCTTTAAACAGGACCCAACCATGAACATGCCAAAAGCCATCAGCTCGTTTGTTTCCATGCAACCAAAAGATGCCATTGGCAGCCACCCCCCTGTCTCCGGGCCGCTGTTGCCCCAGGATATTATTGCGCCGCCATCGATCGAGGTCGATTTTGATTATCTTACCATCGGAGACACATTTTTCCGGACGCTCTTTGTTGCCGGATACCCGCGGTATGTAAGTGCCAACTGGCTTGCTCCGCTCATTTCCTTTAACCATACACTTGATGTGTCCATGTTTATCTATCCCACACGCTCGGAAGAGGTGCTGGAAAACCTCAAGCGCAAAGTCGGGGAAATGGAGGCAACAATCCAGTCCGATTTAAAACGGGGCCGGGTGATCGAACCGTCCGTTCAGGTGGCACTGGAAGATGCGCTGTCGCTCCAACAAGAAATTGCTAAGGGGGCTCAGCGGTTTTTCCAATTCGGACTCTACGTAACCATCCCCGGAAAAAACATAGAAGAACTGAATAAAACCACCAAACAGGTTGAGGCAACGCTGGCCTCCCTTATGATCGTGACCAAAAAGGCAATCCTGCAAATGGAGGAAGGATTCAAGACAACGCTTCCGATGGGACAGGACCGGCTCATGATCACCAGGAACATGGACACGACGAGCCTGGCGACCACGTTCCCATTCACCACATCGGAGCTTTCCGCAAACGAAGGCATTTTGTACGGTATTAATGAAGGAAACGAGTCGCTGGTCATTTTTGACCGGTTTACCCTGGAAAATGCCAACATGGTGGTGTTTGGAAAATCAGGATCCGGTAAGTCGTATTTCGTGAAGCTGGAAATCATCCGGAGTCTGATGTTCGGAACGGAAGTTTTGATCATTGATCCGGAAAACGAATATGAGGCGCTTACCAAAACGCTGGGGGGCGAATACATCCGTTTCCAATTCGGAAGCACCACAAAAATCAATCCTTTTGACCTGACGTTTCTCAAAACCGAGAGGGGCGGGGACTCGGAGCTTAACCAAAAAATCCTTTCCCTGCACGGGTTTTTCCGCGTCGTGATGGGACAACTTTCCCCAACAGAAGATGCATTATTGGACCGGGCGCTTGTTTTAACCTACAAACAAAAAGGCATCACACCCGACCCCGCAACACAAACAAAAGAACCTCCCCTTATGGAAGACCTGTATAAAACACTGATCGGCATGGAAGATCCTATTGCCCGCGGCCTGGCCGATCGCATCGAAAAATTTGTCCGCGGATCGCTTGTGGGCATTTTTGACCAACAAACAAATGTCGAAATAAAAAATCCCCTTACCGTCTTTTCCATCCGTGACCTTGAGGAGGAACTGCGGCCTATCGCCATGTACTTAATCCTTGATTTCATCTGGACAAAAGTACGCAGATCCTTAAAACGACGGGTGTTGGTGGTTGACGAGGCGTGGTACATGATGAAATACCCTGATTCCGCCAATTTTTTAAACTCCATTGCTAAACGCAGCAGAAAATATTATCTGGGTCTTACCACCATCACCCAGGATGTTGAGGATTTCATGTCCATTGAGCTTGGTAAAACGATTATCCAGAACAGTTCCCTTCAGGTGTTGCTTAAACAATCCGCCGCCGCAATTGACCGGATCGGAGAGGCTTTTAATTTGTCCGATGGGGAAAAACAGTTGCTTTTATCATCCGAGGTTGGGAAGGGGCTCTTTTTTGCCGGTCCGGCACACGCCGCAATCCGCATTATCGCAAGTCCGCAGGAACATGCGCTGGCAACAACACGGCCGCAGGATTTCGAAAAACCCCAATCCCAAAAACCGCTGGTTGCTGCGCCGGCACAACAGAAACAAACGGAACCACAACGCCCCACACCTGCTCCCGCGGTGTCAACACAACCGCTTCCGCCAGCCCCACAACCACCTCAAAAACAACACGGATTGCCTGGTGATGCCGAAGAAATTGTGTTGTCTTTTCCACCAAAACAACCAAAACCACAACAAACCACACCGCAAACAACAAGCAATGCGCCGTTTGTTATTGAAGAAGTTGTTGTTCCCCAACCAGGAAATAAGCCCAATTAACCAAAAGTATGAGTGACGATAATCAACATCCCCACACTTCCATACATGAATGGACTCAGGGTATTTTAGGTGCTCTTGAAACCGAAGAGGGGGTTCGCCGGGCTTTTTATGAAGCGCTCCCCCTTCTGGACTCATCTCGCGACAGACTGCTTGAGCTCTATGCAGATCATAATTGGAATGGGCTCCGGGAATTGCTCCAGGCGTCCGTTTCCCGTCTTGAAAACGAAGTCCGCGGTCTTCCCACACAAATCCAAAAAGAACAGGAACTAACATTTGCCGCGCCTCCCCGCGAAGGAGCAATGCTTTTTGATGAGGCAGAAAAACGGGTGCATCAGGGGGGTGCAGGCGCCAGAAGAAAATTCATTCAGGACGCCGTTGCCACTTATGCAAAACAAATCAACCGAAATAAACATCTCAGTCCTCTTGCAATAGAACAGAGCAAAATAACCATTCTTTCCGTCATTGATTCCCTTCCTCCGTCGGTTTATGAGGGAAGCACAACACAAATCATTGCGGAAATTAACCGCCAAGTAATTGACCGGTGTGTATCGCTTGGCCTTTCGGAGGATGAAATCACCGGGCTTTTGGAAAACACTCGCTCCCTCGTAGAGACGAGACGCAGAACAGAAAAAGAACTGCTGGAGTCCCTTGTTTCCTCTCCATCACCCGATTCTGTCGCCAGATCTCTTTCGGAAGACATGGAGCTTGGTGTTGACATGACAAATGCCGCTGCCAGGCGGCGCTCAATCCGAAAAGCAAACAGGTGGGGTGTGTTGGATGAAATAAAAAAAACATCTGTTTCTCCGGAAACTCCCCAACCCCAACCAATGGGTAAACGTTCTCCATCATTTTCCCTCACCAGCCTTGCAAAAAGCACCGGAAAACCAACGGGCCTTCAGTATCTGTTGGGTGATCTGTTTGATAATTTTATTGGCTCCGACTCCGCCCTGTCCCGGCTTACGGAAAAATCCGCACGGCGCGTTATGGAGCGGCTTGTCCAGAACCCCGCATACACAAAATTTATCCAGGAATCAACACAACAGATGCGACTTCAGGAGGATAAAAAACCCATATCTGCCGCCTCAAAGTGGATTACTAACGCCGCAACCGATGTGTTTGACAGTGTGTTCCGCGGACCCATGGATGAGGTCATGAACGATTATCTTTCCCACCATATGAGGGCGGGGCTCGTTCCAAGCATCAATGAATTTCAGGGGCTTCTTCCAAAACTCATTTCCCCGCCAGCACTTTCCGCGACTGCGGCGTCTTCAACCGCAGGTGTTGCTGCCGGCACCGGCGCTATTGGTGCGGGGGCCGTTGGGGCCAGCGCGGCGACAGCCGGGGCGGCTGCGGGTGGGGGGGCTATTGTTCGTACATTGGGGGCTGCCGTTCCCGGCCTCAATGTTGTCACTGGTGTCGCGACCGTTGGTTCATTCTTTGGAAGGGCGATTGAGGGTGCTAATCGTTTATTTTCTTCTTTCGTGACTTCGGGTGAAGGAAAAAAACAGCGTGGGTTTATGGGGCTCCCAACCTGGGCGGCGGTGGCAATTGGTGTTGTGCTTCTTATTATTATCGGCCCCTTTTCCCAACTTACCGGAGGATCCCAATCCGTGGATCTTACACGGAGGCTTGCGCTGGTTGATCCGAATGTCCAGGGGGGCGGATTTGGAACGGGTGGGGCGATCGTAAACTGTGATATCAACCCCAATGACCCCGCGTGTACATTTACCCCGTGCGATCCTACCAAACAGGAGTGTGCGTGGCCAACAAGCGGCTATATCACCCAAGGACCATACGCCGCCTGCGGCAATACGTCGCATAAGCGGGCAAACGCAATTGATATTGGCACAAATGGGGGTTCGCCCCCCGTATATGCAACAGCCAAAGGAACTATTACCCTTTCTTATGCCGGGTGTATGGACAACACCGGGGCTTGGGGAAACCGCTGTGGTCCGCCCGGATATGAAGGATACGGAAATATTGTGATATTGCAACGCGACGTAGGCGGAGAGCTCTTTTTTGGCCACCTTTCCCAACAGTCCGTTCTGCTTCTTCAGGCAAAGCTCCGCCAACAGGGAAATAACAGGGTTGAGGCAACAACCCAAATAGGTCGAGTTGACCACAATGGAAACTCAAGCGGGCCCCATCTCCACTTTGAATACCGTGGGGCAGAAAACATCAACAACATTCTCCCCGTCGGACCGGGGCACGCTCTTTCTTCTCCAATACCGGGATGCTCAAATGGAACCACGGGGTGTCAAAACTGTCCTTCTGTTTACATTGGAGGCAACCAATGAATAAGCGTTTTGCCATTGTATTATTTGTGGGCATTTTGTTTCTGTTGGTTGGTGCCCTTCTTTCTTTTCTTTTTCCCAATGACAATGGGGCGGCCCCAAGTATTGAGCCGCCATCCGTCACAAGTCAGTTCCGAGTTTTTCGCGAACAGGGAACAATTGGTGCACCGTCTTCTTTTTCTGTTGTGCTCCCCAAAAACCCCGGCCTTCCCGCTGTTGCGCCCCAATACGGAATTGTCTTGACACGCACAATATTGTATCAAAAGCTTGGTGGTCTTTTCGGGTATGTGTCATCTCCTTCGGGAGCCCTGTTCCAGGGAACAACAACCGCATATTGGTCTACAAAAACATCCGGCTTGTCGTTTTCGTCAACTAAAAACGGGTGGGGTGTGTCGTATCAGATATCATCCTCCCCAACCACAACAGCCGGCACCAAAGAGGAGGAAATTTCCGCTTTCGCCGGCCGCGTTTCCCGGGAAATCACTAGCCAAGACGCGTTCTTTGTATCAAAAAAAATTCCTCTACAAAGCGAGGGTCTTGTTTCTTTAGATGTTCCCCCATCATCCCTTTTGTCTTTTTCCATCGTTCAACAATCACCAAATAACCTGCCGGTTATTATTGATTACAATCAATCTGCCGGACAGGCGATTGTTGATCCTGCCGGTTTTTTACGGTTCTTTTCCCTTTCTTCCCCCGTCGTTTTAGTGGACACCAAACAAAAAACCCGTTTGTTGCCATACGCCGATATTGCGCGCGCGCTTGAGGCGGGATCTGGTGTGATTATCGGATCATCGGAAAACACCGAAGGAAGCGTTGCTCTTTCTTTTTCGCGTTTTGCCGTTTCTTCTGTTTCGCTTGTCTATGCCGTTGATTCCTCCGCTGGGGTGGTTTATCCGGCATATCTGTGTATCGGCACAGGAAGCGGAAAGGGAGAAACCAGAAACGCTACTTTTCTTTTGCGCGCAGACACGGACACCACTACGCCTGTACCCTGACGGGCATGATAATATGAAGCCTGCTGTCATCCCCGGGAGAACGGAACACGCCCGGATTAACCGAGCCTGTCATTTCAAGAAGAACATCGTCGCCGCCCGTGTTTGATAAATAATCAAGGATAAACCGGCTGTTAAACGCAATGTCTCCGCCGTCGCCCTCCATTTTCCCAACAACGCGAACCGTGTTTTGTCCGACTGAGGGGGTGTTTGCAGAAACAACAATTCCGCCTTCCTCTATGTGTATTTTTACGATGTTTGCGTTGTCGCGGGCAAATATTGCCGCAGATTTCACCGCTTTCTCCAGACTTTCTTTTTCCACCACCACCTGCGTGGTGTGTGTTTTGGGAATGATCTTTTCAAATGCCGGATAATCGCCGTCAATTTTTCTAGTAAAAATAGTCGTATCTCCAATAATAAATGTGGGCTGTCCGTCTTCTGACGAAGACACCCCTATTATTTTTTCTTCCTTGGCCTCTCCCGCTGTTTTTATGACGTCTGAGAGCGCCGTTGATGAGATAAGGAGCTTCCCCTCGAGTGGTGCAATTTTCCGGCTCTTTTTCACCATAAGCCTGTATCCGTCAGTTGCGGCAAACACCGTTTCATCCTCTTTGGTTTCTATATATATGCCCGTCAACACGGGTCGCGAGTCATCCGTTGCCGCACAAAACAATACGGGGGCAACAGCGCCGACAAGCTCTTCCTTGGGAAGATCTTTCGGTTTCCCCTTTTTAAGCACCGGCGGGGACGGAAATTCTGCGGGGGCAATACAGGGAATTTGAGCCTTTACTCCGCCGTTTTCCACAATAAGGGTATCTCCGTCCGAAGAAAGAACAACTTGTTCATCGGTCAGTGTATTTATTAGTTCGAAAAAGATTTTTGCAGGGATACACAGCGCCCCTTCTTCCTGTGTTTTTCCGGAAACGGATATAACACTTGTGCTTTCCATGCTCGAGGCAACAATTGTTATTTCTTCTTTTTTACTCTCAAGGAGAATGTTTTGGAGAACGGGAAGCTGGCTTTTTGGGGAAATCGTTCGTGTTGCTTTTTGGAGTGCTTTTGTCAGTTTGTCTTTCAGTATTGTTGTTTTCATAGATATATTTCTATAGCAGTAGTAGTAATAGGTGTGTGCAAAAGTGTACGGCCTTTTTGTCCGTTCGTCAATGAGTCGGCAAAAAGCGACAAAACAACAATTAATAGAAAACAATATATGTGAAAAGCGGGTGGATAACTCTGTGGATAAAATGGGGAAAAGAAAAGAAATGTGGAAAACCGGTTTATTACTGAGCCCATAACTTTTGTTTTATCCAGATAACCGCCTCGCGCAGGCGTTCATTTGTGGACAGTTCGTGCGTAATGGTGTCAATTCCGTGGATAATCGTCGTGTGGTCGCGGCCACCAAGAATACCGCCGATGTCCTCCAGCGTGAGTCCCAACTCGGTTTTTGCCAAATACATGACTACCTGGCGCGGTCGGACAATGGGCCTGTCGCGGCGGGGTCCTTTGAGCGCCGTCGTTTTTATGTCAAAGTGGGTTGCAACCACCTCCAGAAGTTCCTGGGGAGATACGCGGCGCTTTTGGGAAGAGGATTCCAGAACGGTTTTACGCACAGACAACATTCCTGAGACCAACTCGGGCGTTATTTTTGCCCGGGATGTGGACATTTCCGTCAGAAGCCGTTTTAAAAACCCCTCGATCGCCCTGGTGTCCGTGAGATTCCCCGCGATAACGCGCGACACCTCCGGAGACAGTTCAATGCCAAGTGCCTGCGACTTAATGTTAATAATGGCGGAGCGAAGCTCAAAATCCGGCTGGGAAATATCTACGATAAGCCCGCCCTCAAAGCGGCTCCGGAGCCTGTCTTCAAGTCTGGCGATATCGGAGGGTTGGCGGTCGCTGGTCAAAATAATCTGTCCACCCTCCCGGTGCACTGCGTTGAATGTGTGGAAAAATTCTTCCTGTGCGGTTTGTTTGCCGGCAATAAACTGGACATCATCAACCAATAGAAGATCTGCGCTCCGGTATTTTTGCTTGAATTGTCGGACGGTTTTTGTCTGGATGGCCTCAACGATTTCATTGAGGAACTCCTCCCCCATGCAATACACGATTTTGACGGACTTTCGTGTCGCCAGAAGCTGGTTTGCGACCGCATGCATCAGGTGTGTTTTTCCCACCCCCACGCCACCGTAAAAAAACAGCGGATTATATGCGCTCCCCGGGCTTTTTGCGACGGCGGTTGCCGCGGCATAAGCAATCTGGTTCGTTGAGGATACCGCAAACGATTCAAACGTATACTCGGGCCGGATATGGAGCCGCTTTGCGATGGAAACCGCGGGCTGGCGTTCCTGCTCCCCGGAGGCAGACAACGACGCAAAGAGCGGACCTGCGTCTTTTTGGGAAAGCGTCTGTTTTTTGGGAAGAACAACGAACACAAGGCTGACGTTTTGGGATGTGTGGTGATCCAGAATGCTTTTTACCAGGGAGTAGTAGCGCGATTCCACCATGGTGCGCATAATCGGATTTGGAAGGCCGATGGTGGCAACACCATCAACAAGCGATACCAATTCGCTGTTGGCAAAATGTGTTCCATAGGTCGCCTTTGAAACAGACAACTCTATTTCCGAAAGGGCGGCCCGCCAAAGTTTTTGTAGATCCATACGATATCTTTGGGGATGCGGGCGGGTGGATAAGTTATCCACATGCTAGTCTCGGGGGCGGGTTCTGTCAATGGGGTGGTTTGGGGAAAACGGATTATCCGATGGTTGTGCCGACAAACGGTTTTCCATCAAGCGCAAGAGCAAGATTGTCCAGGTTTTTTCCGTTAAGGATTTTTACGGTAATTCCCTGCTCCTGGGCAAGCTTTGCCGCAATCGGATCAAACGGAAGGTTCATACGGGGCGTCCACTCGTCGCCGGCAATTTTTCTGTAGTCAGCCCACGATATTTGATCGATTGGTTGTGCGTCTTTGTGTTCCCGGGGGTCTTTGTCGTACACCTTGTCGATGTTGCTCATATTGATGACCTGTTTGACGCCATAATCCTGAGACAAAATGACCGCATCATAGTCTGTTGACCACCCCGGCTTCCAGCCTGCGGCTATCGCAATGGGGCGCTCGATTTTGAGGATAATTTCATAGTGTTTGATAACGCGGGGGTCTGCAATATCACGGAATATCGTTCTGACGAGTTGGGCGTTTAGCCGTGTGGCGTGAATGCCAAGCCAATCGCAATCATCATTGGTGAGTTCGTGGCCGACCGTTTCCCTACCGGCCGTAATATATTTTCCTGCCGTATCCCCGCCACCCACCACAATAAAAAATCTCCGCTTGTTGGCGGAGACCTGGTGACGGATAAATGTGTTAAATGACTGGAGAAACGAAACGTCAATGCCGGTTTTTGGGACAACCAACGATCCTCCCAGCGATAGAATAAATGCGTTATCTCCGATACTCATATCTCTAATAAAAAAGCCGTATTGTTCCCAATGGTACCGCGAAACAACCGGTGCTGTCAAACTCGAGCTTGTGATCTGTGTCACAAAGAAAAAGTGTCGGCTCCACGAATGACTGCTCGGATTCGCCGGGCAAAGACCCGGCCGGAGAATTGTTGTGCCCACCGCACACACTGTTTTTTCCAAGTGGGTGAAAACGATTTTTCAAAGCGGACAAGTGCATCCGCAAGAGATTCCACTGTCGGATTCCCAAATAGCACGCCCGTTTTTCCCTCCACAACGGTTTCTTTGATTCCGCCTTCAGCAAGGGCAATAACGGGAGTTCCCCGCCCCATTGCCTCGACGGGCACCATGCCGAAGTCTTCATCCAGCGCACAAAACAGAAGCGCCTTTGCGTTCCGATAGAGTGTATCCAGCTGGGCATCGGAAACGGGCCCGGCAAAATGGATAGACGGACCAGCAAGCGTGCGAAGCGGAGCCTCTTCTTTTCCCGCGCCGACAACCACAAGCGGCACATTGTTTTTATTACATGCACCAATAGCCACATCGACCCGTTTTGCCCACGAAAGCCTGGATACGGAAAGATAGTATGTTCCGGACGTGACCCCCAAAGACGAAAGGAGATTTTGTGTATCAGTTGGCGCCAGAAGTGGTTGTCGGGGCACATCCACCGGCGGATAGACAACCACAGAACGCTTCCGGTAAAACTTCCAAGCCCGGCGCGCGGTTTCTTTTGAGTTGGCAATCATGGCGTGAACGGTTTGGGCGGATGCATAATCGTATTGGCGAAGAAAAAAATTAATGACAGCGGCGTAAAGACGCACAATACGGTGTTTTTGGTAGGTGCTTCCCGTTGCATATCCATAGAGATTCCGTGGCGGATGATGCAGATAACAGACGTGGTGTGTGTGCTTTCCAAGCGCGACTCCGCGGGGAATAAACCAGCCGCTTGAGGTGATCACCACATCAAACGAAGAAAGATCTATGCTTTTCCACACATATGGCGCTAAAAACCGAAAGGGAGAAATGTGTTTGGCAAGAAACGGAACGCGAGCCAACCAGCTTTCCCGGATATCCCACCCGGAAAAACGATCTGCGTGTTTTCCCAGACCGGCTTTATCCATATAGGACACAAACACGGGGGCGCCGGGGTAGAGCGCGTGGAGTGCCTCTAATACCCGCTCCGCACCTCCGTATTCCCGAAGCGCATCATGAACCAGGGCAATGGACGGGGTTTTTGCGGGTTGTTTCATAAAAGCTCCATCTGATCTCCGGAGGCGGGTTTTTTGTGATGTTTTTTTGATGGTTGTTCTTTTTCCTGCGCCCCCCCACCCTGTTTCTGCAGTCGCTTTACGAGCGACACAAACCCCAGTTTTTCCAGGCGGGAAAACACATCGTCCGAGGAAAACGACCATGTTGTCATGGCCACTCCGTCAAACTCAATAGGAACCGTTTTCCGTACCGTTGCCAGATCTTTTGAAAGCATCGCGAGGTCTTTTCCCGCGCGCAGCTTTTCAAGAAGCAACGGGGAAAGGGCGTGCGTCTTTTTGTCGTCCGTTTCCAAAACACGATACAGATTTTCCACGGTTCCAAAATCCTTCAGAAGCGCCGCTGCGGTTTTTGGACCAACGCCGGCAACTCCGGGATAGCCATCGGACTGATCGCCGGCAAGGGCCTTAAAATCGGGTATCTGGGGCGGTGTAACGCCCATACGAGCCTCGGTCTCCTGGGGACCGTAGAGTTTTGCCTCGGACAAGCCCTTGGTGGGCATATAGGTAAAAATTGTTGGTTCAACCAATTGCAGCAGATCCCGGTCTCCAGTAACGATGATGCTTGTCGTAATCCCCTCTTTTTTAGCCCAGGAAACCGTTGTAGCAATCACATCATCAGCCTCAAACCCGTCAAGTTCATAGATGGGAATACGTGATACCTCCACAAGATCGTGAACAAGCGGAATTTGGGACACAAGACCGTCATCCATTTTTGGGCGTTTGATTTGATATTCCTTATAGAGCGTTTTTCGAAACGTCGGTGCCGGACGGTCAAAGGCTACCGCAAGGTGAGTTGGAGACAGGTCGTGGGCGATGCGTACAAGCATGGTCATAAAACCATACACGGCATTGACGATGGTTCCATCCGGAGCAGTGAGAGGAGGAAGCGCATGAAACGCGCGGTGAAGCATTGCGTTTCCATCAATAACCACAAGTCGTGAATCCATGACCCCTATTATACCGCGGCTTTCTTTGTGGTGGGCTTTTGGCGTTTGGGGGCAGTGTGACTCTCCATAAACCGCTCAAATTCATCCCCCTCGATCGTTTCTTTGGCAACCAATTCTCCGGCAAGGGCGTCCAGTGCCGCTTTGTGTGATTTGAGGGTGTTTTGTGCAGTTTGAAGACCTTCGTCAATAAAGCGTTTGACTTCAAGGTCGATTTTTCCGGCCATTTCCTGGGAAATCTGCGGCTGATCGGACAGTGATTTTCCCCATTCCGTTACATCGACCTGCGGCCCGAAATTTATGGGACCAAGATTGCTCATGCCAAATTCCATTACCATATACCGGGCAATGCGTGTTGCCTGATCGATATCGCTTGCCGCACCACTGGTGATGTCGCCAAAAATAAGCTCTTCCGCGGCGCGTCCACCCATCATGACGGCAATTTCATGGATCAGCCGGGATTTTGTTTCGTGCAGCCGGTCCCGTTCTGGCGGCGTGAGGGTGTAGCCAAGTGCCATACCGCGGGAGACGATGGATATGCGGTGCACCTTGTCCATATCAGGCAAAAGGTATGTCACAAGCGCATGCCCCGCTTCGTGGTAGGCGGTCATTGTTTTATCCGCCTCACTCTGGAGGCGCTTTTTTTCCGGCCCGAGCTTTACCTTTGTTGCAGCCTCTTCAACGTCGGCATATTCGATTTCTTTTTTATTGAGTCTGGCCGCATGGATTGCCGCTTCATTGAGCATGTTTTCCAGGTCAGCTCCGGAGAACCCGACCGTCCGTTTTGCCACCCGGTCCCAATCCAGCGAGGACGCAAACGGTTTTCCCTTGGCGTGAATGGATAAAATTGCCTTCCTTCCTTCCATGTCAGGAAGGTCAAGCTGTACGCGTCGGTCAAAACGCCCAGGGCGCGTGAGCGCGGGATCCAACAAGTCACCGCGGTTGGTTGCGGCAACAACAAGTACGGCAGTGTTTGGTTCAAAGCCATCCATCTCCACAAGGATTTGGTTAAGCGTCTGTTCCCGCTCGTCATGGCCGCCCATAATTCCAACACTGCGCATCCGGCCGATCGCATCGATTTCATCAATGAAAATAATTGCCGGCGCACTTTTTTTTGCCTGGGCAAAAAGATCGCGAACCCTGGCCGCACCGACACCCACAAGCATTTCCATAAATTCGCTTCCGGCAATGGAGTAAAACGGCACTTTTGCCTCCCCCGCCATGGCCTTGGCCAGCAATGTTTTACCGGTTCCCGAAGGGCCCACCAAAATAACACCCTTTGGAGTGCGGGCACCCAGCGCTTTGTATTTGGTGGGGTTTTTCAGGAAATCAACAATTTCCTCCACTTCCTTTTTTGCCTCGTCAATACCCGCAACATCGTTAAATGTTACTTTTGGCAACCCCTTGTTCCACGTTTTTGCCTTGGACTGGCCAAATGAAAAGATGTTGTCCTGCGCGCCCCGCGCTTGGCGGAACAGAAACAGGAAAAATAAGACCGTCAATACAAGCGGAAGCACATTCCCGATGATGCCAACCCACATTTGTCCGGCGGAAAGATCCTTGACCGTAATTTCAACGGATTTCGGATCGACACCGGCCGCTTCCAACACCCGGTACATGGAATCCTGGGATTCCTTGCGGGACGTAACGCGAAGCCCGCCGCCATAGGTTGCGATGATCTTCGTGTCTTCCACCTCTATGCTTTTGATCTTTTTATCTTTTACATCGGCAACGATTTGGGACAGGGGTTTTTCCGCAAGGAGTGATGTTCCACCAGAGAGCGCATTAAACGCGCTAAAGACGAAAAACAACAACAAAAACCCAAGTACAACGTTGCGAAGGCTTAACTCCAGGTGGAACTCAAACATTTTTCCGTTTTTTTTGCCCTTTCCATTTAGTGAGGGTTTTGTCTGTTTTTGTGGTTGTTTGTCTGCCATAGTATGTTCCAGTAGGCACCAAGTATACCACGAGAGGAAGAAAATGTCCTTGATGTGACATCTTTTTACTATTGTGCTTAATGAATCCGGGAGCCCTTGTGCAATTCACCCGTAGGAACAAACAGCGGTGTGCCGTCTTCCCCATCTACCGCCATGATCATTCCTTCCGACTTTCCACCATCGGGCATATTGCGCGGCGGCAAGTTTGTGACGAAAAAGAATGATTTCCCGACAAAATACTCCGGCGGGTACCACTTCCTGACTGCGGTATAGATGGTTCGTTTTTCACTTCCGAAATCAACGATCAGTTTGTTGAGTTTTTCGCTTTGGGGAACCGCTTCTGCTGATACCACGGTGCCAACATCCATATGGATAGCCGCAAAATTATCAATGGTAACGGAGGAGCCGGGTTGTTTTTGGTAGGAGAAAAATGAGTATGGGGTTGTAATCCCGATAGCATTTCTGACCTGCATCATCGTTTTTGCGGCCTCCTCCGTTGCTTTTGTTGCACCGCTCACCAAAAGCGACTTTACTTTATCGGGGTTATTTTTGAGCATTTGGTAGCGGGCTCTTGCCGAAGCAAAGGCCTCCATAAGACAAGAAAACAGATATTCCTTCACTTCAACATCCGATACGGACCCTTTTATATAGGCGCTTTTTAATTCTTCTATTTTTTGTTGTTGTCCAAAGTGTTCCAGGTAGGTAAACACCATGTTCCCCTCGATATGTCCGGGGTCGTTTGCGTGGGCACGTGTTGGGTCGGTGTAACAACCCATGACCTGTTTTTTTATGACCTCTTCAGATTCAAAAATGGAAATAACGTTTCCCAGCGACTTGCTCATTTTCCGCTTACCGTCCGTTCCCAGAATGGTTGCGACGTGTTCCGGAATAAAGGGTTCGGGAAGTTTAAACACATTGGTTTTGTACGTTTTGTTGAAATACCCCGCGATGTCCCGCGCGATTTCAATGTGCTGTTTTTGGTCTTTTCCCACTGGCACACCATCTGGTTTGTAGAGCAAAATGTCTGCCGCCATGAGGATCGGATAGGAAAATAAACCCATGTTGATTTCCTCTTCAGCCACATCCTTTTCCAGCTTATCTTTGTATGCATGAGCGCGC
Organism: uncultured Gammaproteobacteria bacterium; assembly: GCA_964630015.1. Lineage (GTDB taxonomy): Bacteria > Patescibacteriota > Microgenomatia > UBA10105 > UBA927 > CAZERT01. The sequence continues at coordinate 4,416 of CAZVTJ010000002.1, read as the reverse complement.
CGAAGGAGGCCCAGTGGTGTGACGTTATTTAATATTGTCTGCAGTTCAGCATGCAGGGGAACATCGGATTGGCGGAAAAAGGTGATAGTGGCGTTTTCCCCAAGAAGCGCAAGTTCCTGACAAATAAGCTCTGCAATATTATTTTCCAGCCGTTTTTTATCCTGAATGGTGGTAAGTGCGTGCAGGTCCGACACGAACAAAAAACATTCGTTGGTTTTTGACAGCTCAATAAACTGGGAAACAGCGCCCAGATAATTGCCGATATGGAGCGTTCCGTCGCCTGATGGCGTGATGCCGGAGAGAATTCGTTTCATAGGATTTCCTTTGGAGGTATTGTACCACGATAAAATGTAGTGATTTGGAAGAAAACTTTCTATACTATTGATATGAAGCACAGCCGTCTTCGAGCAGGTGATTTAGTAAAAAAAGGCGTTCCTGCGGTATTGATTCCGGGTATTTTGGCTGCCGTTGCGTTTGGATGGAACGCAAGCCCCATTTCTTCCATAAGGAACTGGTATGGATCGGCGCGTGTTTTTCCTACCACGGGGATTGTTAAAACGATTGAAGATGGCGATACCATTGTGCTTGCAAACGGGAAAACGGTCCGGCTCCTTGCCATCAATGCACCCGAGCGTGGGACGGATCATTATGCTGTTGCGACCCAGGGACTTTCAAAACTCGTAAACGGTAAACGGGTGTATTTGGAGTATGACCGGTATCAGGATGACAAGTTCGGACGGCTTCTGGCGTGGGTCTGGGTTGGGTGTGAGCGCATTCCCGACTTTTCCCCACCTAACCATATGTTTCGTTCCAAGAACGAATCAAACAAAGGACTTCTTAACAACCCCGTGGGGTGCGCAAAGGGAACGCTTGTGAATGAAACCATGGTGGATCAGGGGCTTGCGGAATTTGTGGTATATACCGACCGCGGGGAATTAAAATACGAGGAGCGGATGAGGAACCGGTAGGATATTAGACTGTAATAGCAAGGCGGCTGATTTTTTCTTTCCGTTTCCAGGATTTTATTTCCAATTCCCGCTTGAGCGCGATTGATTTTGAACCGGCTTTTTCCAAATGGACGATTTTAATCGGAGGATGGCTTTTCGTATATGCCCCACCCTTCCCCACCTTGTGTTCCTTTAATCTTCTGGTCGGATCGGTTGTGATACCAGTATAGAGGGAATGGTCTTTACACAGGAGCACATAGACGTAGTACATAAGAAAAGCATAGCACGGCAGATACACTAACTCGATGTTTATAAATATTAAGCAATTTTTTGGTGTTTTAATAGATAAAGCATGGTGAAATATCGAACTTCCTGTTGTATACTAATTACTATCTAAATGGGTGGTATTATGGCAAAATCTCTTTTAAAACTTAAGGCAATACATTTAAGACAGCAGGGGCTTAGTATAAAAACTATCGCAAAACAACTTGGTGTAGCAAAAAGCACCGCTAGCGCATGGACTCATGATGTTGATTTAACCTCCATCCAGATGGAGCAGTTACGTAATAATAAAATAAAAGGCGCTGAAATCGGAAGACTAAAAGGAACACAAACCATAAAAATGCGCAAACAAAGAAAGATTGAAGATGGTTTAAAAAAAGGGATAGTTACCATTAAAGAATTAACTAATGATCAGTTTTTTATTGCGGGACTTTGTTTGTATTGGGCTGAGGGAAATAAGAAATCCAGAAAAATAGAGTTTTGCAATTCAGACCCAAAATTAGTACAATTTATGATCACCTGGCTTCAAAAATTTTTTTTGCTGACCACAAAAGATTTGTCTTGTTATGTTGGTATTAACGAATATCATAAAAATCGTGATTTAGAAGTCAAAGAATATTGGAATAAAGTAACGAATATCCCAATATCACAATTTACTAAAACCAGTTTTAAACATGTAAAAAGACATAAAAGATATTGGAATGAAACGAATCATTTTGGCACATTATCAGTAAAAGTAAAAAATCCAAGTCGTTTTATATACGAGCTGTTTGGATATATTGAAAGGTTAAGAACAATTTTGTTGCCAGGGTAGCTCAGTGGCAGAGCACACGCTTCATAAGCGTGGAGTCGTGGGTCCGATCCCCACCCCTGGCACCTAAACGTGCTATAATAACACTCTGTTCATTAATAAACCGCGGGGTAGTGTCACGTAATACTTTATGAAAAGTAAACGTGACTTATTACCTCAAACGTGTTAGTTGCCGTAAGCTGGCACGTTATTTCATAATTTACGTGCCGCGGGGTAGTGTAAAGTTGCACAGAAGGCTCATAATCTTCTAGACTAGGTGCGATTCCTAGCCCCGCAACAAAATTTAAAAGAGCGCTTAGGCGCTCTTTTTTTGTTGGGTTTTTATTTATCCCCTTTTTTACACCAAATAAACTTTACGGCTGAAACCTATGCCCGGCCAAAAATAGTTGACAAACTATAAGTCCTATAGTATAATATGCACCATTCTTTAAAAATTTTCCGAGTACTGTATTACCAGCCAAAAACACTCTAACGTGCCCTAACTCATGTTAGAACAAGCGAACCTTATAATGTTATTTCGCTTGTTGTAAGTAGGGCTGGTTTTTTTGTGGCTTCTGGGTCACTGGAAGACGATTTCGAGGCTATTTAGTCTCCTGGAAGATCAGCAAGCTGCTTATGGGGACATTCAACTCTCCCTGCAGGGAAAAGGTAGTTAGGCCAATTCCTTATGCTAGAGAGGTTCCTACAAGCAGCTTCCTGCTCTTCCTTTAAGCGGGTAATATACCGTTTCGAATAAGCGCTATTTATGCTGAGCTTGCTTCGATAGGTATATTTGTTATTTTTTGCACTTTTACAAACTGCGGTTTGTCACTTCCATGATAAATCAGCCAGATGAGTAGGTAGAGATAATCTGTCTCTTTCTACTTCTCTGGCTGACTAATCAACCTAAAAGGAGGTGATAATTATAGTCAAATCAATAAATAGCCAAAGAAGTCCGTACGTATCGTCAATCAACTCATATTCAGACACGAAAGGAAAAGGATTATCATGAACGACTCTGTTTGGGAACGCACTGGGTACGGAACCATGAGCAAGAACTTGTTCGCGCTTATGGTCGCAATTTGGACAGCGGCAGGGATTGCTGTGAGCGCAGTTGCCTCATACTACACGCAGAAAATGGAACTCAGTTGGGTGTTCCTCATCGGCGTGTTGGTGGTCGGCATCATCGGCGTCATCATCGCATTGGCGAGCAACAACCCGCTGATTTCTCTGCTGGGATACATGATGGTTGCTGTCCCGTTTGGCATGATGCTCGGTCCTGTGGTCGCAATGTACACCGTGGCGAGCGTCGTGCGCGTCTTCTTCGTCACCACCGGCATTGTGGTCGTCCTGGGAATTGTCGGCGCTATAATTCCTGACAGCTTGGAGGGCTGGGGCTCTTGGTTATTGGGCGCTTTGACCATGCTCCTCATCGGGTACTTCATCGTTCCGATCGCTGGCATGTTCGGGCTTCCGATTGACCGCGCGCTGACCTGGATGGATTGGATTGGGGTTGTGGTATTCTCCGGCTACGTCATCTATGACTGGAATCGCGCCATGCGCGTCCCATTCACGATGGACAATGCCATCGACTGCGCCCTGGCAGTCTACCTCGACTTTATCAACCTGTTCATCCGCCTGCTGTCCCTGACCGGCACCAAGAAAAGCGACGACTAACCGCAGATAAGTGCAAAATACCCCTTACCGAGTAATCGGAGATGTTGCCAAGTTGGCGATGTTGAAGATGAAAGGTAGGGGTGTTTTGTTTTTGTGGGTGTTTATGAGCTTACAACGAGACAAAAACAGGTCGTTGGGAAATGATGTAATAGGTTCTAAGTTCTTGTAACCCCCGCAACAAGGTTTAAAAGAGCGCTTAGGCGCTCTTTTTTTTGTTGGATTTCAATTTTGGTACCCCCCTTTTTAACAATAAAAAAACCGCAGTGATGCGGTTTTGGGTGAGTTAGAAAAACAACTCCAACCATTGTTGCCAGATGGGACGGAAATCTTGGATTATAGTTGTTGGTTTACCGGAGCTCGATGAATCGTCATCGGGCAAGAGTATAATGGTTTCCCCCACCTTCCCCATTCCCAATTTATTGCGGGCTTCGCGTTCGACATACTCTTTTGTTTTTGTATCCTCTTCTTTCCGACGCAGAATTTCATGTTCATTTTTAAGCTTGGAAAGCTCTGTCTGCCGGTTGGTAACAAGGGATTTTTTCCCCGAAAGGCCCGAAATGGTGCGGATTTGTCCAAGGATAAGGATGACCAAAAAGGCCAGAAGAATGATTTTTATTGTTAGGATAAGCCGTTTCATACCACTTGCATTCGATTTTTGCCTATGTTATTATAGGCTTTATATCTGCCTGCGGAACGATAGAACGCTCCGATCGTATAATC
>CAZVTJ010000001.1:0-42969 GCA_964630015.1 uncultured Gammaproteobacteria bacterium | reverse complement strand
GAGCGCGCCGGGATTCGAACCCGGAACCGATTGCTTAAGAGGCAATTGCTCTACCGTTGAGCTACACGCCCTGATTGTTAATTTCAAAGCGTGTAGATTGCTTAAGAGTCCACCATCCGTCAGCTGGCGGAAGCGAGATCTACCGTTGACCCTCCTTCGCCGAGTCAAACTCAGCTTCGGCGGGCAAAGGCTACACGCCCGAAATACCTGCAGATTATAACATGTGCGCCCGGGAGGAGTTGAACCTCCAACCTGCTGTTCCGAAGACAGACGCTCTATCCATTAAGCTACGGGCGCAAACTTGGTTTATTGTATCGCATTTTTTACCGGTAGGACAAGGAAAGAAGCGGTTAGTGGATATCGGATCGGCGTTCCTTGATAAATTTGCTCCATTCCTCAATAACGTCAATGATGAGGGCAAACGGCGTTTCAACCAGAAAATTAAACAGGAAGGCAACGACGTTGTATTGTTTCCATGTTTTTGCTAAAAGATTCCCGAACTTGGCGACCGGTACGGAAATCATATCCAGAATAAACTCGATTCCGCTCATTTTGTCCCCTACCGTTAATTCCTTTGATTTATTGCGGATTGTGACTGCCGCAAAAATGGTCATAGCAATCGTTGCCGTATCGAAGATGACTGAGGTTATGGGCAGTCCTGCGATATAAAATACCCATCCGATACATCCCAGAACGGTAAACATAATAGCCATATAAATTAACGCCATGACGGAATGAAGGATTGGCCGGCGGGGTCTGTTCAGTTTTATTTCATACATGGAAAACGATTCGGTTTTCTTTACGAAATCAAATATTGCCGTAGTGACGTTTTGTTTATTGGCGGGACCCGGTGCTTTGATAATGGAAACCAATATGAACATGACAACGGTCGGGACAATGAAATCGATAAACGTCGTAAATGCGTTAAATCCTTCTCCGAAAATATGAGCAGCCGGGACTTCGATCAAAAAGAACGTAAACCAGTTGGAGGCAAAAACGGAAAGTGTGGAAAAGAAACCGAGAATGAACAGGCGTTTTTTGAGCGATTTATAGCGCACGTCATAGGCAACTTCAATTTCCTTCTGGAGGTCTTCCCTTGAGGTAAAAATAGGCATGATTTTTTCCGGCTTGTCGGAGTATTTCCGCAGGACATCACCAAGAAGGGCAAAAACGGTATCGGTTTGTTCCGATATGGCATAAAATTGTTTGCCGGCAACGGTGTTTAACAGCATTTCGGATTGATCCCAAATGGAGGGCATGTCCGCCTGAAGTTGGCGAAGCGTTTCGGGGGACGGATTGGAAAAGTCGCTGTATTGGAAAGTCAGAAGCCGATAGATGATAAATGCATCATCAAGATCAAACAGGGTCCGTGCGACGCTGATATAGGTTTGGATATAGATTTCATCTTTGGTAAGGCTGCCTTCCGGCGTAACCGTAATTCGCTCAAGCATCGCCCGTGTCATGGCATCAAGGAGATCATATTCAAGGCGCGGCTGGGCCAAAAGGTCTTCGATTTCACATGCGGCAAGCTCGACAATAAACGTCGTATAGTTGTGGCGTGCCGTAACGACGTTGTTGGTGGCCGGAAGGTTGGTAACGGAAAGGAACGCAAGGTATTTTTCGATATTTTTGGAAAGGATGGGAAGCACTTCCTGCGGAATTGTGTCATTGGGGAGATGACCGCCACGGATGAGTTCCGTGGTTACGGTTTCGGCAATATAGCTTGGTGATGATTTGGATGACCGTGAAATGCCTGATAATTTTCCGAACAGTAACCTTTTGAGAATCCGCTCCGTTGCGCTCCGGCGGAGAACGTTGTCTTCCTTCCAGTCGACGACTTTGCGGATCAGTTCGTAGATTTTTGCGACTTTTGAGGCAATTTCATCCACATGAATGGGTGTTCTGGATGGTTTTGGACGAGTGAGCCATCCGGTATAGGAATCCAATAATTGTGCCACCGGTTTGGATAATTCCAGTGGCGTACTGACGGTTTTTGGCTCCGCTACGGGCTCCCCTCCTGGTTCGGGGGCTTTTGGAAGCGGTATTTCCTGCGTATCTGCCATAGAATCATTGCTTTCTTCACCAGCTCTTTTGGGGTGGCTGACGGGTGCCGCCCCCGCAACCTCCTGCTCCACAGGCAGGCGCTCTACTGCTGAGCTACAGCCACCATGATGGTACAAAGTATATCATGTTTCGGGGGTGCAGCGCAGGATTATCAGAAAAACCGCGAGATGATTTCATAGGGCTTCTGGTGAAGAATCGCCGGGATATCCTGCCATGAAAGCGTTCCGTCAGCATTAAAATCAAACGGATACAACCGGGAAAATGTAAATACATTATGCGTTGCATGGATCGTTACGGTTTCTTGTCTGGGGAGATAATACGGTGCCACGATAACGACCCGGTATGATTTTTCGGGAATAACATGGGCAACATCGGAAAACGTTGCCTTTCCGTCATCACGGACCGACCCAAATGCTTCGTAGACGATTTTTTCATTCGAATCATAGACGATGCATTTTACCCGCGGCAGCGACTTATTCCGCTTCCATCCGGGGAAAAGCGATACGGTAATCGATGGGGGTGGTACCACGACAATCCGGGTTTTTTCCGTATACACGGGGACTGTGCCATGCACTACGGAAAGCGTGACAGGATAGGATCCTTCGGTTTTTGGCGTTTTCACGGTCAGGGAAAAGGTCCCCGATTGGCCAGGCTCCAGATACGGTACAGAATCGGGTGAGGCACTTAGTAATCCGCTTTCTTCCATAAAGGAAATTGAATATCCGTCAAACGGGTCGATAATACTTTGGCCCGTATTGGTCAGTTTGGCATCAAGAAGCGATATCGTACCGGCAACGAGTTTATCGGGAATAAGCGGAAAGCCGTCCCGCGCAAGGGATTCGTTTTGCCGCGGTTTTCCTTCAGTTTTTTGGATGGAAGTGTAATACTGTGCGTGGTCATAATATCCGGTATTTCCGATGTTTTTGAAGGAAAAATGGTCAAACGGCGTGTCCTGGTAGTTGAAAAGAAACGGCACAACTGCCGCAATACGCGCATCATTCCAGACGCTGTGGGCGGCAGTCTGCAGATTCAATCCTACCTGTATTGGAGAAAGATATGATGGCATATAGGTTTTTCCCTGGTCATGGATCCATCCGGTTTCAGTTATGAATACGGGTAACGGCTTAGAAAGGCCAAGCGACTGGGCGTAGGATATTTCCCATACGAACGATGCAATGCTCCCCCTTCCGATTGCAAAGGGCGAGCCGGAAAATCCTGGGTTAGGATAGGAATGTGACGTCCAGCCGTCTATAACGGAGAAAAAGTCCGGATATTTTGCCACAATCCGTTCAAGGTATTCCGATGCGCTAAGTGCCAGGCCATCCGACTGTGCGGAAAAATCAAGTCCTGCGGGAAGAATGAAAAAGTCGGATGAATATTCACGAAACGTCCTGGCATAGGAGGAAAAAATATCCGCGTATCCTTCCGGATCAATTCTATTGCCCCACTCTTTCCCGTGGTTTGGTTCGTTGAAAAAGACTACATATCGGTTTTTAGTCGGCCACAAGAGGGAATTTAAAAAATCAGCCCAGCGAGAGGCATCTTCCGGCGTCGGAATTTTCCAGCTGTCCCCATCCGGATGCGTTGCAATCCTGATTATTGGGATAAGGTGGAGCCGTCTGAGTTGGTTAAAAATCGCCTGCCATTTATCCGTTGATCTGTCATTATCCTGTATCACCATGACCACATATCCCCAATCGCCGCCGGTACTGTTGACGAGTTGGGCAGCCTCGGCAAGATCGTTGGGATCGGCAATATGGATACCGAATTTGTTATTGGGAACGGAAAGCGGATCGTAGGTTGCCTGGGTTTTTGAAAACGGAACCCCAAGTATGCACAACACAACGATGAATATGGACAGAAAATGTCTCATGTACCTCCGGTGAGAATCGAACTCACAACCTACTTCTTAGAAGGAAGTTGCTCTATCCAATTGAGCTACGGAGGCAACTTTTTACTGGTGTGAATTGACCTCTCCCCGTATATGAGCGGCGGACGGGACTTGAACCCGTGACCCTCTGTTTGGAAAACAGATATTCTACCACTGAACTACCGCCGCTTGAATCAACTTTTGTATTATACAAAGATTTTTTTTGTCACGCTACTTGAAACGTATGACTGCCTGTTGACCGATGACAATCCCCGCTTTTGCCGCTTCCCCCGCGTGTAATTCCAAAATCATATTGGCTGGTGAGCTAGGATGATAGAGTGTGTATTCCGGTCCTGATTCGGGCTGTACATTTGGAGTAATATCAACAACGGTTTTATCGCGCAGCCAAATGAAGTCCAAGGGAAAACGCATATCTTTCATCCAAAAATCATATTTTTCCGCAACGGGATACACAAATAACATTCCGTGACCCTGTGGCATGGAATCACGGTTTGAAAGTCCCTTCTTTTTTTCCTGATCCGTAAGTGCAAGTTCAATTTCGTAGGACGCTGTGTTGAATTGGATTTTCGGCCTCATATTTTTGTATGAGACATAGCCCATTGCTATTACGATAAATAATACAACTGCATAGACCCAGATAGGACTACTTCTTCGTTTCATATTACGCTGCCCTAGATAAAAGACTTTGAGTAAATTCCTGTACTAGTTTTATGTATTCCGGATTCATGTGAACCATTTGAAGAAGGGATATTGCCGTTTTGTATCGCTGTTCATTTTCTTTCCGAAGCAGAGAGAAGATTTTATGGGTATGCATAGCTTCAATAATTATATGACAATCGTTTTGATTTTTATTATTTTTTTGAAAAATTGTTCGTATTTTTTCGGCATCTTGTTTTTGCATAACGTTCAGTAATCGAAGCATGTGGATGGTTTTTTTCCCTTCCGTAATATCTGAAGCGGTTGGTTTCCCAGTTTTTTTCGGATCTCCCAATAGATTAAGTTCATCATCAGTTATTTGGTAGATAAGACCAAGAATATCCGCAATACGTTCCATTGTTTGTATATCTTCCTCCGGTGCGCCGGCAAGTAACATTCCGCATTGTATTGGAAGACCGATGGTGTACTTTCCGGTTTTTTGTATATAGACAGACTCAATGATTGCCTCATCCGGTATTGATTGGGAACGGGAATTGAGCAGGTCTTCATATTGCCCACAATCCGTTTGGAAAAATACTTCGTTTACTGTTTTTCGTATCTGCTCCGGTACGCTGGAGAGACAATAGTTAGCAAAGTGGAATCCTGCATCGCCGATGCAGATAGCAAGATATTTATAGAGTTGTTCATCACTGCCATAGTGTGATCCGTATTGTTTTTTTAGCTGGACAAATAGTGCATCTTTCCCCCGTCGTGTGCTGTCATTGTCCATAACATCATCCTGAATAAGGTATGCCGTATGGGTTATTTCCAAAGCGGAAGCAATATCCAGGATAAGCGGATTTTTTTTGGCAGTGTACCCGTCATAGGCAAGAAAACACAGCAGCGATCTGTTCATTTTTCCATTCAGGGAATCATCAATCAAGGCTGTGGTGATGATGGATGCAAGGGATGAATCATGCAGAAGAAGTGTCGGAATGGTTGGGGCATACGAAAGCAGATGAGAGGAAACGTTCGACCGAATCGATGTGTGGTAGTCATGAAGTGTCATAGAAAAATCCTGTCGGAGAGGCGGGACTCGAACCCGCGACCTCATCGTCCCAAACGATGCGCGCTACCAACTGCGCCACTCTCCGAAATCCATACAAAAAGTATTATACAGAAATTACAGACGGTATGGTACGTATGTTCCGGTGCACGGGAGTCCATAACAGACATGGAAGAGATTTTCAGATGGTTCGATGATAACGGACGCAATGGTTTCCTTGTGGCGGCAAATCGGATATTTTTCGTTTGTATGATCGGATAAAATTGCCTGTATATCGGAAAAATCCATCGGGAGGCGCAGAAGCTCCTTCACGCGTTCATAACGTGCATGTGAATTCTCCTGATGGGACTGTGTGTGGATTTCGTATTGTTTGAGGTGATTTGAGAGATAGTGGTTCGTATGGACATACGGAAGGTAATCAAACGACTGGATGTCTACGGATCGCCCTCCGATTTCCAAGTCCCGGCCGTTGTTGCCCTGCAGAAGTACATGGTTATATCCCGAGGAGTGTTTGGTACGCAGTGCAATCCGTTCGCATTCGGAAAGCATCTTGCATTCCAGCATTGCGCGAGCGATAAAATTTTTCGGTATGCCGTTAATACGCGTTTGGGGTATTTCATTAATGCATTGGATAATGCCATGCGAATTCATTCCTGCAGAAACTCCGGGTAAAAATGTCGCGTAATTGAGGCTGATAAACGATACATGGGGAAGTTTTACTTTAAGAATATACAGCTCGTCGATGCTTGCGATATCCCAATCCTCATTATGGCCGACGATCGGATGTCCCGCGCTTTCCCACGATACGATCGTCGTGCAGTGATCGACGGTTTCGGATTCCTCACGACTCATTGCCGTTTCCGGATCGGTAAGGGCGCCGATGTTGCGGAAAAACAATTCCCGAAACGGAACATCAGCCGCATCAGCAACTGCCTGAAGTTCATGGATCAAGTTCGGAAATGCCTTCTTGGTTATGGATATAAACGTATCTATCGTTGAGAGAACCCGATCGTATTCTGCTATAATCGTACGTTTTTGATTGATGACATCCTGGATTTTTGTTTTGAATGTTTCACCGATTGCATGGCCAATATCGGTATGCGATCCGGTAACTTCTATAAGGGGAAAGGTTTGTGCCATACATTTTAAGTGCCGCGGGTGGGACTCGAACCCACACGACTGGTGAAAGTCACAGGATTTTAAGTCCTGGGCGTCTACCGATTCCGCCACCGCGGCAATGACTTCCCTATTTTAACGCATTTGATTTTATCGTTCCATACTGTATGCTTGATATATTCGTGATATGTTCTGCCCAACTATGCATTGTCAATGAAGCAAAAGAAAAAAAGTCCGAAACGACCTCGGATAGCAATTATTTATCATCGGGTTCCGCTTGAATCTTCCGATTTATATTATTCAAGACAAAATACCGTCATCGACGATGATACGGAAAAAACGGTACAGTGCGTGGAAAAGTTATTGAAGAGGAGAAAATTCCGAGTATCCGTTATTGCACTTGAACTTGATGATCTTTCCCCTATTGCCGATATCAAAAGCGATTTCATTTTCAATCTGGTGGACAGCAAACAGATGGAACTCAAAATCGCCCGAATACTTGAGCGTATGCATATTCCCTATTCAGGATCGGGATTTCTTGCATTATCTGCAAGCGACAGCAAGGTTAAAACAAAAGCAATATTCAAACTCCACAATCTGCCGACTCCGGAATTTTCGGTTATCGGACCGAAAGACAAATTACTGCGGAGTCTTTTGCCTTCGAAATTTCCCGTGATGGTAAAACCGGCATTTGAACACGGAAGCGTAGGAATAACCTCAAAATCCGTTGTGACGTCATTTATGCAGTTTAAGAAACGGGTGAAGAGAATACGGACAACCTTAAAACAGTCGCTTATCTGTGAACGGTTTATCCGCGGTCGCGAATTACAGGTAACCGTATTAGAAAGTGACGGGATGACACGTGCCCTTCCCGTATCGGAAATGATCGTTCAGAACGTCAAAAATAATAAGTGGAATATATACGGGTTTGACGAAAAGTGGAAGAAGAATGGAACGATATACAAAAATCTTCATTTCTTTGCACCTGCAAAAGGAATTTCGGTATCGATTCTCCGGACAATCCAGCGGCAATGTATTTGTGCCTTTTATGCATTCGGATTCCGCGATTATGCGCGGTTTGATATCCGGTATAACCCAAAAACAAAACAATGGTTTTTTCTTGAGGGTAACGGAAATCCCGGAATCAGTGAGGCAAGCGATGATTCCATGACGGCATCGCTTGAGGCATCCGGAATTTCCCTTGAAGAGTTTGTGCTTCAGATTATCGAAAATCACCTGCATCTTGGTTTACTCGAATGAACCGTGAACCGTAGATCGGATTTTTTTGATTTTTGCGACAAAAAAGCCTTCCATTACGTCACTGCTTCGGATACGGATGCATGATTGGACTCCCGGAATATAGGAGTGATTTTTCCAAGAAACGATCCCGGGTTGTGTTTCGAGGCCGGGAATATGAATTTTTTCAAGCATAATATTTCCTTTTTCTTTTTGACAAATCCAATCGATAACTTCCTCATTTTCTTCAGGGGAAATTGTGCAGGTAGAATAGACTATCGTTCCGCCGGGTTTAGTTGCGGAAATAGCCGATCGGAGTAACCAACGTTGTTTTTTGGCAAGCTCCTTCACCTTCTTTTCGGACCAATATTCATACGTTTTTGGATTATCCAGACGGATCGTTCCTTCCATGGAACACGGGACATCGACAAGCGTTTTGTCAAAATATTCCGGATAAATGGTCCACAGTTTTTCGCCGGGAAGATTCGTGCACGTTACGCACGTAGCGTTCTGGATACGGACATTTGCCTTGAGTTTGAGCGTGCGGATATAGCTGACATCGTTTGCGACGATTTCCCCGTTATTTCGGATCAGCCCTGCAAGTTGGGTTGTTTTGCTTCCCGGAGAGGCACACAGATCAAGAATTTTTTCGCCGGGTTGCGGGTCCAGAACAAGCGGTGGGATCATGCTGGAAAGGCTTTGGACATAAAATACCCCTTGTTGGAATCCATCCGTTTTTCCGATGGATTGTGTTGTATTTTCCGTGTTAACGATGCGGGCGTCCGGATACCACGCTACGACAGTTGTCATGATTCCACTCGTTGCCAATGCCTGATCAAACCGATCTGAAGCACTACCATTTGGGTTACGGCGAAGTGTGGTGGGAAGTGAATGTGATATGGTTTTAAGAAGTGAACGGTATTCCTTTGTTCCGTACAGCAACAACAGCCGTTCGCATAGTTTTTGGGGAAGCAGATCTTCATGTTTTGCCATATACATAGTATAGCCGATAAAAACGGGATTTTTTATGGTATAATTTTTGGATATGCCCGGGTGGCGGAATTGGTAGACGCGCTAGCTTCAGGAGCTAGTGACCGTAACAAGTCTTGGGAGTTCGAGTCTCCCCTCGGGCACAAAAATATCCATACAGTATTTTTCTTCAATACATATTTTTGCTGCATACTGAAAGAGGAACACAATTCCGTTATGATGAAATGGAGTTCATTTTTCCGAATTTATTACCCGTATATATTGTATGCTTACTGAATTTGCATTACCGGAAATATCAGTAGAACAACAAAATTATCTTTTTCACCGTCATATTGGGGAATATCTTCAACCATCTGTTGAATTTGGGAATCAGCATAGTGTAAAACTGGTAAACACCCGACTCTGGTTGTTTGGACTTGAGCAGAAGTACGGAAAACATATTTCTATTGATGAAGTACCGGAAGAAGAATGGGATGCCCTGGCTGGACAGTACGACACAATTTGGTTTATGGGGATATATAAAGGAAGTAGTTTCAGCCGGAATCATGCCAAAAAATATGAGTATCAATATCGATATGCTCTTCCCGATTTAGACCCGGAACATGATGTAGTAGCAAGCCCATTTGCAATACCCGAATATATTCCCAATCCTTCAATTGCTTCCGATTGGAATCATTGGGACAAAGCAGTATCCCATCTTCATGAACGAGGAAAAAAAGTCATGATAGATTTTGTACCAAATCATACTGCTGTGGATAGTACATTGGTTTTTGAACATCCTGAGTATTTTATCCAAGGTTTGAAAGAACAGTACGAGCAAAATCCTAATATGTATATCCCGATTGTAGCCAAAGACGGAAATACATATTATGTTGCCCATGGAAGATATTCGGGTTCCGACGAATGGGCAGACACACTTCAACTTAATTATGCCCGTTCCGACGTCCAACAGGAAATGGAACGTCAACTTTTAGAGTTGGTTGATCATGCTGATGGGGTAAGGTGCGATATGACAATGCTCGTAAATGCCTCCACCTTTTTACGGACTTGGGGATACTTACTCTCAGAAGAAGAAAAAACATACATTTTAACCCATAATTTTTGGGAAACAGTAGTTGCAAAAGCGAAGAAAAAAGCCAAAGAACAAGGGAGAGAATTTACGTTTTTAGGTGAAGTATATTGGGAAGAGGATCAGTTACAATCTTTTGATTATTTATATGCACATGATGCATTCAAAGTTCTCAATGATACGGTACATCATGGATGGACACAAAACCTTCGGGAATATATCGGAAAAGCGCTTCAAAATACCGGGGTGTATAGCGAATGCGTATATACTGAAAATCATGATGAAGAGCGTGCTGCTAGTGCTATGGGAATAGAAGCATCCAAAGCTGCATTTGCAACAATTGCATTTCTGCCAAATACCCTTTTATTGGTCAACCAAGGACAGGAAGACGGATGGAAAATACGTCCACCAATGCAGATACGTCGGTTTCCGGATGAACATATTGATTTTGAGCATCGTCGGTTTTATTCCGATGTGCTCTTTTTTAAGAACTCACATCTTTTCTCCGAAGGTAAATGGACTATTGCTGATATTCATACATATTCACCTGGACTTATTGCCCTTCATGTTACGTCTTCCGATGGACAAATGTCCGGGGTAGTCTGTATAAATTTGGGCAATGCAACAGAGGATTGCAGTATCCCATGTGTCCGATATGGACAAAATGCAGCAATCTATAGTTTAAAACAGGGAGCATGGATACAGCCTGATGAACAAAGAATTGATGGGTTATTTCTCCGTCTTTCCCCATTTGAAAGCCAGATTGTTTTATATGAACCGGATCCCCAACAGGAAGTTCAAATGAAGTGGAATTGAATACCATCGAGAGGATGCTTCGACATGCTCAGCATTACATAAACTTGACTGTTAGCAGTTTGCGATCTACTAACCGGCGTAGTGCATTACTACTGCAGAGAAATCACTGTATAGAAGCCTAAATATTAATACAAATATTTGTTGTCACGTCTAACGTGACTGCGCTCATTGAGCTTGTGCGGACGAGAGGACTTGAACCTCCACCCCTTGCGGGACATGCTCCTTAGGCATGCGCGTATACCAATTCCGCCACGTCCGCATTATCTGCTAACACTTTATCTGGGTTTCTATTGTACAAAAAAATTATCATCTTCACAATGAATTCAACGGAGGCAATTTATATTTTTCAGAAGTGATGGAATTTTCTTTTTCAGTGCCGCAATACTTTCAGGGTTATACATGGAAAGTGTAAAGACGGTTTTTCCCTTTTTTGAAAACGCTGCAATGGTTTTTTTCAACAGCGAAGCATCTGCACTGTCTGTTTTTGTCAGGATAATGATTTCCGGTTTTGTTTCCAATCCGTTTCCATATACTGCAAATTCCTTCCGGATGATGTTATAGTCCACCAGCGGATGCGTTGAGCTAGCGTCAATACAATGGAATAACACTCTCGTTTTTTCGATATGTTTGAGGAATTTGCTTCCCAATCCTTTGCCTTCCGATGCCAGTTTAATAACTCCTGGGATATCCGCAATCGCAATCGTACCAAGCATACCGATCGTGGGGTCCAGTGTGGTAAATGGATACGGCCCAATTTGGGGTTTGGCATTCGTCAGAAGGGAAAGGATTGTGCTTTTACCGGCATTGGGTAGTCCGACAAGTCCGATTTCTGCGATCATTTTGAGTTCTATGGTGATGGTTTTACGCTCCCCTTCCTTTCCCATTTCTGCCTGATGGGGCGCTTGGTTTGTAGATGTTTTGAATGTGATGTTTCCCCTTCCGCCTCTCCCACCCTGTGCAAGGAGTATGTTTGAATTGGTATCAAGGACTTCAATACTCGTTTTTGTTGTGGTATCGGTTATGGTTGTTCCAACCGGTACATTCAGAATGGTATCAGCCGCTTTTTTTCCATAGAGATTATGGTGCTGGCCGTTTGTTCCATTTTGGGCTTTAATTTCCTTATGATAGCGGAATTCGCGTAGATCCGTTATATTTGTGGATCCGCAGACATAAATATCCCCACCTTTCCCGCCGTTTCCTCCGTCGGGACCACCTTTTGCCGTTTGGCCGTTACGCAAAAAGGAAACTGCTCCGTTCCCTCCATTTCCGGCTTTTATATTGATGGTAACTAAATCAACGATCATGAAAGCATTGTATCATACTATCCTATAGATATTTCGGTGAATAGGATCGCTTACGATTTTGTTTCGGAGAAGATTTTTTGGAGTAATTCGTTCTTTCCCTCCCCTGTTTTGGTGCTATAGGGAATAACCGGAACAGAAGGGAGGATGGATTGGATGAGTTGCATCTGTTTTATCTTTTCACCCTGTTTGAGTTTATCGATTTTATTTGCCACACAACAAAACGGAATTGATGATGTGGTTAATAAGGATATTGTTTCACGGTCAAAATCGGTAATACCGACTTTTGCATCCACAATAAGAATGGCAAGTTTTTGGGTTACTCCAGACCGGAAGAGGTACCAGGAAATGAGTTTACGGTAATGTTCCCTACTTGTGTTGTTTGCATGGGCAAATCCATAACCGGGAAGATCGACGAAATAATGAGTGGAATTAATGTCAAAAAAATCGATCGTTGTAGTTTTTCCTGGTGCGGAGCTTGAACGAGCAAGGCTTTTTCTTCCGCAAAGGGAATTAATCAGGCTTGATTTTCCGACATTTGAGCGGCCGATAAACGCGATGTGAGGTTTGCGGTCAAATAGGATTTTGTCCGTACCGTTGATGCTTTTAACAAATTGCGCCTGGAGTTGTGCCATAACTTGACCATTATAGCGTAAATTAGCTAACGTCTGGTGTATTGTTTATGGGATGCAGAAAATTATATATCCAGTTATAATAACGAAGTACGATTTTTGGCCACTTAGCTCAGTTGGTTAGAGCGTCTCTTTTACACAGAGAAGGTCAGGGGTTCGAGTCCCTTAGTGGCTACAAAGTAATCTGGTACAAATATTACTGGTATTGTAAAATAGAAAAATCGTTCTTTGATAATGAGCCGAGATGGCCGAGGTAGTCAAGGCGCGTGTCTGAAAAACACGTAATCTGGGTGCAATTCCTAGTCTCGGCACCATACAAAAATAATGGTGCTGAAAATAAAATATTAATATTTACAAGTGAAGACATTATTTGTTCATAAATAATGTTTTAGATTGTATTGCGGCGGTAATTCAGTGGTAGAATGCCTCCTTGCCAAGGAGAATGTCGGGGGTTCGAGTCCCCTCCGCCGCTCATATTTTATTTACCTTCATACCGCAAAGCCCCGCTTTAATATTAAAGCCCTTTGCGACACGTTGGTAGGAAGAATCGTTGGGATAGAAACTGCGTTTTTTTCCCATGAGTAATGCCGGGTAGTGTAATGGTAACACGCCTGACTTTGGATCAGCGCGACTCTAGGTCCGAATCCTAGCCCGGCAGCTATATACAAAAAGATTCCATGAAGGGATCTTTTTGTATATCTGTTGGGTTGCGGAAGAGGACCTCTAGTCCGGGAATGAGGAGCCATTATCGTAACAACGATTACGATAATAGGCGGATCATTCATGAAGCCCTAAGGGCGAACATCTTCCTAGCCCGGCAGCTTGGAAGAATGACATAAGAAGAGATTTGTTTAATATATTTCTATACCTCATTAGATTTTTTGCTTGACAGCAATACTGTCTGGCCCTAGTCTTAAGATAAGGACTTATGGATACTGCACTGCCCGCTTCATCTCCCCTTGTATCGCATCATGCATGCAACAGGCTCCGGTCACGGTTCGTATTCCAGAATACGCCTGTTATCGTTGCTATTGCCGGTGATAGCGGATCGGGAAAAACGACTTACAGTGACGGTATCAGGAAAATTCTCGGACCGTCAATCGTCACGACGATAGAAATGGATGGATATCACAGTGAAAACCGTTCCCAACGGGCAATCAGTGGGCATTTTCCCCTTGATCCGACATACAACAGACTGGAACTTCTGTCTATGCATCTTGAAAAGTTAAAGCAGGGTGAAGCTGTTGCCATTCCTACTTATAATCATAAGAGTGGCGACTTCGGACCCGACAGAACTATTGAACCGACACCGGTAATTCTTCTTGAGGGACTTCATGCCCTGTATGATCAGCTTCTTCCCTCCATTGATTTTTCTATATTTGTCGATCCGGACCGTGATGTAAAATTCAAATGGAAATATAAACGTGATGTGGAAGCGCGAAAACATCAAAGTGATACTCTGCGTAAGGAAATGCTTGAACGGGAGATGTTATTTAAACGCTATATCGATTACCAAAAAACGATTGCCAATGTCGTAATTAAGATTCATCCGTCCAAATTATCCCAATATGCACGGTACGAATATATGGGTCCGGATATTTCCGACTTACATAACATCGAACTTATCTGTGCGACAGCAAAAACACCGCTTCCCGATATTTCCCTACCCTTAAATCTTTCCGCCATTATCGGCAAGTATCATGAGGCATTCCTTCTTTCCGTCGTACCGTCGCGGTATTGGGGTAAAGAGTGCAATACCGTAACGCTTGATGGGTTTTTTCCTAAAAAAGCAATAGAAGCACTGATAAACCACATTTTCGAATGCACGGGCATATTTCCCGAAGATATGGTGTCATTTATTGCTGGTTCAACAGCTATACCTTCAATTACATTCGCACAGCTTCTTGTCGCTTGGCGCTTCCTGGAAGAAGCATATTTATTATCCGGTCCGCACGATCAATAAACAATTTTGGGTTCCGTTCCCCAGAGAGTTACTGCCTCTGCGAGAGCGCTTTCCGGATGGTCTTTCGTATATTGGAGAATCGGAATATGGGCAACACAACACGTCCTTGCTTCTATTGCCGCTTCCACACCACGCGCTGCCCCCTTGGGATGCCCCAGAACGCCACCACCGAACTGGATATAGCAATTGGGTCCAAACTTTTCGTATACCCTATCCAAGACGCCAGGATGAAGGCCGCCGGATGCAACCGGCCATACCTTTTTCATCCCGAACCATTCCTGTCCAAGCGTATGGAACCGGTCATTGGGTTTTGTCGAATCGGTCATCAATAGATCAGCAATTACTTCGCTTTCCCCGTAATCTTCCATCTTTGCTTTCGGAGAGCCGGAGTGGAGAGAATCGACACCGAGCATGCGGTATATTTTTGCAAGTACAACCATGGATACGGAGAAACCGGATAATGATCCGTCCCCTCCAATACCACTTCCGCTGTCGCGCGTAATGAATGCATGCATCGCCCGATGTGCGTGGATTGCAAGTCCGGGGTTTTTAAGGCGCATGGAATGAAGTGCAGCAAATCCCGTCACAACCACGTCCATCATCATACAGATTCCACCATGGTCCTTAATTCGATGTGCGCGGTTGAGCATCGTATCGATTGAGGAATGGGTAACATTGCATAAATAGAGTTTCTTTTTTCCGGTGGTTTGTTCGGCTTCCCTGAGTGCATCCAAAACGGCGTCGCACCGGTCTTCAAACTTGGAAAACGGAAGACTGGTCAGGTTTTCGTCATCCTTTATGAAGTTATATGTTCCGTTGCCCGCAGTTAAAAGCCGTTTGGCAAGGAGTGCCTGTTCCGCTGCCGTTCTTCCCACTTTCGGTTTGGCAACGGTTCCCATAATCGGCATGGTTCTGTCTTCATCCGACTGAGCCAGAAGATCCCGTACGCCGTCAATGCCAAATTGCGGTCCGGGAAATGCCGTGACCATTGGTTTGGGAAATCTGATATCGATGATCCGAAGACCTTTGAGCATCTTCATCCCGCCGATGTTGCCGACCGGGCCGGCAAGAAATCCGGACATATTATCGGGTTCAAACAGCTCCGCAATATAGGCAACCTTAAACATTTTCCTGGGTTCGTCGACATCAAACACCAAACCTTTATATTTTTCCGCCATTTCCATCCCTGAACCCGGTCCGGATTCGACGGTTGTCCAGGTGCCCGTTGAAGATTCGGATGCGACGGAGGCTGCCGCATCACGGAAACGCGACGGGTCGACGGAGTCGGCAAGTTCTATTTTGAATTGGACAATAATATAGCGTTCATCCGCATTTTCCGGTTTCCACCCCTCCGGTGCAAAATAATCAAGTTGAACTGCCATAGTGCCTCCTTTATTCCCTGTTTCCAGTATGCAATAAACTGAAGAATTTGTGCAAGGAAGAATTGGAGAATGGATTCCCGCCTTCGCGGGAATAACCCCCCTTCACGTAAGCTACGGGGGGCAGGCTCATTTTTTAACATTCAGAGGATTTGTTTGCGGGTAATGGTGTAGGTTTTTGGGTAATAGAGCGGAAATGCCGGAATGTCTTCCATAAACCGTTTCTGAAAATCCAAATACAATTTTCGCCGTATATCCGGGGACAATTCCTGCCTGCCGTCTTCAAGGAGCTTGTCTATTTTTGGATTATTGTACCCCGTGATATTGGTTCGCTCTTGGGATGAATGCCACAGGGCATATTGGTCCGGGTCGCTGGGAAGATCATGGGCGGATACAAGAACCTGAAATGAATCGGGAAGACGGTTTTCCACCCGCACTTGGGTTTTGATCCCCAATAAATTCCATGACGATGCGATTTTCTGTGCCACATCCAGATACTGGGAAAACGTGACGATCGTCAGTTCTCCCGAAAGGGATCCGGAACTTACAGGCGCAAGCAATTTTCCTGCCGCTTTCATATCATAGGAATACTTTTTCAGATCGGGCGAATACGCCCAGGAAGTTTTGGAAATCGGTGAAAGTGCCTGTTCATATCCGTCAATCGGAGGAACCGCAAACGCAAGCGCCTGACGGACATTTTTTTCCTTCAGCAACGGATCGGAAAGATTGAAATAGAGCGCAACAATCCGGTTGTACATGGTGGGTGATTCAACTGTCGTATTAACAAATTGCCTGGTTGATTGTTCAATGGCGGAAAGGTCTTCAATACGGTCTATTTCCCCAAGTTTATATGCCGTCATGGCAAGGTTTTCTGTCGTATAGACCCGGTATTCCACGGCCCGGTGAACCGTTTTGTCGACAGGAATAAGCCTGAGAAGTGAAACTTTATCGCCTTTTAATACCAGCTTATCAACCATGTATCCGCCAAGACCAGTAAGTCCCTGTTTGAATAACGGTTTGGATACGATAAGCGGAAACGGGCCATACGGACTTTTCAGTTGCGCAATGATATCGTTTCCCTTCGTCGAAAATTGCACATCCTTAATGTTGTAATGGATATCGGAAAGCCGGAGGGGTGTGCCATCCTGCCACATTGGCATTTTTTTAACGTGGAATATCCACGTTTTTCCGCTGTCGGTTGCGTTCCAGCTATCGGCAAGGGACGGCAGGGCTTCACCGGACGGTCCGACAGCAGTAAGTCCGATACTGATTTTTGAAAGGATTGAATCGGGTAGATCGCTTGGCGTATATTCCCCGACTATGCCGACGTTTAGTGTCGGTGCGAAGTATTTTGATGCAACTACCGGCCACAGGCGGATAATTACGGATATGCACAGCGTTCCGATGACAATTCCGGCAATAAGGAATTTTGTGTATTTCCGGCTTAGCTCCCGCGTAAGCCAAAAAACCATTCTTCCGCGGCGTGCAATCGTCATAGGTGAACGGGTTATTTAATTAATAACCCAAGAATACAGACAATGAGAAAGAGAATCGCAATGATTATCGTCAGGCGAAAAACAATTTTTTCCGCACCGCGTTTGGTACGGTAACCGTCACTGGGAACGATACCTCCGGTTAACCCGCCTTTGCTGTTTTGCAAAAGGATTAACCCGATAAGCGATATGCCGAAAATCAGCTGGAAAATGGAAAGAATAATGTTCATACGCGATCTATAAGCGATAGTAACACGTCGGATAATTTTTTACTATCATGACGGATCAGGCTCCGGATCAACGTATCGCTTTTCTGTTTTTCCACCAAATACCTGCTCATGACGTCTGTCCGCACAACGCGGTAGGGTGTGTTTTTAAGATCATCGACAACAGGTTCCTCATTGCTTTGTGCATACAGCGTTACCGCCTCTTTCGGGATCGGTGCATTATTGACGATCACGTGCGTTATTTTTCCCGGAATATAGCGGTCAAATGCCTTCACATGGTCCGATGCGGTATATCCATATGTCTGTCCGAATTTCGTCATCAGGTTCATGATATAGACAATCGTTGCGTTGGATTTTGAAATCGCCTCCGAAATACCCGAAACACAAAGATTGGGAATGACGCTGGTATATATATCACCGGGTCCCAAAACAATCATATCTGAAGTTGCAATTGCTTCCAGCGCATCGGGATTGGCTATTGCATCCGGTTGAAGATGGAGATCGGTAATCCGGAGCGTTCCATCATGATCAGGTTCATCAATATCGTGCTCTTCGTAGAGCGTTGAACCGTCTTCATAGGTTGCAACAAGATTCGTATCGGTAAACGAAACGGGAATGACGGATCCATGGATCCGCAGTACCTGGCCGGTTTGTTTGATCGCTTCCTTCTGGGAACCCAGAATATCCGTGAGTGCCGCCATAAACAGGTTTCCGAACGTCATTCCGGAAATGCCTTCGCCCTTATCAAAACGATACATAAACAGTTTCCGAAGAAGCCCGACTCCGCCGTTTTCATCAGAAAGGGCAACCAGACACTGGCGCAGATCGGAAGTCGGAAGCAATCCGAATTCATCACGGATACGTTTATTGCTTCCTCCGGAATCGCTCATGGAAACGATGCCACAAATCCGGTGGCCGCTGTTTTTAAGTCCCTTGAGCACAACGAATGTTCCCGTTCCCCCGCCGATACATACGATGTTTTTGGGATTCTGTTGGTGTTTCATATCAGTCGGATAGATCGGACAGAATATTGGAAAATACGGTAATGGTAACGGAGACTAAAACAAGCGTCACGATATAGGTAAACTGGATCGCCGGTATCGTAAAACCAAATGACGAAAATCCGGGAAATAACCACGGTGAAAGCGAAACGGAAGGAACAAGATAGGTAAACAGATACAAAACAACCACATTGACGACCCACGACAGTAATCCAAGCGTCAGGATGGTAATCGGAATGAACAAAATTTTCAGAAGCGGTTTGATAAGAAGATTCAGAAGCGACAGTACGATTCCTGCGATCAGGTATCCGATAAACCCGCCCGCGATGGTAAATGAGGGAATCACAAGGCTTGTAAGCCAAAGTGATGTCATGGAAAAAATGATCGTGCGAAAAAAATATTTCACGACACTATGCTATCAAATACCCGCCATTCATTCAAACGGAAGATACCCGGTATGCTGTTTTCCGGAGTGTTTTATGGTACGAAAGGGCGAACCGGTGACTTTCGTCCCGGATCCGTTCCAGAAGCCGAAGGGCAGCATGGCCGGACGGCAATCGTATGATTTTAAATGCGTCGCCAATCGGGACAATGATTTCCTCAAGCCGTTTGGCAAGTCCGATAACCGGTACAGCCGGTATTGCGGATACGGAAATCGCCCGGAGCGCCGCATGAACCTGTCCTTTTCCGCCGTCTACCACAATACAATCCGGATATTCCCATTCTTTGTGGGCAAGCCGTCTGGTCAGTACTTCCTGCATTGATTTTACGTCGTTTGGGGTATCGCTATGACGGATACGGAAACGCCGGTATTTGGCGGTATTGGCAAACCCATTTTCGAAGCGGACCATGGACGCAACCGTATAGGTTCCATAGGTATGGGAAATATCGAAGCATTCAAGCGTTGTTATAGCTTTTAGATTGGGGTATGCCTCTTTTTGGAGCAACGAGCAAAACTGTGCAAGTTCCTCATCCGCCAGCTTGCCCCGTATGTCGCCGGTTGATTCAAACACCATCGGATCGTAGGTCCGAAGCAGCACACTGCGGAGGTTTTGGATAATGTTCCGTATGATAATGGACTGTTCAAACCGTTCCCCATCCGCGGCAGTCTGCATCCGTCGTTCCAGATCCGAGAGCACGATATGGGATTTTCCTGAAAAGATCGAATATATTTTCCGGATCGAACTGCGGTAGAGCTCAATGCTGCGTTGTTTTTCCGGTCCTTCCTCCATACCGACTATTGCACTGGGGCAGGGGTCACACAGTCCGATATGGGAATAAAAACACGGGCGCCCGTTACGGATTTTTTGCGTACAGTACGGAATACTGTGCCGTATATCCCCAAGCAGCATCCGGAGGAACCTTCCCGATTGGAACGGACCGAAAATTTTTGCTTTCGGAAAACGATTCAGTTCGGTTTGCCGGCAAAACAGAATCCGCGGCAGTTCTTCGTTTGTCGTAATAACCAGATACAGCGGACTTTTGTCGTCTTTTGCCAGTGAGTTGTATTTCGGCTGGTATTTCTTGATCAGTTTTGCTTCCAGTAAGAGTGCATCGAATTCCGTCAACGTTTTCTTATAGGCAATTTTTCTGATTTCGGGAACCAGATATGCGGTTTTATAGCCAAGTGCCCGTGTGGATTCGAAATAGGAAGAAACGCGGCGCTTCAGGTCTTTTGCTTTTCCCACATAGATAACGGTCCCCCGCCCGTCGTAGTATATGTAGACGCCGGGAACGTGCGGAATTATTCTGATCGTTTTTTTGAGAGCATCCATAGGAAAAATATACCAAGCAGGAGGAAAAAAACCGGTACGGCATACCAGTACAGCGGCTGTACGGAAAATTGGAGTTCGCGCATGGTCGTCTGGTTGACGATCACGCGGATTCTTCCCGGTGAACTGTCAAATATTCCCCGAACCGGAATCGATACGGGAATTTCCACACTTTGTTTTGGCGGAATTGTGTCTATGGTTTTGGAGCTGTGCAGAACATAGGGAAACGCATCGATGGAAACGGGAATCCCCTCCAGATTCTGGGGGGAAATATTGGTGATTTTGACAACACCTTCATAAGTCCTTCCCGCCTGGACTCCCGGCGGAAATTCAAACGTTATGGTAAACAGCTCCTGCTGTGCGGGCTGTTTAGATTCCAGAAATTCCACATGGATGCTTTTTCCCTGAGCATTTTCCGGTTTATATTCTCCCGGTGATGGCGGTTGTGTGGATGATATCCCGTGGATGGCAAGGGCAATATGGCGGAAATCGAAGAAGGAAAAATAGTCGATCCCGCCGGTAGTCTTTGCCCAGGTCGGATCAACGCTTACCCATGTTTTGGTGACGGGATTGAAATATTCCGGCCATGCATGCAAAATATCCGAATCGGCAAGAAGCGGACGGAGTTTTGGATCATCGGTATAGGCATATCCGATGATTTCACGCGCCGGAATGCCTGCCGCACGGCACAGGGCAATAAACAGGTCGGTAAATTCGCGGCACACGGCTTGGGACGGCGAAGATAGTGCTGCTTTTGCTCCCATGCGTACCGGCGTCCCCTGTGCCCGTTGGTAATCATAGGAAAGCGTGCGGACAACATAGTCATAGATATCTTTCGGGGTCTGAAGGGATGAGGCAAGGGTTTGGATTTGTCCGAAATCCGATTCCCAATATGTCTGGGGGGTTAAGTAGGTTGAAAACAAGGAATCCAGTTCGACCGGCTTAGTGTGGTCAGGAAGCGAAATCGAAACATCAAAGACACCTTCAACAGTCAGGGAATCGTTTGGGTTGATTTTATATTTGGCAATGGAATTGCCATCGGGATCTGCCTGCATCTGTTCGGGTTTGGGATCAAGCGATACGACTTCAACGCGTTGATATGCGGTTGTCGGAGGCAGGGTGATTGACGAAAGCATCAGGTCCGACGTGGGATTTTGGATGGGATATTCAATAGTCAGTCGGTATTTTTGTACTGTGCCAAACGATGCGATGACGCCTGTTTTTTTAATCTCATCTTTTGTCCATGTCAACAAATTTCCGCTTGCGGGTTTCGGATTGGCATACGCAAGGGGTCCGATTTCGGCTGCTGCGGCAAGGTGGACAGTATATTCACCGGTAAATTCATCATCGGATAACGCCGGAATCCGTACTTCCCAGATATTCCCGATTTTTTTAGCGTTCGATGCACTTAAATATCGCAGATGGAACGGTAATGTTTTGCCGATTCCGACCGGATGGTCATGGAATTTTACCGATATATTCGTTTTTCCGTTCATTTTGACGACGGTCGGCTCGATCGTGCCCTTGTTGTCGGATGCCGTAACATCGGAGATATCCGCATCGACGGAAAGCGTATATTGACGGGGATAATAGGAATCCTGAAGATTGGTGAGTGTGATTTTCTGGGATACCATTGTCATGCCGCCCGATAAGACTGTATAGGAAACGTCGTGGTCGGCAGTAAAATCTTCCGCTGAAACCATCCGGCAAACTCCGGAAAACAGAATCGTCAGAACTAGCGCGGTAAGAAGTGTTTTGAATAATGGGAACCGATTGTTCATATGGTACGTAAAAATTCGCCCGTAATGGATTTGGGATTTTTAGCAATGTCGGACACCGTTCCCTGCGCAATGATTTCCCCACCGTTTTCCCCTCCACCCGGTCCCATATCAATAATCCAATCGGCATTTTTTATGATATCCAGGTTATGTTCGATGACGATCACGGTGTTGCCCTTTTTCACCAATTGGGAAAGGACGTGCAATAATTTATCCAGGTCGGCAAAATGGAGCCCGGTTGTCGGTTCATCAAGAATATACAATGTTTTTCCGCTTGAGCGCCTCGATAATTCAGTTGCAAGTTTCACACGTTGTGCTTCCCCGCCGGAAAGTGTCGTTGCACTTTGGCCTAGCGACATATATCCCAGTCCTACCTCAAACAGCGTATCGAGTTTCTCCTTGATTGCCGGTTGGTTGGTGAAAAAATCTTTTGCCTCCTCAACCGTCATAGCAAGGACGTCGGCAATCGACTTATCCTTAAACAGGATATCAAGCGTTTCCTGGTTATACCGTGTTCCATGGCAGACTTCACAGGTAACGTAAATGTCGGAAAGGAATTGCATTTCAATTTTTTTGACTCCTTCGCCTTCACACGCTTCACACCTACCGCCCTTCATGTTAAACGAAAACCGCCCGGGGGTGAACCCGTGCGAACGGGCAGATGGTGTTTGGGCATAGAGCTCCCGGATTGGCGTAAAGAGGCCGGTATATGTGGAAGGATTGCTTCGTGGGGTCCTGCCGATTGGCGATTGGTCGATAAGGATTGTCTTGTCGACGCCCTCCAATCCGGTAATTTCCGTAAACGGACCCGGTTTGGCTTTGGAATAGGATATGAGCGATTTTTCAAGAGCGGGATACAGCGTTTCCACAATAAGGGATGATTTTCCCGAACCGGAAACGCCGGTTATGACGACGAATTTTCCAAGCGGTATGGAGGCGTTCACGTCTTTGAGGTTGTGGTGTGTTGCACCCCGAATGGTAAGGCGCGGGGTAGTGGAATCAACCGTATCCTTTTGCCGTACGATGACTTTTTTGTTTGACAGATACTGGCCGGTAAGGGATTTTTTGGAGGAAATAATGTCGTTGTAGGTTCCCTGGGCGACAACGGTTCCGCCGTTTCTGCCCGCACCGGGCCCGAAATCGATGATATCATCGGCTGCCTCCATCATGTCGCGGTCATGTTCGACCACCAAAACGGTATTCCCTAGGTCGCGAAGGTTCTTAAGGGTCGTAATGAGTTTGGCATTATCCCGTTGGTGCAAGCCTATGGAGGGTTCATCCAGGACATACAGCACTCCCGATAATCCGGAGCCGATTTGCGATGCCAACCGTATCCGTTGGGATTCTCCGCCGGAAAGCGATCCGGCTTTTCGCGAAAGCGTTAAATACTCCAGTCCCACATCGGAAAGGAATCCAAGCCGGGATTCCAGTTCCTTTTTGATGGGAGCGGCAATGATCGCTTCATTTGTCGATAGATGGGTATTTTTGTCCGTAAGACCCCGGATCCAGTCAATTGCTTTCGTGATGGAATAATCCGATACAACGGGAAGCGTTGTTTTAGCAACCGTCACGTTTCTGCTTGTTTCCCCAAGCCGTGCCCCTTTGCATTCGGAACACACTTCCTCAACCATGAATTTTTCGATTTCTTCCCTGATCCAACTCGATTGGGTTTCGCTGTAACGTCGCATTAGTTCGGGAATGATACCGGAAAACGATTCGTGGATAACGGTTTTTTCGCCGAACCGGTTATTTCCGGCGACTTCATACTGATGATCTCCGGTTCCATACAGCAATACTTTTTTTTGGTCTTCCGTCAGCATTCTGATTTGCGCCTTGATATCGATCCCGTGGGCGGCTGCTGCAGTCGTGACAATCCGGGAAAACCAGGAATCATGGGAAAATGTTTTGGCGAATGGGAGGATTCCTCCCTCGGAAATGGAAAGCTCATCGCGAAATACCAGTGACGGATCAATCCGTGTAACTACACCCAGTCCGTTGCAGGTTGGGCACGCACCCTGGGGCGAATTGAACGAAAAACTGCGTGGTTCAAGTTCGGGGATGGATATGCCGCAGTCGGGACAGGAAAAGTGCTGGGAAAACTGGAAATCCCGTGTTGATTTTGGCTTTTCCGGCATGGAAAAAACCTGGTCCTTAATTTCGGAAAATATTACATAGCCGCCCGAAAGCGTCACGGCCTGTTCAACGGAAGTCCTGATGCGGGCAAGGAGTTCCTTTTGAAGCTCCTCGTTTCGTATTGTCTGTTTTGTGACTGACAGCCGGTCAATAACACAGTCGACCGTATGACGGTTTGTTCTGATCAGAAAAATATCCTCATCCAATCCGTAGTAGGTTTTATCCACCCGGACCATACGGAATCCTTTTGTCCGGAGGTTACCGAAAAGTTGGGTAAATTCCCCTTTTCTGTCCCGTACAACCGGCGAAAGAATGAAGAAAAATACCGGATGGGATCCAAGGGACTCCCGGATCGTATGCATAATTTGGTCGGTAATCTGATCAATGCTATTGCGGGCAATTTCCCGGCCACACTGGGGGCAATGCGGGTGGCCGATTCGTGCATACAGAAGACGCAGGTAATCGTATATTTCCGTAACCGTCCCGACAGTTGAGCGCGGATTATTGGATTTTGTTTTCTGGTCGATGGCAATTGCCGGTGACAGTCCATCTATGCGGTCCACATCGGGCTTGTCCATAATGCCCAAAAACTGCCGCGCGTAGGAAGATAGCGATTCGACATAGCGGCGTTGTCCTTCGGCGTAGATCGTATCAAATGCCATGGATGACTTTCCGGAGCCCGAAACGCCGGTCAATACGGTAAACGTATTTTTGGGTATGTGTACCGTGACATTTTGCAGGTTGTGCATCCTGGCGCCGGTCACCACTAGTTCTGAATTGGTTTTTGTTTGCATAGGAAAATACCGTGACCTATTATTATACCCGTTTTTTCAGTTCCCGTATCGTATCGCGATACTGCATTGCCGTTTCGAAGTCGAGTTTCTTACTGCTTTCCTTCATTAGCTGGGTAAGGTATTTGATTTTTTCGGTAATATCGGCCGGGGTTAACTCGTCCGGATGAATGGAACCAAGAATGACTTCGGGATCTTTAACCGTACCGCCGTTTTCCTCATGTGATCGCTGTGCCAGGTCTGGCCTGATGGATTTTGAAATCGTCGTGGGGGTAATATTGTGCTTTCTATTCCATTCCTCCTGGACGCTCCTTCGGCGTGATACCTCATCCATTGCCTGTTTCATGGACCGCGTTACCCTATCGGCATATAAAATGACCTTCCCGCCGACGTTCCGCGCTGCCCTGCCCATAGTTTGGATAAGGCTTGTGCGGCTCCGCAGAAACCCTTCCTTATCCGCATCCAAAATAACGACAAGTGATACTTCCGGCAGATCAAGGCCCTCCCGGAGCAGATTGACGCCAATTATCACGTCAATGGTACCTTTTCTGAGCTCCGTTAAAATATCGCTGCGGTCAAGGGTTTCCACATCGGAATGCAGGTATGATACGCGGATTGCCCGTTCTTTCAGATAGTCGGTCAGGTCTTCGGCAATCCGTTTGGTGAGTGTCGTCACCAGTACCCGCTCGTGTTTGTCTACCCGTATCTGGATTTCCTTCATCACGTCGGCAATCTGGCCGCTTGAGGGCCGTACCTCCACCTCCGGATCGACAAGTCCGGTCGGACGGACGAATTGTTCCACTACGGTTTGGTTGGTGTAGGAAAGTTCCCAATCGTCCGGTGTTGCGGATACATAAATGGTTGAGGGCGTACGGCGTAAAAATTCGTCAAACGTCAGCGGCCGGTTATCCAGTGCTGCGGGCAACCGGAACCCGAAATCGATAAGAGTCTGCTTCCTGCTCCGGTCGCCGTTGTACATACCCCGGACCTGCGGGATCGTCATATGGGATTCGTCGATCACCAGAAGCCATTGTTTATATGTTTGGGAATAATAGTCAAACAGGGTATAGGGCGCATCACCCGGTTTGCGCTGTTCAAAATACCGTGAATAGTTTTCGATACCGTTGACGTATCCCATCTCCCGGATCATTTCCAGATCATGGGTGACGCGCTGTTTAATCCGGAACGCTTCCACGACTTTCCCCTGTTTGGTAAACGTCTCAACCTGCGTCTCCATATCCCGTTCGATCTGATCAAATATCTCTTTGTTGGATGACGTATCCGTCATGAAGTGTTTTGCCGGGTAGATAACGAAGACATCGGGTTTGGACAGCAGGGCAAGATCCGTTTTTGCCCGTTCTTCTACGGATACAAGCCGTGAATCGCCAAATTCCAAACGAATAACGGTATCCGTATATGCCAAAAAGATATCGATGGCATCCCCCCGGACCCGGAATGTCCCGCGCTGACCCTCCCAGTCATTCCTGGCATACTGGAGCGTCACCAGGCGGTTTATGACTGCCGTTTGGGAAAGTTCCATCCCGACTCTGCCTTCCAGAACGAATTGTCCGTACTCCCTGGGTGATCCGATGTTATAGATACAGGAAACCGACGCGACGGTAATCGTGTCGGGGCGCGTCAGGATGTTCATTGTTGCCGCCAGGCGAAGTTTGTCGATTTCTTCGTTGATCTGCGTTTCCTTCTCGATATACGTATCCGATGCGGGAATATATGCCTCCGGCTGGTAGTAGTCGTAATAGGATACGAAATACGAAACGGCATTGTGCGGGAAGAATTCCTTGAATTCCTGGTAGAGCTGGCCGGCAAGCGTTTTATTGTGGGAAATCACAAGCGTCGGGAGTTGGAGTTTCTGGATGACGTTTGCGATGGTAAACGTTTTACCGCTTCCGGTCACGCCGATAAGTACCTGCTGGTTTTTGCCACGGGTAATGTTGTCGATAAGTGAAGCAATTGCCTCCGGCTGGTCGCCGTTTGGCGTATATGGTGACGTGAGTGCAAACATAATGATTGGGTTTTATTCGGGTATAGTACCCATACTACCCCAAAAAATCCCTGTTGACAATTCGCCTTTTTTTAGGGTATTACTGGTATACAGGAAAGGATGTTTGGGTAACGCTATGCCTCCTACATTATATACAAAAGAACGCGAACTTCTTGATTTTATCACGCAATTTGTCCAGCGGTTTGGCTATGCGCCAACGCTCCGGGAAATCGGTGAGGCGACCGGAATAGGTTCCGTTGCGACGGTCCACGAACATCTGGAAAATCTCCGGCAAAAGGGGTACATAAAAAAGCTTGACGGTACGGCACGCGGTATCGAAATTCTCCACGAACGCTACCGCAGCGGTACGTATGAAGCGGCTGTCGAGCTTCCGGTACTTGGGTTTATTGCGGCAGGGCAGCCTCTTGAGCCATATACGGACCCAAATTCCTATCTGTCGGTTGCCCCCTCCATGATTTCCAATAACAAGGCAAATTATGTGCTGCAGGTGAAGGGAACATCCATGATCGATGACGGCATTCTAGATGGCGACTATGTGGTTATCCAGCATCAGGACGATGCATCAAACGGAGATATCGTTGTTGCCCTCTTACCAAACGGCATGGCAACGCTCAAGCGAATCTATTTCGAAAAGGACCGGATAAAACTCATGCCTGCAAATGCAGCTATGTCCCCCATTTTTACGACACATGTGAAGATCCAAGGGCGTGTGATCGGAGTTATCAGAAAATATAGCTCGTAAGTAATTCTGTATACGGTATAAAGTTACTGTATATAAAAATACGGATTATTCTTTTACTTCTGCCGGCGCTTTTTTGGCTAGCCGTTTTTCCTTTATATACTCAATG
This sequence comes from uncultured Gammaproteobacteria bacterium, assembly GCA_964630015.1. GTDB lineage: Bacteria > Patescibacteriota > Microgenomatia > UBA10105 > UBA927 > CAZERT01. The sequence continues at coordinate 14,744 of CAZVTJ010000001.1, read as the reverse complement.
ACTGCCGGAAGTACTGAAATGCCGATGATGGCAAATATGACGATGGAAAAATTCTTCTTCACGAATTCCAGATTTCCGAAGAAATACCCACCGAAAGTAAAGAGCGTTACCCACAATAGACCACCGATAACGTTAAAGGAAATGAAATGACCGTACGTCATTTTCCCGACACCGGCAACAAACGGGGCAAACGTGCGCACAATCGGTACGAACCGGGCAATAATGATCGTTTTCCCGCCGTACTTTTCGAAATACGCATGCGTTTTATCCAGATATTCCTTTTTCAGAAACCTGATTTTCCCGCTGAATGCTTTCGGCCCGATCGTATGACCGATCCAGTAGTTTGCCGTATCGCCCAGAATTGCTGCAACCACAAGAAGCAGCCACAGCGGTACGATATGGAACGATCCGACTGCGGCAAATGCACCTGCGGCAAAAATAAGCGAATCACCGGGAAGGAATGGCGTCACTACAAACCCCGTTTCCATAAAGATGACAAAAAACAGAAGTGCGTATGAAAGGGCCCCATATGTCTGGATAATGGTATTTAAATGCTTGTCGATATGGAGGAAAAATTCAAACACACTCATGATGATGTTCATAGTAGTTTCCTGATATGATACCCCTATACAATAAAAAAGGCGCGGAATGTAGTGTGCGCCGTGTACAGCTATTATATGGGAACGCTTTTTTGTGTGTCAACGCCGATCGGTAATCTAGACGATATAACCCTGCGGGCGAAAACAATACTGCTGCAGGCCCCCGTGATCGTCTGTGAAGATACGAAACGCACATCCCTCCTTGTCCATACATACGAAGAGCGCGGTCACACGGAGCCAGTCCACCATACTTTTATCCGCTATGACCGGTTTACGGAAAGCAAACGTAATCCGGAGCTATTGGAAATGCTGGAAAACGGGCGGGATATCGTCCTGTGTTCCGATGCAGGAACGCCGGTATTGTCCGATCCCGGATACATGCTGGTTGCGCTGTGCCGCAAAAAAAATATTCCGATTGTTGTCGTCCCCGGGGCATCGGCATTGCTTGCCGCCCTTGTTGCCTCGGGCCTTCCCACCACACCGCTTCTGTTTTACGGATTCCCGCCGGAAAAACCGTCCAACCGCACTCGTCTGTTAACATCTCTTCGGCAGATGACGATTGCAAATCCCGACCTGCATCCCACGGTGGTGTTCTATATTTCCCCATACGAATTGGAAAAGTTCCTGACGCTTCTGGCATCCATAATTGGAAATATCGACATTACCGTTGCCCGGGAACTTACCAAAGTCCATGAGGAAGTCGTTTCAGGTCCGGTTCTGGATATGATTTCCAAATTTTCCCATCCGAAGGGTGAATTCGTACTTCTTTTCTCACTCAAGTGAAACGCGGATATCAAGGGCAACCGGACGTTTGCCGGTGCGTCCGGGATAGATGCAAAGCGGATTAATGTCCAGCTCCGAAATGGACGGATAATCCCGTGATAGCTCTGTTACGGCCGAAATGGCAGTGTAGAGATCGTCCCAACAGTAGCTTTCTTTTCCCCGGTATCCGTTAATGATGGAAGCAATCTTGAGCTTCCGGAGTACATGGGTCCATCCCGTCTTTGTTGAAGGGTCAAACTGCATGGCCACATCCCCCTGCAGTTCAACCAGAATGCCGCCCGTCCCGCACACGATGACCGTACCGAGCCCTTTTTCCCGCCGGAAGCCAACCAGCAGTTCAACGGCATTAAGCTGGTCTGCCATTTCACTCACCAAAAATCCCTCAATCGTCGCATTCGGTGCGGTTTTGGCAAGGGTAAGCTTCATGGATGCAATTGCGGCCATAACCTGCTGTTTCGGAACGGAAAGCGCTACCCCGCCGACATCGGTTTTATGGGAAATCTGCTCCGAAATAACCTTAACGACACACATATCTGTCTTCATTGCCGTAAGAGCCTGGGCGTCCGCATCGGTCGGAATCGGATTGGTTTTAATGCTCTCAGGAACACGGAATCCATAGGATGCCACAAGCCGGGCGGCGTCCGTAAGAACGAGCGGTTGATGATTAGCAATTTTTACCGAAACAGCGTTTTCCAGTGGTATTTTTTGGCTTTCGGGAAGCGCAACCGCGGTTTCATTCCTTCGAACTGCATAGGTAGTGAGTGCACCGATCGAGCGGACGGCGTCTTCCGGATACCGAAATGTGGCAACCGCATGATCCCGAAGATACACTATTCCTTTTTGGACTGTTGCATCACCCATAAACGATGCGGTAATGGGTTTTTGCGTCGTTTGCTTCAGGTCCGTGATTACCTTGGCGGTTTCTTCGACTTCGGTTGTTGACTGGGGTGTAAGAATGGTCACTATGCTGGAAACGGTAGTGTCGGTAATAAGTGCGCGCAACCCTTTTTCGTAGCGGATTGCCGGCGCATCGCCCAAAACATCCATGGGATTTGCGCTGTGGCCGACGGGAGCAACAATTTCCGTCAGTTCGGATTTTGTTTTTTCCTCGTATTGGGCCATGGTAAGCCCGCTTGCTACCGCAGTATCGGTAGCCAGGATTCCCGGCCCTCCGGCATTTGTCAAAATTGCAACCCCGTTTCCTGTGGGAACACTATTGTATGCAAAACAGGTTGCAGTGGTAAGCAAATCCTCGATCGTATCGACACGGGTAATATTTGCCTGGGAAAAAAGTGCCGCGTAGGCTTTTGCATTTCCGCTGACGGAGCCGGTATGGGACCTAGCGGCTTTTGACCCTTCGTCGGTTTGTCCGGCTTTGAGAATGACAATCGGTTTTGGCGGATTTGCTGATGAAAGCTTCTGTGCAAGCCCAAGAAGCCGCGGGGCATCATACAGCGATTCCGCATACAGGCACAATACCTTCGTATCAGGATCCGTCAGGCAATACTCCATAATGTCGTATTCGTTAATATCCGCTTTGTTTCCGATGGAAACGAATTTGGAAAATCCGATCCGAAGTTCATTGGCATAATCAATCATGGATGCGCAGATCGCACCGCTTTGGGAAATAAACGCAATCGGTCCCGGCATCGGATTATTCCCCGCAAAAGAGGCGTTTAAGTGGATGGAGGGATTCAAAATACCAAGGCAATTTGGACCGATCAGCGATATGGAGTATTGCTTGGCAATCGCAACAATATCCGCTTCCTTTTTTTTGCCTTCGTCCCCCAATTCCCCAAAACCGGATGAAATGATGACCGCATGGGGAATGTGATTCTCTCCGCATTGGGTCAGCACATCGGGAACTGCTGGGGAGGGAACAATGATTATGGCCAGATCAACCGGTTGTCCGATATGGGCAACATCGGGAAAACAGGGGATGTTTGCGATCGTTTCGGCACTGGGATTAACGGGATAGACTTTGCCGCTGTAGCCATACCGGATGATGTTGGACAGGAGTGTTCCCCCGACGGAATGTTCGTTTCTTGATGCACCGATAACGGCAATTGCGGAAGGGTAAAAGAGTTTCTGCAGGTCTCTCATGATTTTTTCTGTGCTAAATACAAGAGCTCCGTTTCAATCTGCAGGAGCCGGTTATATTTTGCAATGCGTTCTCCCCGTGCGGGAGCACCGAATTTTACATAATCGCTTTGCACTGCAACGGCCAGATCGGCAATAAACGTATCGTTTGTTTCACCCGACCTGTGGGAAAGGACGGTTTTGATGTCATGTTCGTCTGCCATTTTGATCGTCCGGAAAACTTCCGTAAGTGTTCCGATCTGGTTGGGTTTTATGATAAGTGCGGTACAGCTTTTTTCGGCAATCGCCTTTTCCAGCCGTTTGGAGTTGGTAACGCAGAGGTCATCTCCGACGATGAGAACCTGTTTGCCAAGTTCTGCGGTCAGACGCGTCCAGGATGACCAATCGTTTTCCTCCAAAGCATCTTCAATAAGTAACAGATGGTATTTTTCGTACAATTCCTTTAGGAATGCAATAAATTCGTTTGCCGTATAGGCAACAGGGCGGTCCTTAATATGATACCCACGATCTTTTTTAAAATTGGATGCGGCAAGATCAAGACCCAAGAATACATCAAGATTGAGCCGGTGGGGGGTATTACGGATTGCCTCGGATATGACTTCAAGACCATCGATATTGGTAAATAACGTCGGTGCAAATCCGCCCTCATCACCCACATTATGGGAAGCATTCCGATTGATTAGAATATCCTTCAGGCTATTGTAGATTTCCACACCGATCTGGAGTGCCTGCGAAAAGGATTTATTGGATGCCGGAATGATATGGAATTCCTGGAAATCAAGGTTCCATGATGCATGTTTCCCGCCATTGATGATGTTAAACAGTGGCGATGGAATGCGGGTCATATCCACTTTATGGTATCCGGAATACAGAAAATTCAGGTACCGGTAGAGCGGTACCGATGTGGCAGACGATGCGGCAACAGCTGCTGCAAGGGATATCGACAGAATCGCATTTGCCCCAAGTTTTGATTTATTCTCCGTCCCGTCAAGGGAAATCATGAGTTCATCAAGACCTTTTTGGTCAACCGCATTTTTCCCTTTGACTGCAGGTCCTATGATGCTATTGACGTTGGCAACTGCTTTGAGCACCCCCATACCCAAATACCGGTTGGGATCTTTATCCCGCAGCTCAAATGCCTCATTGGATCCGACAGATGCACCGGATGGAACACAAGCAGTCCCGCGGTAGCCGCTTTCCAGAATGACCGTTGTTTCCACGGTCGGAGTACCACGGGAATCGAGAATTTCCCTGGAATACACGCCGTAAATGGTTGTCGAAGGAACGTTGGCCATACCTCGTTTATTTTTTCTTTGTCACAAGTCGTTTTTCCGCCAGTGCAACGGTTTCCCGTACTCGGTCGATCGCATCGGGATTGACGGAAACGCTGGTAATTCCCCAGGATACAAGTTTTTGCACGATTTCCGGGTAATCCGAAGGCGCCTGTCCGCAGATGGATGAAGCCACCCCACGTTTGGATGCGGATTTAATGACGTGTTCAAGTGCCCACAGAACCGACGGATCAAGTTCGGAAAAGTCGTGTGCCACTTCGCTGTTATCCCGGTCTGTTCCCAGCATCAGCATGGTTAAATCGTTGGACCCGATCGAAATACCGTCTACCCCTACATCCAGAAAATCATCAATCCGGATAATGTTAGTCGGAATTTCCACCATCATGTAGAGTTTGAATGATTGTGACCGTGATAATCCATTTGATGCCAGGATTTTTTTGACTTCCAAAAGTTCCTTCGGATTGCGGACAAATGGAATCATGACGTGCAGGTTCTTGAACCCCATTTTATTACGCACTTTTTTGATCGCTTCGATTTCCATTTCGAATACTTTTGCATCCGCAATGTAACGTGCCGCACCGCGGAATCCAAGCATCGGGTTTGGTTCTTCCGGCTCATAGGCCGCTCCACCCTTGAGGTTTCTGTATTCATTCGTCTTGAAATCGGTTGCGCGGTAGATAACCGGACGCGGCGAAAACGCTTCGCAGAATTCGGAAATATGTTCGGCAAGCGTATCGATAAAGACATGCTGTTTTTTCTCTTCGATCAGTTTCCTCGGATGGGTCCCGATATCGGCAATCATAAATTCGGCACGTAGCAATCCGACCCCATCGACCTGCCGTTTTGAAAGCTCTTTGGCCCTATCCGGTTCAGCCAGATTCACCATGACTTTTGTTGCAGTAATGATCGGTGCTTTTTTGGTCAGTGCTGCCTTAGAATCCTCAATCTTCTGCCGGTCACCGCTTGAAAGTGCCCCTTTAAAGATTTGTCCCGTTGCGCCGTTGACCGTGACCACCATTTTATCCTTGAGTTTTGACATTGCACCAGCAGTTCCTACGACTGCCGGAATACCCAGTTCCCGGGAAACAATGGCGGCATGGGAAGTCCTGCCCCCCCGTTCCGTCACGATTGCGGCCGCTTTCTTCATAGCCGGTACGTAGTCCGGGTTTGTCTGCTCGGCTACCAGCACGTCGCCGGTTTGGATTTTATGGATTTCCTTGGCTGACTGAAGGATTTTTACGACACCGGATGCTATTCCCGGACTTGCCGGATCGCCTTTTAACAGTTCTTCCATTTTGGAAAGCGTAATGGATCCGGCTTTCATGTCTTTTCCTGCCGTCGTAACCGGCCTGGTTTGGACAAGATACACATGGCCGTTTTCGATCGCCCATTCACTGTCCTGAGGGAAGTAATAATGTTTTTCCAGCTTTCTGGCCAGATCAGCCAGTTCATGGATCATCTTGTCTGTCAGTTTTACTTTAACGCCTTCTTTTTTGGAAAGCGGGATGACTTCGTTCCCCGATCCTTTCTTGCGCATGAGTTTTTCCTGCGTATTAACCACACGTTTGGTGATTTTGTCCGATTTTTTATCAACTTCATAATGGTCCGGCGTCACCATACCCTGTACGATCATTTCCCCAAGGCCGAAAATTGCCTCGATCATAATCGTATTTTTGTCGTTCGTGACGGGATCGATGGTAAACATGATGCCGGAACGGTCGGCGTTGACCATTTTCTGTACGGGAACGGCAATACCGACCTTAAAATGATCGAATTTATTCGTCTGGCGGTAAAAAATTGCCCGCTGGGTAAACAGCGATGCCCAACATTCACGGACTTTTTCCAAAAGCGCCGCTTCGCCGGTAACATTCAGGAATGTTTCCTGTTGTCCGGCAAACGATGCGCCGGGTAAGTCCTCTGCCGTAGCGCTGGAGCGTACCGCAACCATGGGATGCTTGAGGATCGAATGCTCCATTTTGGAATAGGAATCAATAATCAGCTTGGAAATATCCTTGGGAAACGGAGCGTGGACGATAGCCTTTCGCACCTTTATGGAAGCATTTTCCAGTGCATGGGAATCGTTCACGTCAAGATCGCCCAAATATTCCTTTATGGTATCCCGAAGGTTATTGGCATCCAAAAATGCGTAGTATGCCTGAGCGGTCACGATAAATCCCTGCGGCACGGGGAACCCGGCTTGCGTCATCTCGCCAAGGTTTGCTCCCTTGCCACCGACTATTGCGCCGTCTTCCTTATCGACATCATGAAACCATACGACGTATTTTTGCTTCATATATACCCAGTATGGAGATTTTTTCCCAAACACGCAAGACCGTGATATACGGTAAACCGCACTGCCTGCATGGAGGGAATAATCACCATCCGTCCCCGTAATGAATACGATTGATACTGTAGAGGTTAGGCAGGATCATAGGGACTATTTGGATAATTCTTTTTTGAAATAATCAACCCATGGAATGGCAACCGGATCGGTATCGGTTAACATTGCCATATAAAATGTCGTATACGAACCAAGCACATTTCCCATAAGTATTTGGGAAAATGGTGTTGATCCGGTCATGCGGATATCCAGTGTTTTGACCTGTTGTTTTTCCACGACGGTTTTTGTGATATCAAACCGTTTTTGAATCTGGGGACTGTACAGATCGGAATGGAAAAAGACAAACAAGCCGTTTTCATGCAGGGTCTCCGGCCGCTTTAATCCCTCCATCAAATGGTGGTTGAGTTCCGGAATATAACGGAAATCGGATATCATCTTTGCTGTTTCATTAATCTGGTTTGCAAACCCATTGACCCAGCCGCGCAAAAACTCGGAAACGACAAGGAACGGATGCGTGCCAAGAAGCGTTCTGGCAAGCTGTTTTGCGGGATTTTGTGCCTCGGGAACATCGGCGGAAACGAGTGTGGCGTATTTCCTGGCCTCCTGGATTGCGGTTTGTACGATGGTTGTCTGGTCGGGAATGTATCCTAATTTCGAAAGAAGTGCCAAATGACCCAAAAGCAGGTATCCGCCTCCGATACGCGGTTGTCCCGACGGATTATTTTTAGGATTAAAGGCATAATAGGGTAAATGGTTTTCGGTAAGGAATGCTCCAATGGCACCTCCTGCCATCACACCGGTTACCATTGCACCCCGTTTGAGAGCCTCTTTTCCGATGGTAAGTACCTCTTCCGTCGTACCGGAATAGGAAGATAAAATCACCAACGTGTTTTTCCCGACAAAACCGGGGGTCCGGTAGTCATCGGTAATTTCATACGGTACCGTAAGCTCCCCAAAACAATATTCTTTTATGGTCCGTGGTGTAAAGCGGGATCCTCCCATACCGGCAACGAGTATGGAATCCGCAGAGGAATATTCCTTGGGAAACGTGAGTTTTGCCACATCATCCCATGCCTGTTGGCATTGGTCGGGAAACAGATCGATGGACCCGAGAACATTTTTTGGGTCAATGGCCTTCATTGCAGACACGGTATCAAGTGATTTCATAGAACATCCTCCTTTGATGATTGAATAAGAGCCAATAATCGGTCATGAATACGTCCATTGGATATGACAAATCCGTTTTCCATATTCCCTGCAGTAATGGGATTACCTGCATAATCGGTAACTGTTCCCCCCGCGCGCTCCACAAGAAGGAGTCCTTCCATTACGTCATGCCATGAGTTGACGCAGGCAGGAATAATATGTGCATCAAGAATACCCCGGGCTACCCAACTGCATTGTTGGGCAGTATCCCATCCCGGCCTGATCCTGTATGCAGACAATACGATACGATGAACGCAATTCATTGCGCGCTGGACAGCATCTGGACCATTTCTGGAACTCGGGATATGGAATCCGATAAATGAGCGTGTCAGGTCATCGGTTTTGGAAACATGGATTTGCGTCCCGTTATACAGAGCCGGACCGTCAATCGTTGCAGTAAGGACCTCATCCGGTCCGATCCGCTGGATCACACCCATAACCGGCGTGTTGTTTTCCTCTAGTCCGATAAGCACGTTATATTCGGCGAGTCCTTTGGCATATTCCTTGGTGCCATCAAGCGGATCCACAACCCACCTTCTGGGTGAGGAGGTGTTTGTGTCATGGGATTCTTCCGAATGGATACCATCCGTTGGGAATGCTTTCCTAATTTCGTCCAAAATATATTGTTCCGATGCCAAATCTGCCGTCGTTGCAATATCGGCAATATCCTTCTGTACTGCAACCGTTGCTGAGGGCTGCATGGAAGAAAGAATTTCCGATGCATGGCGGGCAACGTTTACGGCAAACTCAAGCTCGTGTTGGTATTTTCCGGTATACGTCATTTCCGTTTTGCTCCCAACGATACAAGTTCGGCAAGTAGTTTTTCCGTTTGCGCAGCCAGAATCTCCTTTGTATCCGCTTCAACATTAAGCCGGAGGAGTGGTTCCGTTTTGGATGCCCGGACGTTAAACCAATACGATTCATACCAGACACTGAGTCCGTCAAGATCATCGATGGATTTGGCGTCTGCATGGTTTTTTCTGATTGTTTCAACAGTAGTTGGAATATCGGAAACGGTAAAATTTATTTCTCCCGACGATGGATAGATATCCAGTTCATCAACAAGAGACGAGAGCGGTTTATCCTGCGCACTCAGGAGCGACAGAATAAGAAGTGCCGTCAGTACCCCGCTTTCTGCACGGTAAAAATCCCGATAATAATAATGTCCGGAATGTTCCCCGGCAAAAATTGCGTTCGTTTCGCGCATGTAGGTTTTGATGTAGCTATGTCCGACACGAACACGTTTTGGGGTTCCACCGTATTGGGTAATGATTTTGGGAACTACCCGGCCGCAAATGGCGTTATATAAAATTATTTCTTTGGGATATTTCTTGAGGAAATACCGCGCAAGAAGTGCTGTCGTAATAGTCCCGGGAATTATTCGTCCGGTATTGTCTACCAAAAACATCCGGTCCGCATCGCCGTCAAACGTCAGTCCGACGTCCGCTTTTTTCTCCAGAATGGTTTTGGACAGGACGGCATTATTTTCTGGAATCAATGGATTTGGTGTGTGATTGGGAAAATTCCCATCCGGTTCAAAAAAGAGCGGAGTAATGGAAAACGGCAAACCGGAAAACAGTTTCGTAACGATTGTTCCTGCCATCCCGTTTCCCCCATCAATTACGACGGAAAGGGGCTTGAACGTTTTGGTATCCACAAGGGAAAGGATTTTTTCCTTCCATTCGTCCCACACATCGATGGGATATACGTTTCCGGGCGTTTTCGCCGGTGGGAGCGGACCTTCCTTGATCCGGTCACGTACCGCATTCATTCCGCTTTCGCTGGTAACGGCAATAGGGCCTTTTTTGACCATCTTCATACCGTTATATTCCTTTGGATTATGGGAAGCGCTGATCATAATGACCAGATCAATATCTTTTGTGCCGGCAATGTAATACTGCATTTCCGTTCCGACTAACCCGGCATCATAGACATCCACACCCAATGAGGTAAATACGTCCGCAAAAGCGTTTTTTATTTCATCACCGGAAAGACGCATATCACGACAGATACATACGGATTTTGGTGAGAATTCACGAACAATTGCATGTGCAATCGCGCCAAATACTTCCCCGTTTATTTGGGTCGGATAAACACCGCGTATGTCATAGTCTTTAAAAATGGAAAGGTCGACTGTCATAGATCCTCCTTTACGAAGAACAGGAAACAATAATAAACCGTTCAAGCTGGCTGACAAGCGGGAGCGGATGGGTACCGCTTTTTGTGGAAAGTTCTATGGCAAAAAGTTGTTCGTGCATAGAAAGAAGTTTATCCATCGTAAACAAGCGCGCCTGGCTTGTCAAACGGGATACCTGCCACGGGCTTGCCTTTGCCGGTGTTGCATTGTCCTTCACCTGAATAAGCTGCCGGATGCGCGTTGAAAGAAGCGACAGCACAAGTTCGGCAGGTTCCTGTTCAAGAAGTTGTGTAAATACCGAAAGCGATTTTTCCGTATTCCCGGGGCGAATTTCATCCAAAAACGAAAACAAAATTTTTGGGAGAGGAAAGTGTGATACTGCCGTTCCCTTAGGGAAATCCGAGAGCGTATCCTTGGTGAGCTCGGAAGGTTCCCAGGAGATCACGTGGATATTTTCCTGACGCGATTCCAGCAGAGAAAAAAATAGTTTTTTGGGAATTTTAGAGGATTTGGGTGCTGTCAGCACACTTTCCACAATCAGGCAGACCGGTTGGGAAAACAGCGATGAGGATTCAAACACCTGTTTGACGATGGAAAGATCGGCGGTTTTTCCGGAAATTTCCCGGATTTCATAGTCTTTTATTCCCTGCCGGAGTACGTCAAGCGCATTTCGTGATGCCACAACGTCTTCCCCATACAGAAGCGTGATACCGGGGAGGTCAGATCCGCTCATGCCAGGCTCCCGGACAACTGGTCTTTGTATTCATCATATCCAGCAACATCAAGTGCCTGGATGATAAGCGGTTTATTGGTTTTGGGGTATCCAATATGGATATATGCCGTAGGGAATGGTAACCAGACTGCCTCGGTAATATGTTCTTCAAGCTGCGGGAGCGGAGGCTCCATGGTGGGCACGGTAAAGACGAAAAACTGTACATGTTTATAGTAGCCCGTCGCATCACCGCCGACACTGTATCCTATGGGAGAAAGACGTCCAAGCGGTTTTTTTACCCGAATACCGGTTTCTTCCCGGATTTCCCGTATGGCAGTTTGTTCTTCCCCCTCACCCGGTTCAATAATTCCTTTGGGAAAGGTATACACACCGGAACGGTCCTTTATTGCCAAAAGAAATAGGGATTTATCCTTTACACACAATACGATACCGCCCGCGGAATATTTTTTTACCATACGATACTTCCTATCATAGAATATTATAGTATCCCTTACACCCTTTTTAGGTTTTTGGTTTCAGATATGTTTTTCCTTTAATTTTGTCGGGCAAATGGCTTTCCGTCGAATACTGCTGGTAATCCTTACCGTATCCTAATCCTTTCATAAGTTTAGTCGGAGCATTTCTGATGGAAAGTGGTATCGGGAGGTTTCCCAGTTGGGTTGCATCATGGAGTGCCTCCATATACGCCTCATATGCACTTCTGTCCTTTTTGGCAAGAGCAAGATAGACCGCGCCATGGGCGAGGTTTTCCTGGCATTCGGGGTAGCCGATTGTCTGGCATGCCGCAAATACCGCATTGGCAACGACGAGGGCTGTGGGTTGGGCAAGTCCGATATCCTCCGATGCAAAAATAACCATCCGTCGCGCGATAAAGAGTGGTTCTTCGCCGGCTGCAACCATACGGGCAAGATAATACAGCGTTGCATCGGGATCGCTTGCACGCATGGATTTGATGAATGCGGAAATGGTGTTGTAATGTTCCTCACCGGCGGTATCGTACTGGAGCATGCTTTTTTGGGACGCGGTTTCTATATCATCCCTAGTAATTTTTTTCCTGTTTTTGGATAGTTTTCCGGCAATTTCCAGAATAGTAAGCATCTGGCGGGCATCACCGTTTGCTAAAATTTTGAGAGCCTCTTTGCCTTCGGGAAGAACCGTTACGCCTTCCTCCTTTTCTCCTCTGGTAATGAGAGTATTAAGATCGTCTTCCGATAATTGGTGAAGAACAAGCACGCGTGAACGCGACAGGAGCGGGGAAATTACCTCAAACGACGGATTTTCCGTCGTCGCACCGATAAAGATCACCGTTCCGTCTTCCACATGCGGAAGAAGCGCATCCTGTTGGGCCTTATTGAACCGGTGGATTTCATCGATAAACAGAACTGTCCTGGTTCCGTTTTGCTCACGCACGATTTTTGCCTGTTTAATAACTTCCCGGATATCGGCAAGCGAGGAAGTAACTGCGGACTTGGATGCAAATACTGCATTGATTTGGTCTGCAAGGAGCCTGGCAATTGTAGTTTTTCCCGATCCGGGCGGACCCCATAAAACAATGGACGGAAGGAATTTTGCATCCAGCATTTTACGAATGACGCCGTTTTTTCCGACCAGATGTCCCTGCCCTACGATTTCATCGATGGTTTTTGGCCGAAGTCGCTCTGCCAGTGGAGATGATGTATCACCCATACCACCTGCATTATACTCCACGAATTTGCTCCCACGGCAAGCCTTTTTTCCCGAAATGCCCATAGGCTGCAGTCTGCCTATAGATAGGCTTTGCAAGTCCAAGGGTTTCGATAATCCTGCGTGGTTCAAATGACACAAGTCGGTCAATATACCGGTAAATCTCGCTCATTGTTGAATTTTCAGTTCCGAAACAATCAACGGATAGTTCCTGTGGTTTCACCTGTCCGATACAGTAGGAAACGCGAACCAGACATTTTTTTGCCCGGCCGGATGCAACGATGTTTTTTGCCGCGAATCTGCACGCATAGGCGCCTGACCGGTCGACTTTTGTCGGATCCTTGCCGGAAAATGCTCCGCCGCCATGGGGAATGGTCGGTCCATAGGTGTCGGCAATGATTTTGCGTCCCGTTACGCCGGTATCGGATGCCGGACCGCCGATTGTCCATATACCCGTTCCGTTAACGATAATTTTGTCCATGTCGGGAATTGAAATGCCGTACGACGTAAGCACCGGGGTAACGGCATGGGTAATAAGGTCGTTTTTCACAGTATACGCATCAATACGCAGATCATGCGGTACGGCACAGATAAGTGATGCAACGGAATATACTCCCTTCGGATTTTGTGAAAGCGTACATTGCGCTTTCCCGTCAGGTCTTAGATACGATAGCGTCTGTGTGGTCCGCAAATTATCCATAGTTTGAATGAGTTTGCGTGCAATAGCATACGGAAGCGGGATGAATTCATCCGTTTCGTCTGTTGCATACCCCACCATACTTCCCTGATCGCCAGCGCCTCCCATATCCACACCGCGGGCAATGTCGCCGGATTGTTCGTGGATCCATGAGTGGAATGTACAGTTGGAATCAAACCCGAATTCGGAGTTCGTATAGCCTAAATCGGAAATGACACTGCGTGCGATTTCTTCATACGGAAGCGGATGGCTCGTGCTGACTTCACCGGCAATGGCACAAACCCCGGCAGTCACCATCGTTTCAACTGCCACCCGGCTTGTGGGATCCTGTGCAAATGCCGCATCAACAATGGCATCGGATATCTGGTCGCAGATTTTATCAGGGTGTCCGCTTGCCACGCATTCGGCTGTCTGGAGCATATTCATAAAGTTACTTTCCCGTCCAACGAAGCGAAATAGAAGCATTGTCTGTTTCCCTATCGTTTGGGCGAATCGTTCCCCGAAATCGGGGTCTAGACGGGGCACCGTGTTTTTGAATAAAAATCGGCTGCCGGGTGGATTATCGTGCTAGGTCACTCCCCACCACTCTGTATTCAATACTTCAGATAACAATACCAAATACATGGCAGTGTTACAAGACGGCAGCGGGCTCGCTGGAATTGTCACTGCGGAACACAAATTCCTCCAGTTCCTTCACACCGCCAAAGGAAATCCTGTCCTGGATTTTTGTATCCATGGAAAGAAGCGTTCCGGGAAACACCGATCCTGCCCCCCATTTTTCGTCAATGGTATCAAGGGCAGCAGTAAGCTGTTCTTTTTTAACCTCCGTTTCGAATAACCCAAGCTGTGTTTGGTTTTTGGGAAGAAGACAGTACACCGATACGGCAAGAATCCGGATCCGGTTTTGCGGGGCACGGGAAAGAACCGTTTTTGCCTTGGAAAAACAATCCGATCCAGAAAGGAGCCGGTTTGGAAAAAGTGCACCTTTGTGCCAAAACGATCCGTCGGTAAAAAGGACACTGCAATGGATTCCCCGGGCGCTATAGCCTGCCATACGCATCCTGCGGGCCATTTTTTGGCACAACTGGCACAGGATTTGGGTGGACATCGGATCGGGAAATATGCTTTTTTTGCCGAATGCATACGACTGGCCGAAACTTTTCCTGTCAAACT